>NZ_JBGFGP010000177.1:0-105813 GCF_041224545.1 Sedimentitalea sp. XS_ASV28 | reverse complement strand
GACGGCGCCGGCAGTTGGGTGATCTTCTCGCAGCGCCGGCAGGACTTCTTCAACCGGGCCGTCTCGACCACCTTCAGCTTGGCGGCGATCAGATCGAGAATCTCACTGACATCTTCGCCGATCAGGCGCAGGGCGCCGCCGTAGTCGGGGCAACTGTCGCCGGGATCGAGCACGATGCGCTCGCGCGGCGTCGCGGCCGTCACCCGCGGCTTGCGACGGCGCGGGATGGCGACCGTCTTGCCCTCGGCGACCGACGCGGTGACCTCGTCATCCTCTTCGGGTGGCATCTCGGCCTCACCGCTGGCCTGGCTCACCTCGAGGTTCTCGAGCGCCAGTTCCAGTTGCTCGATCTCCCGCTCGATCTTCTCCGAACTCTGGCCGAACCGCTGCTTCTTCAGCCGGGCGATCCGCAGCCGCAGCGCCTGCACCAGTGCCTCGTGAGCCCGCAGGCTGGCCTTCAGCCGCGCGATCGTCTCTTCCACCTGCGCATTCTCCGCCTGCAAAGCAACGATCATCGCCTTCAGGGCGACCGGATCGTCGGGCAATTGGGCGGTGGCGGAGGTCATGCGCCTGTCTATCACGACTCCTCGGAATGATTAATAAAATAAGCAAAAACAGTCAGATAATCAGCCAACCCGGGCCGGCGGCGCGCCCCAGTCTGGCCGTCTCCAGTCAATTCCTTCCCAGAGCATTGCCAACTGCGCCGAGGTCAGCCGGGCCACCCCGTCACTGGCCGAGGGCCAGGGAAAACGCCCACGGGACAGGACCTTGCAATAAAGACAGAAGCCCTGGCCGTCCCAATACAAAAGTTTGACTCTGTCATCCATGCGCCCGCGAAAGGCGAAAACCGCGCCACCGGTCGGCTTCTGACGGAGCACGTCCTGAGTAAGGGCCGCGAGACCTGCAATCCCCTTCCTCATGTCGGTCGCGCCACAGGCCAGGTAGACCCGCACACTTGTGCCGGGGCCGATCATGCCGTCTCCACCAACCGGATCAGCCGCGCCAAATAATGATCCTCTATGCCGCCACTGCACAGAAGCCGGCGACCATTGCGCAGCACGATCTCCACCGCGGACTCCGGCGCCTCCACCGCCGATCTCAGCTCTGGTTCCAGAACCGGAGAAAGGTCCACCGGCAAGAACACCGTTTCCTCAGATCGCGGCCAAATTCCCTTGCGCCGCAACTCCTGCCGCCACTGGTAGATGTGCTGTCGCGTCAGGTCTTCCTCCCGCGCGACATCCGCAACGGTCCGCCCGGACAAGCCAACCTTCCCAAGGATCGCCAGCTTCTTCTCATCCGACCACCGTCGGCGGCGTTCCACACCCAGCACTTTACCCTGCCGCATCCGATCTCCCTGTCAATACGACGTCGGTAACGACGGTAGCCTAAGATCTTGCGACCATGCTCAGAAGGCGGCCCAGAGCGGCCGGTTACGATCTAGGCTAGGTCTAGGTGTTTGATCCTACGGTTTGATGGTGCGATCCTTTCTTTGGAATGGAAGGCTGACCAAGCCCAACAACCCATGGACGAACGGTCAAGTCGAGCGAATGAACCGCACGATCAAGGAGGTCACCGTCAAGCGCTTCCACTACGATAGCCACGACCAGCTGCGAACGCACCTCGCAGGCTTCATGGCGGCTCATATCTGTGGATCGAAGACTTCCCCGGATTTCAGCATCGCATACATTATCACGGCGAGCTTGCGCGCCATGGCAACGGCGGCGCGTTTGAAACCGACCATTTCGCGCAGCCCGAGGCCCCATCTGCGCAAGTTGCTTTCAGCTGCGATGCGGGTCAGGATGGTCGATGCGGCCTCGTAGAGCAGCCATCGCAGCTGTTTGTCTCTACGTCGGGAAATGTGACCGTCATAGTCAACCTCTGCTGATTGGTGTCGCCGTGTCGTCAACCCGACCTAAGCACCAACAGAACGCGATTTTTTGAGTTGCATGGATCTTCAATGACCGTGACGAAAGACGTTGCCGTGATCGCACCAACTCCGGGGATTGACATGAGTAGACGACATGGCGTGCGGTCGTTGCGACTTGGGTTCCAAGCCGTGCCACCCGTTCGCGGATGCGCCTCAGGTGGGCCTTGAGTTCGTAGAATATGAGGGCGCGAACGCTATGGGTTCGCGCCCAATTGATTTCGACCGGATTGAGATCGGGCGGCGCATCCCAATGCGCGCGGGTCGCTGGACTTCCTGGCTGACAGCTTCGGGGCGTCCCGGAAATTCCGCATCCTGGCAGTGATAGACGATTGCAGTCGCGAAAACCTGTGCCTGATTGCTGACACCAGCATCTCCGGCGCGCGTGTCGCGCGTGAGCTGGATGCGCTGGTGCGGATCTACGGTAAACCCGGATTCATAGTCAGCGATCGAACCATTGGAACGCCATTGGTTCGAGAGACAACGGCGAGGGGGACAGAGTTCACGAGCCGGGCCATTCCGAGGTGGGCCGATCAGAACGCAATTCCGTGGCACTATATCGACCCAGGGAAGCCGCAGCAGAACGCCTTTATCGAGCCATTCAACGGCAGCCTGCGCGACGAACTGCTGAACGAGGAGACATTTGACACCCTGGACGACGCCCGCCGGAAGCTGGCGCTCTGGCGTTACGATTACAACACCGTCAGGCCGCACTCATCGCTCGGGAACAAAACACCGGCCGAAGCGCGCCGGACGCTTGAGCAATTTGAGGGCTCCGCGCCAGGCGCGCTTGCCAAGCCCGAAACCGACGACTACCAAAATCAAACCCGCAGACTCTCGTCATGAACGAGGGACCAGTGGGGGGCACGTCAGTCCAGCATTGCCAGGAGGTTGGCGTCCATATCCTCGAGATCGGCAGAAATGTGTTGTTTCCTACGCGCCGCTATCTGTGCAGAAAGCCGTTTACGCATCTCTACCACTTGAGCTCTGCGTGTAGTTAAAGCTCTGAGAACACGCAGGTTCTCTCCCGGCAGTTTCCGCCCGACTTCAGGCCTGAACAGCATGAACCGCGCGATGAGCTCGGCATCGATCCGGTCGGTCTTTGCCCGTGTGCCCCGGGAAAGGGCAAAGGCCTTGATTTGTGCCGGTGGTAGTTGCACAGCCTCCACCCGGCCGCGACAAACGTAGACCAGAGCAGCCATTCCTGACCGCCCGTTGCCTCAAATCCGACCCGCGCTGGCTGGGACAAATCCTGGATCGGCGTGAGAAGTTGCGCATGGCCTGCTGGGGTGTTGGGCAGGCGGAGCCGTCGCCCGTTCGACGCATAAAACCGTCGAGCCAATCGCGGGAAACATCTATGCCGATCACGGCTGCTGCTGGTATCATATCACACTCTCTTCCT
The DNA here is from genome assembly GCF_041224545.1 of Sedimentitalea sp. XS_ASV28. NCBI lineage: Bacteria > Pseudomonadati > Pseudomonadota > Alphaproteobacteria > Rhodobacterales > Paracoccaceae > Sedimentitalea > Sedimentitalea sp. XS_ASV28. The sequence continues at coordinate 102,487 of NZ_JBGFGP010000177.1, read as the reverse complement.
TATGCTTCGCGGTCCCGAAAAACGGGCCGCCGTCAACTGTTCGAGACGGTGAAGAGAGGCGGGATCGCCTGCTAGCGATCGTGGTCAGGCCACAAGGTGTTCAGCGCTGTATCCCACCCCATCGCAGCTCCTGGCCGGGAGCCGCGATGGGGCTAATGTAGCAGACCCGAGACACACAAGGTGTTCAGTCCCGGCATCTGGTGGATCGGATTTAGGATGAATCTGTCTGGCTCTGATGGTCCAGACCTTGCAGATGTATTCGTAGAGTGTGAGCCCGTTGAGGGTCTTGAGACAGCGCGCGAAGTTGTAAGCTGCCATGAAGTCTGTGAGGTTCGTCCCCGACAACCTCCGCGTTATCCCTATGCATACAATTACAAGATCAAGACGGATTGGTTCGACTCGAACTGGCCCGAACCGCCGCGCGCTGGGCTGTTCGGGTTTGAGCTTCCTGATGATGGCGAAGAGGAAATCCCGTTCTGATTCTCCCTTGCGCGACAGGCGTTCAGCCTATAAACGGAGCGTCCGTCGCCTCAATAGCTCAGCTGGTAGAGCAGGTCTTTCGTAAGTAGCGGGTCCATCCGCGATTGACGTTCAAGACCAGTGAGTTAGAGAAGGCGCGGAGTAACTAGTAGGGCCATAGTAGGGCCGCAGAAAGAGAAGGATGCCGCTGTAGCTCAGCTGGTAGAGCACGTCATTCGTAATGATGGGGTCGTAGGTTCGAGTCCTATCAGCGGCACCACCCTTCTCAGACGTCACCCCGATTTTAGCACTGGAATCAACGCCTTCAGTATGGCCGCAAGGTGACGATTGCACTTTCGATTTTTAGACATTCGGGCTAGGCTGCACTCAGGATTGGCGAAAATGGCCGATCTCGGGGCGTAGTAACCCCTCCCGTAGCGGTCGGTGCAGACCGTAATGCACCTCCTCGAACCTTATGGTCGGGGAGGCACTGGCGTATGTCCAGGGCTTCGGCCTAAAGGCCAGCGCGGTTGTCTACGGGCGGCTTACTAACTCCCCGGCTGCCAGAGGAAACTCTGGTGGCCGATTTCGTTAGTAGAGGAGCCGTTATGAGCAGCAGTGAATTGAAGAAACAGGGAACGACCTTCGTCGGAGTATTTATCCGTTGGCTGCGCCTTCTACAGCAGAGTTCCCTTGGCGCTATGACGCCGGGACGGGCCATCTTGGCGATTGTTTATACCGAGTGAACGGGCACTTCGACGCCCAAAATGGATTCGGGGCGATGCTGAGGGGCACGTTTACCGGCACGATCCGATACTTCCCCGAACGCGGGAGCTGGCAGACCGAATCGCTGAGCGTTAATTAGGCGCGGTGATGGTCCGGCGCGTTGGTGCAACCCATAACGGCCCAGCCCAGCGCAAACAGACGGGAGAGGCCCAGAGCGGGCCGCACAGGCCCCACCTAAGGGGTGTGCTGCACAAAACCCTGCGCCATAGCCTAAGGCACCCTGTGCGCTCCTCTAACGTCCTTAATATTCCGTAGCAAATCTACCTGCCGCTGACTATTTTGTAACTTGTAACCGTAACTTAGCTCTGAAGGTTTTAGAACAGCAATAAGGCGGGGCACCGTAGCGCCCCGCCGGGTAGTGCAGGCCAGTTTGGGCCTTATGTTACGTTACAAGGTACACCGCGCCGCTCAAAACGGAGGCTTGTCGCCATGATGCCGGTCGAGGCGGTCGATGAGAACGATATCCTTACCCCAGTTGTCTATTGGGTCTCCCAAGATGAAAAAGTGCCGCCACCTTCGGTGTCATCTTGATTGTCGCGTTCCTGATGATGTCCTTATCGGCCCAGACATATTCGGTACGTTTTGTTCAGAACGTACTGGCGCAAGCCTCTGCAAAAACAGTCCCTTAGAAGGCCGCTGAAAAAATCCGGCCATCGCCTTTTCGACGCTAAGGGGCGTCATTTTTCGGGCCCTCTCGTTGAGCTGATGAAAATCCAGCGCATTGGAGCCTGACGAGCGAGCCGACAGGCGCGCGACTGAGATCTTTTTCAGCGGCCTGTTAAAGCCGGTCGAAGGTATGGTCGCACTCATCGGCATCCGAGGCTTGATGGCCGCAATCCCGCAGTGATCTACAAGAACACTATCCCTCACCTGAAAGCCAGCATCTGCCAAGTAGCCAACGATAGCCACAACCCGACGAGTTTCCACAGAGCCTCGGCCTATTTCGGTAACCGTCCGGTCTGACCGCTACGGGCTCCATTTCCACGGTAGCAGATCCTCGACGCTGTTGATCTTGTAGTCCGGGATCCGTAAGCGCTACGGCGTGGCCCTATGCGGCGAGGCTTGCGTAGTAAAAGGATACTGCTCTGAGCGGATGGGTGACCTCCTAAATTCGACCGCCGCCAGCCCCGTCCCTACGGCCCTTCTTATGGAGAGCGGGCCGGGGCTGGCTCATCTCGCCCCTGATCCGCTGTATGATAGCCTGTGCCCGTGTCGTTGTTTGTCTGCTGCTTCATTATGGACAGGGTGCCGTATCAAGCATGGACAGGATGCCGAGTGGTTTTGGAATACGCACTGAGCGCACCGATCTTTTTTCTCATATGCCGTGATGACAGGAACGCTCTCTGTCTCCACGATTCGGGCGAGCAGCGCGTCACTCTGGCGCTCGATTTCACCGAGGCGCTTTTCAGGTCCTGTTCGTCAGCTTCCGCCCGTACCAGTCGGTCGTCCCACAGATCGGCAAACATCTTGCGGGCGACGCTGAGCAGGCTGCGCGACGGCGTCATGTTCCGCAGGAGCGACTCGAAGCCCTCTTCGATATCAGCGCGGCGAATGGACTTGCAGTAGGAGTTGCAACCTTTCGTGTCGCATAGGTAGTAAGGGTAGGACTTGGCAGGCGCCGCATGACCGAAGAGCTGAAGGAGCTTGGCTTTGATTTTGGGCATCGCCGTGTTGTCCGTTTGATGCAAGAGAACGGCATATCCGTCGTCAGAACCCGCAAACACAAGGTGACGACCGATAGCAACCACGCATTCAACATAGCACCCAACCTATTGAACCGGGACTTCCGCGCAGATCAGCCGAACCAGAAGTGGGCCGGTGACATTAGCTATGTCTGGACCCGAGAAGGATGGCTCTACCTTGCCGTTATCCTTGATCTGCATTCTCGGCGGGTGATCGGCTGGGCTGTCAGCAATCGGATGAAGCGTGATCTCGCCATCCGGGCATTTAAGATGGCTGTGGCTCTGCGGCAACCGCCCCAAGGATGCATTCATCACACGGACCGCGGCAGCCAATATTGTTCTCACGATTATCAGAAGCTCCTGCGAAAGCATGGGGTCCAGATGTCGATGAGCGGCACTGGCAATTGCTACGACAACGCGGCGGTTGAGACTTTCTTCAAGACGATCAAGGCTGAGCTACTTTGGCAACGGTCCTGGCGAACACGCCGCGATGCCGAGATCGCCATCTTCGAATACATAAACGGGTTCTACAATCCACGCAGACGCCACTCAGCCCTGAGCTGGAAAACCCCCTTGGCTTTCGAAAGAATGGCCGCTTAAGTGGGCAATCGGAGCGGCACCAAATCGTAACAGGTCCACTACTGGGGCTGCCGGTTTTGGGGGCGAGGGTCCTTTTCAACCACCAACGATGCCATCACCGAAGACATCCTGCTTCAGTACCCGGAACAGCACATCGCTGATCCTACAGGCGCCAGCCGGTACGTGAATTAGTCTCGCGGTCTCAAGAGAAGATGTCTAAGAAACAAAAAAGCCTGCCAAGACAGCGTCTTGGCAGGCTCAAGCGGTGCTGTAGGGACGGTTACTCTCGATTCCCCAAGAGTTGCAGCAGGAACATGAACATGTTGATGAAGTCGAGATACAGGTTCAGGGCACCCATGATCGCGGCTTTGCCCAGCCATTCGGTGTCACCGGAATGCGCCATCTGCACATAGGTGTTCTTGATGTTCTGGGTGTCGTACGCGGTCAGGCCTGCAAAGATCAGCACACCGAGGATCGAGATCGCGAAGGACAGTCCGGGCATCGGCCAGAAGATGTTCACGATCGAGGCCACGATCAGGCCGATCACGCCCATGATCAGGAAGCTGCCCCAGCCGGAGATGTCTTTCTTGGTGGTATAACCCCAGAGCGACAGGCCGGCGAACGCGATCGCGGTGATCAGGAACACCTGCATGATCGAGTAGCCCGTGAAGACGAGGAAGATCGAGCTGATCGAAACGCCCATCACGGCGGCAAACACGTAGAACACGGTCTGCGCGGTGGCGGCCGACATACGGTTGATCCCGGCGCTGAAGCCGAAAACAAAGGCGAGCGGCGCAAACATCACCACCCATTTCAGGGGCGATGTATACAGTGCAGCGCCGAGTCCGGTCAGATACTGATCTGCGCCGATCTGGTATGCGGTCGGTACACTGCTCACCGCAAGGCCGGACAGGGCCCAGGCGGCGGCGAACGTGATCAGCATGCCTACGGACATCGTGCCGTAGACCTTGTTCATGTGCGCACGCAGGCCTTCGTCGATCGCCGCACTGCGCACACCGGCAGCAGTCCGGCCTGTCATGTGACTCGTGTCGAATTCAGCCATTCAAGGTCTCCGTTCATATCAAAAAGGTGCCGCCGGATCGGTCCGACAGCTTTCTCTTCGAATATTGTACCCGCAGCGGGCTTTTTCAAGTGAATCCGACGGAATCGATTGCGGAAATTCGAGTAAACCTGCGGCGGGACGGAAGCGTTTGCGCCGATGGCGTTCCGCAGGCTCAGAGACGCCAGTTTGCCGGTGCATCCCACACCGGACGGCGGGCTTCTGCCTCGGCTTCGCGGCGGGTGACGCCGATATCTTCGAGGGCCGCGTCATCGAGCCGCGCGAGCGCCCGGCGCTGTCGCCAGAGACCCAGCCGCCGCGCCATCCGGGACATGAGTGTGCTGCGCGAGCGGCGCAGATGAGCGGGTATGGAAATATTGGCCATGATCCGTGTCCTTTCATGTTTGCGATGGATTGTCGCCGTTCGATCAATTGCCTTGATGTATGTGCAACTATGATCCATGATGAAAGCCAATGTTTGTTAGGACACGCATCAGGGAATGTGATATGCGAAATCTCGATATAACCACGCTGCGCTCATTCGTGGCTGTCGCCGATACCGGTGGTGTGACCCGCGCGGCCGGGGTTTTGAACCTGACCCAATCTGCGGTGTCTATGCAGCTCAAGCGACTGGAGGAACTGCTCGACCTGGAACTGCTCGACCGGACGGGCCGCACTGTGGCGCTGACCGCGTCCGGCGAACAGCTTCTGACCTATGCCCGTCGTATGGTGGTCCTGAATGATGAGCTGATCACGCGTCTGACCGATCAGGCCTTTGAAGGCGAGATCGTTCTGGGGGTCCCGCATGACATCGTTTATCCGGCGATCCCGCGCGTGATGCAGCAGTTTCACGCGGCTTATCCCCGCATGAGGGTCCAGCTGGTGACCGGCAACAGTCGCGATCTGAAATCCCGGTTCGAGCGTGGCGAATGCCACATGATCCTGACGACCGAGGCCGAGATAGTGTCGGGGGCCGAGGGGCTGACCTCGGTCCCGCTGGTCTGGGTCGGCGCACCCGGCGGGGCGGCGTGGCGAAAGAATCCTCTGGGTCTTGCCCAGGGACGCAGTTGCAGCTTTCGGCCGATCGTGTTGCGGGCTCTGGAAGGGGCGGGGATCGACTGGGATTCGGCGCTCGACAGCGACTCGGACCGCACCATCGAGGCGACGGTGGCGGCGGACCTCGCGGTCATGGTCGCTCTGGATGGCACGCAGCCGCCGCATCTGGAGGTGATCCAGCATGGCGGCGCGCTGCCGCCCTTGCCGGTGAACCATATCAATTTCTACGGCGGAGACAGTGCGTCGGGCGAGGTGCCCGAGGCGCTGGCAGGGCTGTTGCGCGTGGCCTTTGCAGACATGGCGCCGCGCACGCGGCTGAAGATGGCTGGCTGAGCCTCAGTCGGGGTGGATCACCACCTTGCCGGTGGATTTGCGACTGCGCAGCAGTTCCATCCCCTCGGCCACCTTGCTCAGAGGCAGGCTGTGGCTGACATGCGGATGCAGCCGCCCGGCACTGTGCCAGTCGATGAGTTGCCGGAAGCTGTCGCGCACGAGGTCCGGGCGGAACTTCATATAGCCACCGATATAGAACCCCAGGACCGACAGGTTCTTGACCAGCAGGTGGTTGGCCGGAATTTGCGGCACTTCGCCGCTGGCAAAGCCGATCGGCAACAGCCGTCCCTCGGGCTTGCACGCCCTGAATGCAGCCTTGAAGGCGGCGCCGCCGACCGCATCATAGACGACATCGGCCCCGCCCAGGTCCAGCACACGTGCGCGCAGATCCTCGGAATCTTCCACCAGGTGATCCGCACCCGCCGCGCGCGCGACATCGAGCTTGTCCGCGCCCCGGGCATGGGCAATCACGGTCGCCCCCATCAACTTGCCGATCTCGACAGCGGTCAGACCGACGCCCCCGGCGGCTCCGGTGACCAGCAGTGTTTCGCCCGCTTGGAGGCGCGCGCGGTGCGCCAGTGCCAGGTGGCTGGTGCCATAGGCGATCTGCAACGCGGCCGCGTGATCAAAGCTCATGCTGTCGGGAATCGTAATTGCGCGCGCGGCGTCGAACACGCCGAATTCTGCCAAACCACCCTGACCCGAGAAGACAGCGACGCGATCACCCTCTGAGAGATTGTCCACCGAATCGCCTGTTTTCGTGACGATTCCCGACAATTCCATCCCAAGCGTAAACGGTGCGTCGGGAATATCCTGATACGTGCCTTTTTGTGTCAGCAGGTCGGCGAAGTTCAATCCGCAGGCCATCACGCGGACCTGGATCTGGCCGGTTCCGGGATCGGGAACCGGGATTTCCGCAAGCTCTGCTACACCCCCCTTGGTTGCTATGTGATAGGCGAGCATATCAAAATCCTTGTGTTTGCGAAGGTTTAAGGTGAATGTTGAAGACAAGTTAAACGTGTCGTGCAGGGAATTCGATAGTCGGCCTGATCTCAAGCCGGGCAATTGCAGTCACGTCAGGATCTGTTTCCAAAGAGGCACAAATACAACTTTAGCCAGAAGTCACTTCCCGCTTACCGGGAGTTGCTTGTCTTGAATTCAACTCAAAAGCCCTTAGTATCAGCGCCGTGGAGTGGTTCGGGTCTGGCCAAGGCGGGCTTGCACGTGTTGACTGTGCCAGCCGTCATGGTTGAAACCAGCGGTCGCGCCTGAATGTTAATTAGTTTTGAAAAGGAGAAATGTATGACTCACCCTGTAGATGTGCATGTGGGAAAGCGCGTTCGTCACCGTCGATGGTTGATCGGCATGACACAACAGCAGTTGGCCGAGCAGGTCGGAATCAAGTTTCAGCAGATTCAGAAATACGAAACCGGGGCCAACCGCGTCAGCGCATCCCGCCTCTGGGACATCGCGGACGCACTGGACGTTCCGGTAAGCTTCTTTTTTGAAGGTCTCGAAGAGGCGGAGCGGGCCGAGGGTGACAAGTCGATGGTCCCGACCGATCTCATGGGTGATAAGGAGGCGCTCGACCTTGTGCGCTCCTACTACGCGATCCCGGAGAACCAGCGCCGCAGGTTGTTTGAACTGGCCCGCGTGCTGAGCGACGTCGCCTGATCCGAAAATTGATCCGGACGAAGACACGCTTGCATTTCCCGCAGAGGGCTGGCAGTTGCCTGCCATGACCTCTGCGACACTTTCAGACCTTGCCCTTGCGCATCTGCTTGCGGACGCGGCGCGTACCGCAATCATGCCATATTTCCGGCAGGCCGGGCTTGTGGCGCAGAGCAAGGAAAGTGCGAGATTTGATCCGGTCACGGTGGCGGATCGTGCTGCAGAACAGGCGATGCGTGATCTGCTGACCTTGCACCGGCCTCAGGATGGTATCTGGGGAGAAGAGTTCGGGCGTCAGGAGGGCACGTCAGGACGGGAGTGGGTGCTCGATCCGATTGACGGCACCCGCGCCTTCATAAGCGGGACACCGACCTGGGGTGTCCTGATCGCCCTGTCGGACGAGAACGGTCCGACACTCGGAATCATAGATCAACCCTATACGCGCGAACGCTTTATCGGCGCAAAAGGCGATGGCGGATCGCGCGTTTCCGAATTGGTCGGCCCCTTGGGCACTGTTGAACTGGCGACGAGAGACACGCACGATCTCGATCAGGCGATCCTGTTTACCACCTTCCCCGAGATCGGGACGCCGACCGAGCGTGCGGCGTTCGAGGCCGTGGCGGCGCGGGTCAAGCTCACCCGGTACGGGCTCGATTGCTATGCTCTCGGCCTGCTGGCGGCGGGGCAGATCGACCTGGTGATCGAAGCGGGCCTCAGCGCTTATGACATTCAGGGTCCCATCGCGGTGATCGAGGCCGCTGGCGGCGTCGTGACCAACTGGCGGGGCGAACCCGCGCATCTGGGTGGCCGGGTCATCGCCGCCGCCAACCCCGACATTCACGCTGCCGCGTTGGCGATGCTTGCCACCGCCGAGGCTTGAGCCGCAGGGCAACTGGCGTTACACAGAACGGGCGCGCCAAGTCCTTTGCCCGTTTTCTGTTGGCGCGCGTTCACACTTCTCATCCGAACCGGGCCATATCAGAAGTGTGGAGACGAACATGCCCGAAATCCTGATCCGGAACGCGGATACGGTGCTTACCATGGATGATGCGCGCCGGGAGCTTGCCGGTGCCGATATCCGCATATGCGACGGGCTCATCACCGAGATCGGGCACGGTCTGAAAAGCGACGGCGCGGTGCATGAGGCATCGGGATGTGTGGTGACACCGGGGTTGGTGAACACCCATCATCATCTTTATCAGACCCTGACGCGCGCGGTGCCCCGCGCTCAGGATGCGCTGCTCTTCGGCTGGCTCAAGACGCTGTATCCGATCTGGGCGCGCTTCGGCCCCGAAGAGATGTTCGTTTCGGCGCAGGTCGGGTTGGCCGAACTGGCGCTGTCCGGTTGCACGCTGTCATCGGATCACCTCTATCTCTATCCCAACGGCGCACGGCTCGATGACACGATTGCGGCGGCCTCGGAACTTGGTCTGCGGTTTCACCCGACGCGCGGCGCGATGAGCATCGGCGAGAGCGACGGCGGCCTGCCGCCGGATATGCTGGTCGAAGACGAGGCGGGAATCCTCGAAGATTGCATCCGCGTGATCGATGCCCATCATGACGCGGGCGAGGGGGCAATGTGCCGGGTCGGCATCGCGCCCTGCTCTCCCTTTTCGGTGAGCCGCGATCTGATGCGCAACGCGGCGCTGCTCGCGCGCGACAAGGGGGTGATGCTGCACACCCACCTTGCCGAGAATGACGAGGATATCGCCTATTCCGAAGCCAATTTCGGCTGTCGTCCGGGGCAATATGCCGAGGAACTCGGCTGGATTGGGCCGGATGTCTGGCATGCGCATTGCGTCAAGCTGGACGGTCAGGAAATCGACCTGTTTGCGCGATCGCACACAGGCGTGGCGCATTGTCCCTGTTCCAATTGCCGTCTTGGCAGCGGAATTGCCCCGGTGCGGGCGATGCGGGATGCCGGCGTGCCGGTGGGGATCGGCGTGGATGGGTCGGCAAGCAACGATTCCGGCAACCTCGTTTCCGAGGCCCGGATGGCGATGCTGTTGCAACGCGTCGCAGGCGGAGCCGACGCGATGAGCGCGCGCGAGGCTCTGGAGATCGCCACCCGTGGCGGCGCGGATGTGCTGGGGCGCCACGATTGCGGGCGTCTTGCCGTGGGCAAACGCGCGGATATCGCGATCTGGGACACGAGCGGCGTTGAAAGCGCGGGCAGTTGGGATCCCGCGGCGCTGCTGCTGGCAGGGCCGACGCGGGTGAAATACCTGTTCGTCGAAGGCCGGCAGATCGTCGCCGACGGCCAGATTGCGACACTGGACCTGGGTGCGGCCATCCGGCGTCAGACCGAGCTGGCCCGCCGCATTGGTGCCGAGATTTAGCCGCGTCGGCTCTGACCGCCGATCCAGACATCGTGGATCGCGCGGTCATCGCCCATCATGATGGTCGCGAACAGGGCTTCCCAGATGTCTTCGGCCCGTGCCGTCCGCTGTGCGATGGCGGGGGTCGAGGCAAGGTCGAGCACGATCAGATCCGCCTCCATACCGGGGCGCAGGTTGCCGATCCTGTCCGTCATGTGCAGCGCCCTGGCCGATCCGGCGGTGGCCAGCCACAGAAGCTGCGCCGCGTGCAGCGCCACTCCGCGCAACTGTCCGATCTCGTAGGCGGCGGCCATCGTGCGCAGCATTGAAAAGGACGATCCGCCACCGGTATCCGTGGCAAGCCCGATGGTCTGACCCTCGCGCATCAATCCCATCAGGTCGAACAGGCCCGAGCCGATGAAGGTGTTCGACGTGGGGCAATGGACCACCGCCGCCCCGACTTCGCGCAGGCGGGCGCGCTCGCGCTCTTCCAGGTGGATCGCATGGCCGTAGAGTCCGCGCTCGCCCAGCAGACCATGCGCTTCGTAGGTATCGAGGTAGTCGCGCGCATTGGGAAAGAGGTCGTGCACCCAGGCGATTTCGTCCACCTGCTCGCTCAGGTGGGTCTGCATGAGACAGTCTGGATGTTCGGCCCAGAGCGCGCCCATCGCTTCGAGCTGTTCCGGCGTCGAGGTCGGGGAAAAGCGCGGTGTGATGGCATAGGATATGCGATCGACCCCGTGCCATTTTTCCAGCAGGGCGCGCGATTGATCATAGGCGGTCTGCGCCGTGTCGCGCAGGCCGTCCGGCGCATTGCGGTCCATGCAGGTCTTGCCGGCGATAACACGCTGATTGCGCCGCTGTGCCTCTGCAAAGAAGGCGGAGACGCTTTCGGGGTGGATGGTGGCAAAGCTGCACATGGTCGTGGTGCCGTGCGCGGCGCTCAGGTCGAGATACCGCGCCGCGATTTCTGCGGCATATGCGGCGTCGCCGAACCGCATCTCCTCGGGAAAGGTATAGGTGTTGAGCCAATCGATCAGCCGCTTGCCCCAGCTTGCGATCATCGCGGTCTGCGGGAAATGCACATGGGCGTCGACGAAACCGGCGGTAATGAGCTTGTCCGGATAGGCGACCACGCTTGCGCCGGGGGCCTGCCGTTGCAGGTCGTCAAGGTCGCCGATGGCGTCAATCTGTCCGTCGCGGAGCGCGATGGCCTCGTCCAGCCTTGCCGCATCTGTCGGCGCATCGGCAAAGGGCGAGCCGATGAAAGACAGCACCTGCCCCTTGAGGATCACGGTTCCCTGCATGTCTGGCTCCTGTGGTGTGGCGACACTCGGTCTCTGAGCGTAGCGAAGCGAATTCTTGCCGTAAATCGCGGTATTGTCATTGTTTTCCGATAGCAGCTTCTTCTATCTAGGGGGCAATTGCGGGGGACAGTACATGGTTGATGACGTCGAACAAGACACCGAAGAACAGCTCCGTGACGACTCGGCCTACGAGCTTGATCCACGGGCCGTGGCGGGAATTCTCTATGCGGTAGATACCAACGATCAGGCCAAGCTGATCGAGTTGATGGAGCCGATGCACGCGGCGGACATCGCCGACCTGCTCGAACAGCTCAACGCGTTCGACCGGGGCCGGCTGATCCGGCTCTACGACCGTGAATTTGACGGCGACATCCTGTCGGAACTCGACGAAGGCCTGCGCGAGGACGTGATCTCGATCCTGCATCCCGAGGTTCTGGCCGAAGCGGTGCGCGAACTCGAAAGCGATGATGTCGTCGATCTCATCGAGGATCTGGAGCAGCCACAGCAGGACGCGATTCTGGGCGCGCTTGACGAGACCGACCGGCTCGCCGTCAGGCAGGCGATGTCCTATCCCGAGGGCTCGGCGGGCCGCCTGATGCAGCGCGAGGTCGTGATGGCGCCCGAGCACTGGAATGTCGGGCAGGCGATCGACTACATGCGCAGCAACGACCACATGCCGGAACAGTTCTATCACGTGATCCTGGTCGATCCGCGCATGCGCCCGGTGGGCAACGTGAGTCTTGGCAAGCTGATGGGCGCGCGGCGCGAGACGCCGTTGCTCGATATCACCGAGGACATGTTCACCGTCATCCCGGCGACCCAGGATGAAGAGGACGTGGCCTATGCCTTCAACCAGTACCACCTGATTTCAACGCCGGTGGTGGATGATGACGGGCGCCTGGCGGGCATGATCACGATCGATGATGCGATGGCGGTCCTGGATGAAGAGCATGAGGAAGATATCATGCGCCTTGCCGGGGTCGGTGATGAAAGCTCGCTTTCGGACAGTGTCGGGGAAACCGTCAAGCGTCGCCTTCCCTGGCTCGCCGTGAACCTGCTGACCGCGATTCTCGCGTCGCTGGTGATTGCCCTGTTCGAGGACACGCTGGCGCGCTTTGTCGCACTGGCGGTGCTGATGCCGATTGTCGCGTCAATGGGCGGCAATGCCGGGACACAGTCGCTGACGGTTGCCGTGCGCTCGCTGGCGACGCGCGACCTGACCGGTTCGAACGTCTGGCGGGTGATCCGGCGCGAGGTGCTGGTGGGCCTGCTGAACGGGGTGGTGTTTGCCGTGGTCATGGGCGTTGTCGGCCTGATCTGGTTCGGCTCGGCGCAGATCGGTTACGTCATCGCCGTTGCGATGGTGGTCAACCTGGTGGTCGCCGGGCTGGCGGGCACGGTCATTCCGGTGGCGATGGACAGGATGGGCGTCGACCCGGCGCTGGCCTCGGGCACCTTCGTGACGACGGTAACCGATGTCGTGGGCTTTTTCGTGTTTCTCGGGCTGGCGGGGATCGTCTTGCTATGAGCGATCTGGCCGCCATCAAGACCGCCGCGCGCAAGGCCGCCTTTGCCCGGCGCAAGTCTGCGTTCGATGCGGCGGACGGGGCCGGTGCCGGACGGCTTTCGGAACTGCTCGCCGGGTATCGGGGGGTGCCGCTCGCGGGCTATTTGCCGATCCGCACCGAGATCGATCCGCTTCCTGCGATGGCCGAGGCGGCGGCGCACGGTCCGGTCGGGCTTCCGGTGATCGAGGCCGCTGCGCAACCGTTGCGATTCAGCCGCTGGGAACCGGATACGCCGTTGCGCGACAACGCATTTGGCACGCGGGTGCCGCAAGATGACGATTTCTTTGAACCCGAGATGCTCATCGTGCCGCTGGTTGCCTTTGACGCCAAAGGCGGTCGGCTGGGATATGGGGGCGGGTTCTATGATCGCACGCTCGAACGGTTGCGGTCCCGGCGCGCCACGCTTGCCATCGGCTTTGCCTTTGACGCGCAGGAGGCCGGCTCCTTGCCGCTCGAACCGACCGATCAGCCGCTGGATTTTGTCGTCACGGAAAGCCGTATCCTGACCTTCGGGCGCTGATCCGGGAAAACACGGGGTCAGATCAAATTCGCGCATCCATCGGCGTGATACCCTTTCTGCATCTCGCAGATGGGGTAGATAACATGATATTGTCACGGACCGAACTGGATCTGGTGCGCGCCAGCCTGCAGCGATTGCGCGACGAGTTCACCGATCACCCGCGTTATTTCTATCAGGCACTGTTCCGGCACGCGCCGGAACTGCGCGACATGTTTCGCGAAGACATCGAGGGGCAGGGGATGAAATTCATGACCACGCTGAGCGTTATCCTGTCGCGGCTGAACGATGATGCCAGCAGTGCTCAGCAATACCTTGGGCTGGGCAGGTTGCACGCGTCGCTGGGCGTGGAAGCGGCACATTTCGCACCGATGGGCGACGCCCTGATCGAGACATTGCGCAAGGGGTTGGGCGACGAGCTTACCCCGGAACTCGAAGCGGCCTGGCGCAAGGCCTATGCGCATGTGGCCGACACGATGATCCGCCGGGGCGGAATAGGCGCCTAGCGCCGGACAAGCGCATTGCCCTTGCCCCAGGCGCAAGCGCGGCCTAGGACGATGGCATGAGACTATTGTTTTTGGGCGATGTGATGGGCCGGTCGGGCCGAACCGCAATCAAGGCGCAGCTGCCTCGGCTGCGCGAGGAATGGAAACTGGATTTTGTCGTGGTCAACGGCGAAAACGCCAGTAACGGGATGGGCCTGACGGGGGACCATGCCAGATTTTTGCTGGATGCGGGCGCCGATTGCGTGACGCTCGGAGATCATGCCTTTGACCAGAAGGACATGCTGCAATTCATCGAGACCGAACCGCGTATTGTCCGCCCGCTGAATTTTGCCAGGAATGCGCCCGGCAAGGGCTATCGTCTGTTCACCGCGCCGGGCGGGCGCAAGGTGCTGGTGCTTCAGGTGCTCGGACAGGTCTTTATGAAACGGCCGTTTGACGATCCGTTCTCCGCCGTGGAACCGATCCTGAAATCGCATCCGCGCGGCGGTCTTGCCCATGCGGTGATCGTTGACATGCATTGCGAGGCAACTTCGGAAAAAATGGCGATGGGGCATTATTGCGATGGCCGCGCCAGCCTTGTGGTGGGAACGCATACCCATGTGCCGACCGCAGATGCACAGGTGCTGCCGGGCGGCACCGGATATCTGAGCGATGCGGGAATGTGTGGTGATTACAACTCGGTGATCGGCATGGACAAGGAAGAGCCCCTGCGCCGTTTCATCACCGGGATGCCCAAGGCCCGGTTCAGCCCGGCCAGCGGCGAGGCGACCCTGTCCGGCGTGTTCGTCGAAACCGATGATCGCAGCGGCGCGGCGAAATCCCTGCGCATGATCCGGGTCGGGGGGCGGCTGGAACAGGCTGTCCCGTGACACGACGAGAGCGGATCTTCCTGCTGTTCTTTCTGGCCGTTCTGGGGGCCGGGTGGGGGATCACGCAACCGCTCTCTAAGATCGCGGTCAGCACGGGACACGGGCATTTCGGCCTGATTTTATGGCAACTGGTGATCGGTTCCCTGCTGATGTGTGGCGTGATGATCCTGCGGCGCGAACGCCTGCCGCTCACCGTCCGGGCGCTGCGAACCTATGTGATCATCGCATTGATCGGCACCATCATTCCCAACTCGGCGTCCTATACGGCCATTGCGCATCTGCCCTCGGGGGTCATGTCGATCCTGCTGTCGCTGGTGCCGATGGTGGCATTTCCGATTGCGCTCGGACTGGGGCTGGAACGGTTCTCGTTTCGCCGGTTCGGCGGGCTGCTGCTCGGATTGGCGGGGGTCTGCCTGCTGATCCTGCCCCAGGCCAGCCTGCCGGAACCGGGCCTGATGAGATGGGTCGCGGTGGCGATGATCGCCTCGGCCTGCTATGCGTTCGAGGGCAACTATGTCGCACG
Source organism: Sedimentitalea sp. XS_ASV28 (assembly GCF_041224545.1). NCBI lineage: Bacteria > Pseudomonadati > Pseudomonadota > Alphaproteobacteria > Rhodobacterales > Paracoccaceae > Sedimentitalea > Sedimentitalea sp. XS_ASV28. The sequence goes on along the minus strand of NZ_JBGFGP010000177.1, from coordinate 87,253 downwards.
GTGGGGTATCGCGGGCATGAACCCGTTTCAGGTGATGCTCGGCGCGTCGCTTGTCGGTGCTGTGCTCAGCCTGCCGCTTGCGCTGACTTCGGGCCAGTTCATTGACCCGCGCGCGCCGTGGGGTGCGGCCGAATGGGCGCTGCTGGCTTCATCTGTCATCCATACGCTGACATACACGGGTTATGTCTGGCTGGTCGGGCGTGCCGGGGCGGTCTTTGCCGTTCAGGCCAGCTATCTCGTTACCGGATTCGGCGTGTTCTGGGCGATGCTGCTTCTGGCAGAGAGCTACTCGCCCTATTTCTGGGCGGCCGCCGCGCTGATGCTGGCCGGTGTGTTTGCGGTTCAGCCCCGCAGGCACGAGCCCCTTGCACCCGGCGCGGCAATGAAGGAAACTGTGCGCTAGCCATTCGCAGCGCCGGGTCCGATCGCACATCATGCAGCTTTTTCAGCTTTCCGACACCGGCAGCGCCGTCCTGACGCTGGTCATCGTTGCGGCGATGTTCATCATGTTCCTGCGCGAGGTTTTTCCGACCGAAGTCGTTGCCATCACCGGGGTCGCCGCGATGCTGGTGACCGGTGTTCTGCCTTATGAGGCGGCGTTGCCGGTGCTTGCCAACCCCGCGCCCTGGACGATCGCGGCGATGTTCATCATCATGGGCGGGCTGGTGCGGACAGGGGCGCTGGATGCCTTCACGACGCTGGCACAGAAACAGGCCAGCGTGAACCCGCGTTTTGCCATCGGCATGTTGCTCGGTTTTGTGGTGCTTGCATCGGCCTTCGTTTCGAACACGCCGGTGGTCGTGGTGATGATTCCGGTGTTCATCCAGCTCGCGCGCACGCTTGATGTCGCCGCCAGCAAATTGTTGATTCCGCTCAGCTATGCTGCGGTGATGGGGGGTACGCTGACGCTCATCGGCACCTCGACCAACCTGCTGGTCGACGGTGTGGCACGGGCGCAGGGGCTTGAACCCTTCAGCATTTTCGAAGTCACCCCGCTGGGGCTGGCCGTTGTGATCTGGGGCATGTTCTATCTGCGCTTTGTCGGGGCCAAGTTGCTGCCCGAACGCGACAGCATGGCGATGATGCTGTCGGACCGGTCGCGCATGAAGTTCTTTACCGAGGCGGTGATCCCGCCCGATAGCAACCTGATCGGACGCGAAGTCACCGGCGTACAATTGTTCAAACGCGAAGGCGTGCGCCTCGTGGACGTTGTGCGCGGGGACGTGTCTTTGCGGCGCAATCTCGACGGGGTCGAATTGCAGGTTGGCGACCGCGTGGTGCTGCGCACGCAGATGACCGAATTGCTGAGCCTGCAGGCCAACAAGGAGCTAAAGCGCGTCGATCAGGTGTCGGCGGTCGAGACCTCGACGGTCGAGGTTCTGATCACGCCCGGTTGCAAGATGGTGGGCCGGACGCTGGGCACGTTGCGACTTCGGCGGCGCTATGGCGTCTATGTCCTGGCGGTGCACCGGCGCAACCAGAATATCGGACGACAGCTTGATGAACTGGTGGTCCGGGTCGGCGATACGCTGCTGCTGGAAGGCGCGCCGGCGGACATCCAGCGGTTGGCGGCGGATATGGAGATGGTTGACGTGTCCAAGCCCTCCGCCCGGGCCTATCGCCGCAATCACGCGCCGATCGCCATTCTCGCGCTTGTGGGGATCGTGGTTCTGGCCGCGCTCGGCGTGGCGCCGATCCTGCTTTTGTCCACCGTTGCGGTTGCCGTCGTGCTGATTACCGGCTGTATCGATTCGGACGAGGCGTTTTCCTTTATCGACGGGCAATTGCTTGCGCTGATCTTTTCCATGCTGGCAATCGGCGCGGCACTGGAAAGTTCGGGCGCGGTCAGCCTCGTGGTCAGCACCATCGCGCCGGTGCTGGAAACCCTGCCGCCATTCCTCGTGGTGTGGGCGATCTACCTTCTGACCTCGATATTGACCGAGCTTGTCTCGAACAACGCGGTGGCCGTGGTCATGACCCCCATTGCCATCGGCCTTGCCAGCGCGATGGGGATCGAACCACGTCCGCTGGTCGTGGCGGTGATGATCGCGGCATCCGCGTCCTTCGCCACACCGATCGGATATCAGACCAACATGCTGGTCTACGGTCCGGGAGGGTACAAGTTCACCGATTTCATGAAGGTCGGCATTCCGCTGAACCTGTCCATCGGTATTCTGGCGTCGGCGCTGATCCCGCTGATCTGGCCGTTGTAGTCAGCGGCCCGGTCGTTTCTCCTGATCACCCGTAGCGTTCTGCAAACCGGCGCAGGATTTCGCCCGGTACGGTCACCTGCGACGCATGGCATTTCTCGATCAGCGCGTCGGCCTGCTCGGGTGGGAAATAGCCGTGATTGCGATAGATTTGGATCCGGCGCTCAAAGCCACGTGCATCGGCCTCCGGATGAAACTGCGTCGCATAGACGTTGTCGCCATGGCGGATCATCTGGAACGGGCAGGGGCCCGACTGGATCAGGTGCACACAGCCCGGTGGCAACGCCTGCACCGCTTCCTTGTGGCCCACCAGAGCCTGGAACCGCGCAGGCAGGCCAGAGGTCAGCGGATCGTCTGCCGCCTGCGGCGTCAGGCTGCAATCGGACGGGCCGACGGCTTCGCCATACCTTGCCTTGCTGACATCGCCGCCCAGGTGATGGGCGAGGATGCCCAGCCCGTAGCAACAGCCCATGAACGGGTGATCCCGCGCGGTGATCTGCGGCATCAGCGCCATGATCTGGGACTCGATCCGCGCGTCCATCTCTGATTTCGCCTCGGGCGCGTCGCTGACGCATCCCGGGCCGCCGCCGACGATGACCCCGGCATAATCGGTCACATCGAGATCCCGGGGCAGCGGTTCGCGATCCAGCCGGATCCGGTGCGCGCGATCCGCGGTCAGATCGCATTTGTCGAGAATGGCCGCGAATTCGTCATCGGCGGCATCGGCTTCGGGCCGCAATTGCAGGATCAGAAAGCGCTTCATTGCCGTCGCCTAGCCTGCAAGCGGCCAGAATACAAGGATCGCGGGGATCGAGACCGAAACGATGATGATCTCCAGCGGCAGGCCCATGCGCCAGTAATCGCCGAACTGATAGCCGCCGGGTCCGAGGATCAGCGTGTTGTTCTTGTGGCCGATGGGCGTGAGAAACGCCGCCGAGGCCGCCACCGCCACGGCCATGAGGAACGGGTCGGGCGACACGTTCAGTGTCTGGGCCATCTGGATCCCCACGGGTGCCGCGACGATTGTCGTCGCGGTGTTGTTGAGGACATCCGACAGCGTCATGGTCACAACCATCAACACCGTCAGCACCATCCATGTGGGCATTCCCGCCGTCAGGTCGGTCAGCGCCCCCGCTATGAGTTCGGTGCCCCCCGATGTCTCCAGCGCCGTGCCAAGCGGTATCATCGACCCCAGCAGCACCACCACCGGCCATTCGATATGGTCGTAAATCTCGCGGATCGGCAGGATACGGGTCAGCACGTATGAGATCACCACAAGCCCGAGTGCGATGGGCAGGTAGAGAAGCCCGAAGCTCGCTGCGGCAACTGCGGCAGCGAACAGCCCGATGGCCAGCCAGACCTTGTCGTTGGCCGTCACGCTCAGCCCCCGTGCAGCGAGCGGCAGACAGCCCAGCCAGTCGGTCACATCCGGACCCTGATCGCGCGGACAGAGCAGCAACAGGATATCGCCGGGCAGGATTTCGGTCTGGCGCACATGGCGGGTGATGCGCGATCCCTGACGGGAAATTCCCATCAGAACGGTGTTGCGCCGCCATGCCAGCCCGACGCCCTGCGCGGTCTTGCCGGTGATGCGCGCATGTTCGGGAACCACCACCTCGATGATCTCGAGCCCCTCGCCCTCGGCCGTGAGCAGTTCCTGCCGCTTGCTGTCGGAAAAGTCGAGTTTCAACGCCGAGCGGAATTCGTCGATCGCCTCGGGGCGCGCCTCCAGGACCAGCGTGTCTCCTGCCGCGAGCAGGGCGTTGGCCGCCCGACCATAGCGTCGCTTGCCGTCCCGGATCAGGCCGATGATGGCCACATCCGATTTCTCGGCGGTTTCATACAGCTCGGCCAGCCGCTTGCCGATATGCTCGGACTCTTCGGGCACGGTAAGTTCCGCGACATAATCCGCAAGGTTCTCCGCGCCGCCCGTGTCATTGTCGCGGTTGGGAATGAGCCGCCAGCCGATCAGCGCGACAAAGGCAAGACCGGCGATTGCCGCGATGCCGCCGACCGGGGCAAAATCGAACATCCGGAACGGCTCGCCCAGCGATTGCTGCCGGATCGACGCGATGATGATGTTGGGCGGCGTCCCGATCAGCGTCACCATCCCGCCAAGAATCGTGGCGAAGGCCAGCGGCATCAGCGACAGCCCCGGATTGCGCCCGGCCTTGCGTGCCGTCTGGATATCGACAGGCATCAGCAGGGCAAGGGCCGCAACATTGTTCATGAAAGCCGAAAGCACCGCGCCGATTGCGCCCATAAGAGCGATATGCGCCCCCAAGGGGCGGCTGCTGTCAACCAGGGTGCGGGTGATCAGGAACACCGCTCCGGACCGCACCAGCCCCGCCGACACGATCAGAACCAGCGCCACCACCATCGTGGCGGGATGGCCAAACCCCGAAAACGCGTCATCCGCGGGCACCACGCCGAGCACCACACCCAGCATCAGCGCCGAGAACGCCACGAGATCATAGCGGAACCGCCCCCAGAGCAGCAGGGCGAACACCCCTGCGAACAGTGTGAACAGGGTAATCTGGTCGGTGGTCATCTGCGCTACTGCCCGAATTCATGGTTTGGCAGAGCCTAGCGCAGGATCGGGCAGACGCAAAGCCGCTCTTGAAGATGCGGCCCTGGTGACCTGCCGACGGCACAGTCCTGTTTGCACCGCGCGCAAGCTGCGGATTGCGACCGTCACGCGGATTGTTGTTTTCCGGGCCGGGCGGTCGTTGGGCGTGTCAGGGATTGAACACGGGCCGCGCTTTCCACTATAGAGCGTCGAAACCGGGGCATCAGCGGGAGTCTTTACATGGCCGGCCATTCCAAATGGGCAAATATTCAGCATCGCAAGGGGCGTCAGGACGCCGCGCGCTCCAAGCTGTTTTCCAAGCTCAGCAAGGAAATTACCGTCGCGGCCAAGATGGGTGATCCGGACCCGGACAAGAACCCGCGCCTGCGTCTGGCGGTCAAGGAAGCCAAGTCGCAATCGGTGCCCAAGGACGTCATCGACCGTGCGATCAAGAAATCGCAGGCGGGCGAGGGCGATGATTACGAGGAAATCCGCTATGAGGGGTATGGCCCCAATGGCGTCGCGGTGATCGTTGAGGCGATGACCGACAATCGCAACCGCACCGCATCGACGGTTCGTTCGACCTTTTCCAAGAATGGCGGCAATCTGGGCGAGACCGGCAGCGTCGGGTTCATGTTCGACCGCAAGGGCGAAGTGACATATCCGGCCGAGGTGGGCGATGCGGATACCGTGATGATGGCGGCGATCGAAGCCGGCGCCGAAGACGTGGAGAGCTCGGAAGACGGCCATGTCATCTGGTGTGCCGATACCGATCTGAACGACGTTGCCACGGCGCTCGAGGCCGAACTGGGCGAGTCCGAAAGCACCAAGCTGGTCTGGCGGCCGACCACCACGACCGAGATGGATCTGGAAGGCATGCAGAAGCTGATGAAGCTGATCGACGCCCTGGAGGACGACGATGATGTTCAGCGCGTCACCAGCAATTTCGAGGCCAGCGACGAGGTCATGGAGCAGCTCTGATCGCTAACCGCTGACGTAGGGCACTTTTTTCGCCTTGGCGGGGCGATAGAAAATCTTCTGATTGTGCAGCCGCCCGAGCAGGTCGTGGATGGCCGTCAGTTCCGCGTCTATCCGTTCGGCGCGCGATGCATCCGTCGTGGCACCCTGAGCGTCTGCCAGTTCAATCCGCTCGCGCGAGACCGCCTGCTTGTGCAAACGCAGGGCGGTTTCGATGCGGTCGATGTCATTCACGGTCAGTTCAAACGTCTTGTTATACCCGGCCATATGTCGATCCTCTGGATGTGCGCGTCACGCTATCTGCAAGCGGCATATAAGCTCCGATTTGCGACATGGCCAGCTTCAAATGGGATCTCGGCGAAAGAATACTGTGGTATGCGGGCCGCCAAGGACATTTTGTTGCGCGCAGTGCGTGCGTGTACTGGAAAAAAATCGGCGAGTCAGGGCTGAACGAGGCCCCGTCTGGCGGCCATTCGGATGGCCCGGATGAGCGGCGCGAGCGGGGACGCCATGATCCGGCTCACCTGAAGCGACAGCGGCACGTCCAGCGGCGCGTCGGCCAACAGGGGGCGCAATCGCTGGTCCGCCAGACGGGCCGCGACGAGGTGATGCGGGTTCATGCCCCAGCCCAGCCCGGCGGTGGCGGCTTCGACAAAGGCGTGGGTCGAGGGCAGGTAGTGTGCAGGCGGCGTGATGGCTTTGCCAAAGACCTGTTCGATCCAGCGGCGCTGCAACATGTCCTTGGCATCGAAGGTCAGGCAGGGCGCACGCGCAAGTCCCGCCAGGTCAACGCGCTCTGGAAACCATCGCTGCATGAAGGCCGGACTCGCGGTCGGCACATAGCGCAGCGCACCCAACGGCCAGGCATCACATCCCGCCGCTGGTTTGCCCTGGGCGGTGATCGCCATGTTCACTTCGCCACGCCGCAGCCACGCGGCGCTGTGATCCTGATCGTCGATCACCAGATCGAACAGGATGTCCGTCACCCCGGACAGCGCGGGAACGAGCCAGGTGGCGAGGCTGTCGGCATTGACCGCGATCCTGAGGCGGGTCGGCCCGGTGCCGCGTTCCAGCGCGAGCTCGCGGCTGACCTGTGTTTCGAGCAGGGTCACGTCCTCGGCATGTTTCACCAGGCGCGCACCGGCGGGCGTTCCGGTACAGGGCGCACCGCGCAAGACAAGCGCAGTGCCGACCCGGTCCTCCAGCGCCTTGATCCTCTGCGAGATCGCGGAAGGGGTGACCCCCAGATCCGACGCCGCCGCGTCAAAACTGCCAAGGCGCAAAACCGCGGTGAGCGCCGCGAGGTGATGAGGGTCGAATTGCATTAGCAGAACTTAATCGGCACCATATTATTTAACTGGATAGATGAAGCGGCCCTGTCTAGTCAAACCGGGACACAAGAAGGGATACATCATGGTATCGACCTATTTTGCCGGTTTTGCCCTGGGCTTCAGCCTCATCCTCGCGATTGGGGCGCAGAACGCCTTTGTGCTTCGTCAGGGCTTGCGCCGCGAGCATGTCTTCTGGATCTGCCTGACATGCTCGGTGTCCGATGCGCTGCTTGTTGCTGCCGGGGTTGCCGGGTTCGGGTCGCTCGCCACCTATGTGCCGTGGTTCGAACCGGTGATGCGCTATGGCGGCGCGGCGTTTCTGATCGTCTATGGCGCCATGAGCCTGCGAAACGCCTGGCGCGGTGGGTCGGCGCTCGTCACCGGGAATGGCGCCACCAGCGGCCTGGCCGCGAGTCTTCTGACGGTGCTGGCCCTGACCTGGCTCAACCCGCATGTGTATCTCGATACCGTGGTGCTCATCGGGTCGATTTCGGCGCAATATGCGGATCGGCTGCAATTCGGCCTTGGCGCTGTCTCGGCAAGTTTCGTGTTCTTTTTCACGCTGGGCTATGGCGCGCGGCTGCTGGCGCCGCTCTTTGCGCGCGCACGCGCGTGGCAGGTGCTGGACGTGATCATCGCGCTCATCATGTGGGCAATTGCCGCCAGGTTGCTTATCATGTGAAGGGTTGTGTCCGGCGCGGATCGGGTGTTGAACATGAGATATGGAACACGCACGGACATCGCGGCCATTGGTTGCCATTCTCTGGATGCTGGTGACGGGGTTGTGCTTTGTCGCCGTCACCGCAATCGTCAAGTATCTTGGGCCGCGGATCCCGCCGGAAGAACAGGCATTTCTGCGCTATTTTCTCGGACTGGTATTTCTGATCCCGATGATCCCGGTGCTGCGCAAGACGCGCTTCACCGGCAGGCTGATGCTGCAATTCACACTGCGTGGCGCGCTTCATTCGATCGGGGTGATGCTGTGGTTCTTTGCCATGACTCAGATTCCCCTGGCCGAGGTCACCGCGATCAATTACCTCTCGCCTATCTATGTGACACTCGGCGCGGCGATGTTCCTTGGCGAAAAACTCGCCATGCGACGGATCGCGGCGGTGGTCACCGCTCTGATCGGTGCGATCATCATTTTGCGGCCCGGATTCCGTGAAATCGAACCCGGCCATCTCGCGATGTTGCTGACGGCGGTGCTGTTTGGCGGTTCCTACCTGTTGGCGAAGGTTACGGCCGACAGGGTGCCGGCGGCGGTTGTCGTCGGAATGCTGTCGATCATGGTCACGATTTTCCTGGCGCCCTTTGCCTATGCGGTCTGGGTGACGCCGACCTGGACCGAGATCGCCATCCTGTTCGGTGTCGCCTGTTTCGCGACTGCGGGGCATTACACGATGACGCTCGCCTTTGCGGCGGCCCCGGTCGCGGTGACACAGCCGGTGACGTTCCTGCAACTGGTCTGGGCGACGGCGCTTGGTGCGCTTGCCTTTAACGAGCCGGTCGATTTCTGGGTCGTTCTGGGCGGCACGATTGTCCTGGGCTCGGTCTGCTTCATCACCTGGCGCGAAGCGGTGCTCAATCGCCGCCAGATCACCCCTGCCGCCCCGGCAACCAAGGTATAGGCACCGGTTCGGGCCGTTTGTTGACGTGTTTGTTTCCAAAAGCGCCCATTGAAGTGTTGAACTGCCTTGCCAAGTCCGAGATACCCTCGACTCCATGGCAGGGAGTAAGCTCATGTTGAGATCCGCACGCATATCCGCATGTCTGGCGCTGACGATCGGCTGTCCGATGGCGGCGTTCGCGGGGCTGGAGGTGTGTAATGACACCGAAATGCTTCAGGCGGTGGCGGTCGCATATCAGGTCGGCGGCGACAAGGTGTCCGAAGGATGGTGGTCGATCAAGCCCGGTACATGCCAGACCCCGCTCGCGCGGGACCTGACCGGTGGTCCGATCTATCTGCATGCCAAGTCGCCTGATCCGCTGCCGGCGCGCACCGGTGCGGAGTTCTGTACCAGTGAATCGCGCTTTACCATCGTGAACAGCGACGATTGTATCGTGCGCGGTCATCAGATCGCATTGTTCCACGCCATTCCCGTCGAGGCCGGGCAGGTGGATGTCAGCGTCAAGCTGTCCCAGCTGCGCGAGGCCGAGGCCAGCAAGGAACTCTCGCGCGATGACGCGGTGTTCCAGTCCTGCCGCCCCTCCAAGGAGGCCGACGCGCTGGTTTGCGCCTTTCACGCCGGCGGCGTGCGGTACGAAGCCGGAGTCGGCACCCCCGCCAAGATCCTGGCATTTCTCAACGAACTTGCGCCGGCGACGCCTCTGACGGTGCGCGGGACGATCACGTTGCAAGACGACATTTCGGCCACCGTGTCCCTGAGCGAGGCGGACACCCGGCCCGAATCGGAGCTTGACGCGGTGTATGCGCGGTTGCAGGGCGAATGGGTTTCCGTGGATGATCCCAACGAACATCTGACGATTTCGGGGGCGGAACGGACGGGAACTTATGACGGGGCGGATACCGGGGTCGATTACCTGTCAATCCAGACCGACTGTGATGAAGAAAGCGGCGCAGGGCCGTATCTGCGCGCCATAGACAGCGCGCATGGCGATGTTTACTGCTACGCGATCGAGACGCTGGGCGAGGACGACCTGTCGTTGTTCTACCTGCCGCGGGGCAATCTGCTGGAATATCAGAGGGTCAAATGACCTTGCCTGTTTTTTATTGATTGACGAGTCAATAAGCGACTTCTAGCTTCGGGCGGTCATCAGCCCGGAGCAGGAATATGCCCAAGATCGGAATGGAACCCGTTCGGCGCGAAGCCTTGGTCAAGGCGACCATCGCCGAAATCGGTATGGCGGGGTCGCTGGATGTGACCGTCAGCCAGATTGCCCGCCGCGCGGGTATGTCCAGTGCGCTGGCGCATCACTATTTCGGCGGCAAGGACCAGATTTTTCTCGCAGCGATGCGTCGCATCCTGTCGGATTTCGGCGCAGAGGTGCGTGGGGAATTACGCGGGGCGGCGCGCGAAGCCCGTGCCGCGGCGGTGATCCGCGCCTGTTTCGCACCGTCCTGTTTCACGCCCCAGACCATCAGCGCCTGGATGACGTTCTACGTGCTGGCCCAGAACAATGCGCAGGCCCTGCGTCTGTGGCAAATCTACCAGTCCCGGATGCGCTCGAACCTCACCCACGCGCTGCGCCCGCTGGTCCGCGATCCGGGGGGTGCTGCGAAAACACTGATTGCACTGATCGACGGGCTTTATATCCGCGCCGCGCTGAATGAGGCGGACACGCCAGAGATGGCCACGGCGCACGCCCTTTCCGTGCTTGAGATACTGAAGGAGCCTCGCTCTTGACACAGCCGAATATCCTGATCCTGATGGTCGATCAGTTGAACGGAACGCTGTTTCCCGACGGGCCGGCCGATTGGCTGCATACGCCGAATCTCAGAAAATTGGCCGAACGCTCGGCGCGCTTTGCAAATGCGTATACCGCCAGCCCGCTTTGCGCGCCCGGGCGGGCCAGCTTCATGTCGGGTCAGTTGCCGCGCCGCACCGGCGTTTACGACAACGCCGCCGAATTCCGCAGTGACATCCCGACCTATGCCCATCATCTGCGCCGCGCGGGGTATTACACCTGCCTGTCAGGCAAGATGCACTTTGTCGGTCCCGACCAGTTGCACGGCTTCGAAGAGCGGCTGACCACCGATATCTATCCCGCCGATTTCGGCTGGACACCGGATTATCGCAAGCCGGGCGAGCGCATCGACTGGTGGTATCACAACATGGGCTCGGTCACGGGCGCGGGCGTGGCCGAAATCAGCAACCAGATGGAATATGACGATGAGGTTGCCCATCACGCGCGGGCCAAGCTCTATGATCTGGCGCGCGGCAAGGATAAGCGCCCCTGGGCGCTCACCGTGAGCTTTACCCACCCGCACGATCCTTATGTTGCACGGCGGAAATACTGGGACCTTTACGAGGATTGCGCACATCTGCTGCCCGAGGTGCCGGCCATGTCCTATGAGGACCATGACGCACATTCCAGGCGCATCTTCGACGCCAATGACTGGCGCAGCTTCGACATCACCGAGGATCATATCAGGCGCGCGCGCCGGGCCTATTTCGCCAATATCTCTTATCTTGACGACAAGATTGGCGACATTCTCAAGGTGCTGGAAGACACGCGGCAAGAGGCCATCGTGGTCTTTGTCTCGGATCACGGCGACATGCTGGGCGAGCGGGGACTGTGGTTCAAGATGTCGTTCTTCGAAGGTTCTTCCCGCGTGCCGTTGATGATATCCGCACCGGGGATGCCGGCGGGGCGGATCGAAACGCCGGTCTCGACGCTTGATGTCACGCCGACCCTGGCGGCGCTGGCGGGGATCGACATGGGCGAGATCGCGCCCTGGACCGACGGCGAGGATCTGACTCCATTGGCGAACGGGGGCGAGCGGAGCAGCCCCGTCGCAATCGAATATGCCGCCGAGGCCAGCAACGCGCCGCTCGTGTCGCTGCGCTATGGCAAGTGGAAATACAACCGCTGCGCCCTCGACCCGGAGCAGCTCTTCGACCTTGAGGCCGATCCGGCAGAATTGACCAATCTTGCCGCCGATCCGGCGCATCAGGGCACGCTCAGCAGTCTGCGCGCCAAATCCGAGGCCCGCTGGGACCTGGATGCCTATGATGCCGAGGTGCGGGCCAGCCAGGCCCGGCGATGGGTCGTCTACGAGGCATTGCGTCAGGGCGGGTATTATCCGTGGGATTTTCAGCCGCTGCAAAAGGCATCGGAACGCTATATGCGCAATCACATGGATCTGAATGTCCTTGAGGAAAACCAGCGATTTCCGAGGGTAGAATAGGGGCATGGAAGCGGATTTCGTGATTGTCGGCGCAGGCAGCGCCGGATGCGCCATGGCCTATCGCCTGTCCGAGGCCGGTGCGTCGGTCATCGTGATCGAATACGGGGGAAGCGACGCAGGGCCGTTCATACAGATGCCCGCCGCGCTCAGCTATCCGATGAACATGTCGCGTTATGACTGGGGCTATGAATCCGAGCCGGAACCGCACCTGAACAACCGGCGGCTGGCCTGTCCGCGTGGCAAGGTGATCGGTGGCTCGTCCAGCATCAACGGCATGGTCTATGTGCGCGGCCATGCGATGGATTTCGACCATTGGGCAGAGGCCGGGGCCGACGGCTGGAGCTTTGCCGATGTGCTGCCCTATTTCCGGCGCATGGAATCCTGGCATGATGGCGGGCATGGCGGCGACCCGGTATGGCGGGGGCACGACGGACCGCTGCACGTCACGCGGGGACCGCGCGACAACCCGCTGCATGCCGCTTTCGTGACTGCGGGGGAACAGGCGGGATACCAGCTGACAGACGACTATAACGGTCAGAAGCAGGAGGGCTTTGGCCCGATGGAGCAGACCGTCTGGAACGGTCGGCGCTGGTCTGCGGCCAATGCCTATCTGCGCCCCGCGCTGCGGCGCGACACCTGCACGCTGGTGCGGGGGTTGGCCCGCAAGGTTGTGATCGAAGACGGTCGCGCCCGCGGCGTCGAGATCACGCGCGGCGCGCGCACCGAAGTGATCCGCGCGCGGCGCGATGTGGTATTGGCCGCGTCGGCGATCAATTCGCCCAAGCTGCTGATGCTCTCGGGGATTGGCGCGGCAAACCATCTGGCGGAGCACGGGATCACACCGGTTGCCGACCGGCCCGGAGTGGGGGCGAACCTTCAGGACCATCTGGAAATGTATATCCAGATGGCCGCCAGCCAGCCGGTCACGCTCTACAAGCATTGGAACCTTGTCAGCAAGGCGCTGATCGGTGCCCGGTGGCTATTCTCCAAGACCGGGCTCGGGGCGTCCAACCAGTTCGAGAGCGCCGCGTTCATCCGCAGCCGGGCGGGGGTGCCCTATCCGGATATCCAGTATCACTTCCTGCCGATGGCGGTGCGTTATGATGGGCAGGCCGCAGCAGAGGGGCATGGCTTTCAGGCCCATGTCGGGCCGATGCGCTCGGCCAGTCGCGGCGCGGTGACGCTGCGCAGCGCCGATCCCGACGAGGCGCCCGCGATCCGGTTCAACTACATGTCCCACGAGCGGGATTGGGAAGACTTCCGCACCTGTATCCGGCTGACCCGCGAGATCTTTGCCCAACCCGCCTTTGCGCCCTTCGTGCGACATGAAATCCAGCCCGGAGCGGAGCTGCAAAGCGACGCGGAACTGAATGCGGCGATCGCCGAACATGCGGAAAGCGCCTATCATCCCTGCGGCACCTGCCGCATGGGGCGTGCGGATGATCCGGACGCGGTGGTCGATCCTTCGGGCCGGGTGATCGGGGTGGAGGGGCTGCGCGTGGCCGATAGCAGCATCTTTCCGCGCATCACCAACGGCAACCTGAACGCGCCGTCCATCATGGTCGGGGAAAAGATGTCCGATCACCTGCTTGGGCGCGCGCCGTTGCCTCCGGCAAATGACGTGCCGTGGCAGCATCCCGCCTGGCAGGTCACGCAACGCTGAAGGCGGATCTGCGCGCGAATGCCGATTGCAGAGCCCGGCGCGCCTGCCTATGTAAACCGGATGTTAAGGACTTGTGCCATTTTTGTTCTTTGCCTGATCCCGCATCTGGCCGTGGCGGATCCGAGTGGGCGTATTCGCGTGATCGACGGCGACACCTGGGATGTCGGCGGCGAGCGCGTGCGGCTGTTCGCGATCGACGCGCCGGAAGCGGACCAGACGTGCCAGACCCCAGAGGGCGCTGTCTGGCGCTGTGGTCAGTGGGTCTCGCAACAGGTCAAGGCGCGCTATGATGGCAGGCAGGCCCGTTGCACCACCATCGACACGGATCGCTACGGTCGCGCCGTCGCCCGGTGCACGGTTGGCGGCAGGGATGTGGGGCGCGCTCTGGTGTCGGATGGGCTGGCTTTTGCCTATCGAAAATACGCGATGGATTACGATCTGGATGAGAAGGCTGCGGTGGTAAACGACCGCGGCCTGCATGGCAGCCGGTTCCAGAGTCCGGCGCAGTTCCGCGCCGCCCGGCGCAGCGCGGTTCAACCGTCGCGGCAGGATTGCCCGATCAAGGGCAACGTGTCGTCCAAGGGTGTGAAAATCTACCACCTTCCCGGGCAGGAGCATTACGACAAAACCCGGATAAACACGGCCAAGGGCGAGCGTTGGTTCTGCAGCGAAGCCGAGGCGCGGCAAGCGGGTTGGCGGCGCTCGCGGCGTTGATTTGTGTCGCAGGCAACCCATATTCGAGAACGGGTTAGATCCGGGTCAAGGTGACCGGTTGATTGCCAGCGATAGCCTGTGGCGAAACACGAGAGATGGAGAGCAAGAATGTCTCATACCCCGCATGAGTTGCACGAGGAATTTCCGGACAAGGCGGACCGGATACAGGCGCTGAAACAGTCCGACGCGCATTTTGCCCGGCTGGCCGATGAATATCACGAAATCAACCGTGCGGTGCATCGCGCCGAAACCAATGTCGAGCCGATGGAAGAGTTGGCGGAGGTCGATCTGCGCAAGCGGCGCGCCCTGCTCAAGGATCAGATCTGGGGGATTCTTTCGGCGTAATATGACGGCGGGGCATCAACTGACCTGATAGGGCAGGACGCCCCGCTCGTTTTCGTTGATCGTAAGCTGCCGCTCCAGCGGTGGCACCGAGCGCTGATGACATCCCTTGCGCTCGCAGATGCGGCAGGAAATGCCGATAGGCTCAAAACTGCCGGTATCGGATACGTCAAGCCCGTCGGCATAGATCAGCGCGTCGGCGTGCCTGACTTCGCAGCCGAGCGCAATCGCATAGCGGCGCACCGGCGCACCAAAACTGCCGCCGGGCTTGGACACGTCGCGCGCCAGCAGGATATACCCGACACCGTCCGGCGTTTCGGCCAACTGGCGCAGGAAACGTCCGGGGGTTTCAAAGGCCTGGTGCACGTTCCACAGCGGGCAGGCCCCGCCGAACCGCGCGAATTGCAGCCGCGTCGCGCTGTGGCGCTTGGTGATCGTGCCGGCCTGATCGACCCGGACAAAGAAAAAGGGCAGCCCCTTCGCGCCCGGTCGCTGCATCGTTGACAGCCGATGTGCCACCTGCTCGATCGAGGCTCCGAATTGCAGGCTCAGCCGTTCGAGATCGTGGCGACAGTCCTGCGCAGCGGCGAGGAAGGCGCGATAGGGCATCAGCGCCGCGCCGGCGAAATAGTTGGCCAACCCGATCTTGGCGATCGAGCGCGCCGCGTCGGTCTGAAACCGGGCAAGGTCGAGCGTGGCCTCCAGCAGCTTGTCCTGCGTCAGCAATGCGAATTGCAGCAACATCTGAAAGACCTGCGTCTGAGGTGTCGCGCGCGATGACAGTCGCAGCACCTTTCGCTCGGGGTCGAACTGGCGCAGGGGGTCCATGTCGACAAAGGCCACCACGACGCCGCGCGCCGTCAACTGGGCGGTGGCGGCGGCGCGAATGTCTTGCGGCGGTGTGGCGGTTCCGGCAAAATTCTCGGCGGCGCGGTCCACCGCGTCGATATAGTTGTCGCAATAGTGAAAGAAATCCCGCACTTCGTCCCAGGGGCTTGTCTGGGTGCGCGCGTCCTCGCGTCCGAGGGCTTCATCGAGCGAGGCCAGACGCTCGTGGGTCTGCCGATAGCTGCGATGCAGGTCGATGAAGGCGCGGGCAAGGGCCGGGGCGTTGGAGGCGGTCAGGCGCAGATCGGCCATCGGGGGCATGGCGTCTGCAAAGACCGGATCGGCGAGCGCCTCGCGCATGTCGCTGACCAGCCGCTCGCTGTCACCGGTGGACAGTTCGGTCACATCCATGCCGAATTCCTGCGCCAGGGCGAGCACGACCGTGGTGCTGACCGGCCGGTTGTTGTTTTCCATCTGGTTCAGGTAGGGCAGCGAAACGCCGAGCTTGGCGGCGAAGTCCTTTTGCGTCAGCCCGAGGCGTGTGCGCATTTCGCGCAGTTTGGCTCCGGCATAGAGTTTCTGGGTCGCCATGGCGTGCCTTTGCAAAAATCAGGGCAAGCGCACGCTAACTTTGCAAATTGGCCCGTGCAAGGGTCAGAAGCCCAGTTTCCTCTGTCGCGAGATGACAAGAACGATCGACAGAATACTGAGAACGGCGGTGATCAGCATGATCCAGAGCAGCGGGAACGCCCCGCTTTCCGGGGTCAGCAATGCGCCGGCCAGCGCACTGAGTGCCGCGCCCCCCGCCAGCATGATCGATCCGCCCAGGCCCGAGGCCGTGCCCGCCAGGTGTGGCCGCACCGAGAGCATCCCGGCGGTTGCGTTGGGCATGCAGAGCCCGTTGCCCAGACCGACAAAGGCCATCAGCCCGAAAAAGGTGTAATGCGAATCCAGGCCCAGATAGGTGACCGCCAGCGACAACGAAATGCCGATCAGGCACAGGATGCAGCCCCAGAGGATCATCGCGTTGATGCCCACGCGGGTCGAGAAACGTCCGGTCAGGAAGTTGCCGAGAAAATAACCCACGGCAGGCGCACCGAAATAAAAGCCCAGTGTCGAGGGTTCCAGCCCGTAAATCTCGCTGCCGATGAAGGGCGCGCCGCCCAGATAGGCAAAGAACGCGCCCGATGACAGCGCCATCGCCAGCGAATAGCCCCAGAAGCGCGGGCTGCGCAGAAGCTCGGGATATTCGCCGAATTGCTGCGCGAGGGTCAGTCCGCTCTTGCCGCCTGTTTCGCCCATGTCGGAGCGGATCAGCAGGAACATCAATGCTCCGAGCGCGAACAGAAGCCAGAAATTGGCCTTCCATCCGAACAATTCGCCCACCACGCCGCCGATCACCGGGCCGATCATCGGCACGATTGCCATGCCCATGGTGACATAGCCGATCATGCTGGCCGCCTTGTCCTGCGGATACATGTCACGCACCACGGCACGGCCCAGCACCATGCAGACCGCGATGACCGCCTGACCCATCCGGAAGATCAGAAAAACCTCGGCGGAGGGGGCAAAGATGCAGCCAAGCGTGGCCAGCAGGAACAGTACGATGCCGTACAGCGTGACCGGTCGTCGGCCAAGCTTGTCGGCCAGCGGCCCGATGAAAAGCTGCAGAACCGCGCTGGTTCCCAGATACAGGGCCACGGAGAGTTGGAGAACCCGGTAATCCGCCTGAAAATAGGCGGCCATGTCGGGCAGGCTGGGCAGGAAGATATTCATCGCCAGCGCCGAAAGACCCGTCATCAGGATCAGCGTCCCGATATGCGGTGGCGTGTCTCGGTCGAGAAATCTTATGTTGGGCGCATCGTGCATGAGACTCAGACCTATAAGCGCAAGTTCTCCTGACTGCCACGAGTTTCAACTGTTAATTAGCAGTTTTGCATTTATCTTCCGGTTTGCGGCTAATGATTTGCAAATATGCGGATTAGGCCTTTGGTTGCGTCGCGCGGTTCTGTAGTGTCCGGCAAAATCTGCAAGAGGACACGTCATGAAAGATATCCTTTCCGAGTTGGAGGACCGCCGCAAGGACGCCCGCCTGGGTGGAGGGCAGAAGCGGATCGACTCGCAACATGCCCGTGGCAAGCTGACGGCTCGCGAGCGGATCGAACTTTTGCTGGATGAGGGCAGTTTCGAGGAATTCGATACTTTCGTTGCGCATCGGTGCACCGATTTCGGAATGGAGAAACAGCGCCCTGCCGGCGACGGCGTCGTCACGGGATGGGGTACGATCAACGGTCGCATGGTCTATCTGTTTTCGCAGGATTTCACCGTGTTCGGCGGTTCGCTGTCGGAAACGCACGCGCAGAAAATCTGCAAGATCATGGACATGGCGATGCAGAACGGTGCGCCGGTCATCGGCATCAACGATTCCGGTGGCGCGCGCATTCAGGAGGGCGTCGCCAGTCTTGCGGGATATGCCGAGGTCTTTCAGCGCAACATCATGGCCAGCGGTGTCGTGCCGCAGATCAGCGTGATCATGGGGCCCTGCGCGGGGGGCGCGGTCTATTCACCCGCGATGACCGATTTCATCTTCATGGTCAAGGACACCTCCTACATGTTCGTGACCGGCCCGGATGTGGTCAAGACCGTGACCAACGAAGTCGTGACGGCCGAGGAACTGGGCGGTGCGTCCACGCACACGCGCAAGTCCAGCGTGGCGGATGGCGCGTTTGAAAACGACGTGGAGGCGATGGCCGAGGTACGCCGTCTGGTCGATTTCCTGCCGTTGAACAACCGCGACAAGGCCCCGGTGCGCCCGTTCTTCGATGAGCCGGGGCGCGTCGAGATGAGCCTGGATACGCTGATCCCCGACAATGCCAACAAACCCTATGATATGAAGGAACTCATCCTGAAGGTCGCGGACGAGTCCGACTTTTACGAGATTCAGGAGGATTTCGCCAAGAACATCATCACCGGGTTCATTCGCCTTGAGGGGCGGACGGTCGGTGTGGTTGCCAACCAGCCGATGGTGCTCGCCGGGTGTCTGGATATCGACAGCTCGCGCAAGGCCGCGCGGTTCGTCCGGTTCTGTGATGCGTTTGAAATCCCGATCCTGACCTTTGTCGATGTGCCCGGGTTTCTGCCCGGCACCGGACAGGAATATGGCGGCGTGATCAAGCATGGCGCGAAACTGCTCTTTGCCTATGGTGAAGCGACGGTGCCAAAGGTCACGGTCATCACCCGCAAGGCGTATGGCGGTGCCTATGACGTGATGGCGTCCAAGCATCTGCGCGGCGATTTCAACTATGCCTGGCCGACCGCCGAGATCGCGGTGATGGGGGCGAAGGGCGCAACCGAAATCATCCATCGTGCCGACCTTGGCGACCCTGAAAAGATCGCCGCACACACAAAGGATTACGAAGACCGCTTCGCGAATCCCTTTGTCGCCGCGGAAAAGGGCTTTGTCGACGAGGTGATCATGCCGCATTCGACACGGATGCGCGTCAGCCGCGCCTTTGCGTCCCTGCGCAACAAGTCGCTGCAAAACCCGTGGAAAAAGCACGATAACATTCCACTCTGATCGCCGCTTTGCCCGAAACAAGTTGATCGCCAGGAGATCGCGTTGGCCCATATCCGGATTCACCAGACACCGGGGGATGCAAATCTCGCATCCTTTGACGGATGGCGGCGTATCACCACGGCCAGGTGCCACCGAGGCCCGGAGGATCAGCGAGATGCGCGCACCGGACGTGCCGCGCCAGCAGCCCCGGCGGGAGGAGCCGGTCGCCGGTATGGCCGGGGCTGTGGACTCATCATCGCCGTCGCGGCGCTGGCAGGTGCCGGGTCGGCGCAGCAGGTGGTGACGGTGCCCTCGGGACAGGCGGTAACGCTGAACGAGGTGCTGGTCGAGGATACGGGCAAGGACGCGCTGGTGCGGTTCCGGTTTGTCGCGCCGGCAATCGCGCGCGAGGACGGGACGGTCGATTACGATGCGGCGGCGGCGGATATCGATCATCTGTGTCGCGATCTGGTGATTCCCTACATGGCGGAGTTTGCGCTGACATCGACGCGGGTGGTGATTTCCATGTCGGATCGCGACGTGCCCTTCGGCGATTCTAATCCGCAGGCAACCCAGTTTTTCGAAGCCTATCGGCTTGAAGGTGCCGACTGCATCTGGGAGGCCTTCTGATGCAAACGCAACATATTGCGCATTCCCCGGCAAAGGCCGGTGACGACACGCGCGATGCCGATCGCGCAACAAACTATATTTTCCAATCTGATTGTTTCTACGCTATTCAGGGGTCAAGTCGCGGCAAAGCGACCGCCGCCTCAGACGCGGGGCGCACGGGGGGCAATGACCCTTGCAGAGCGAAGAGAGCAGTCAGGAGACAACCATGTCTACCAGCCTCAGAATTGTCGCGGCGCTTGGATTGGCCGCTGTCATCGGCGCTTGCGATACCTCTCCCCGCGAGGAATTTGTGGTGGCGGAGCCCGAGGCCGTCTCGGTCGCGCCGACCTATACGGGCAAATACGACTGACCGGGGCCCGCTGCCCGGTGCCGGAGCCTATCGTGCGCACGACGCGGAGGGCGACCCATGCTGAAGCATCGCGGGTTTCCCGGTCGCCTTGCGGGCACCGACTTCCAGTTCACGATCAGGCGGCCTAATCCGAAAGGGGTCACGCCGCTCAAGGCGCGCGAACGCTTTGCCGATCGCAGGCCGGCAGATCGGCGAGCGGATGCGGGGTTCGTCGCGGCGCTCTGGGAGCATTTCGGAGATCAACCGTTCGAGCGCGGCAACCTTGACGCCGGGCGGTTGAGCTGGCTTTTCGGGCGCGAGGTCGTGCCCGCAGAAGATCCTTTTGACCCAGAGAGTTATGATGCGCTTCTTATGCTGGACATCAATGTCGCGCGCGCCAGCTTTCCCGACGTGTTCCGGGATTACCCGGCATGATTGGACGGCGATTGGCATCAAATCGGCAAGAATCGGCTCAAAGTTGCCGATCTGAAAACTATTGCTTGGCGAGCCTCGAAAAATACACCACCGTAAAAGTTGTAAGCGGCGTCTGTATTCCCGCGTCGTTTGCGCACTACCTATTCCGTACCCCTTCCCTGAGCGGGCAGGCTTTCGTCTCTGACGCAGGCCTGCCCGTTTCTCCTGCTGTAACTGGCGGCTTGTTTCCTCGGCGTCGATCTGCCGACCCAGGGGCGCGACAGGCTTTGTCATTGCGCGGGGATGGCGCGATGGGTCATGCTTGCGCACCAGCCACCAGACCCGGAGAAGGAGGGGCGAGATGCGAGCGAGAGGCCTATGGATTGCATTGCCACTATGTGTGGCGCTGTCGGCCTGTGGCGACACCGTCGGCAAGCAGGCGCTGTACGGCGCGGGCGCGGGCGTGCTTGGCGCGGCGGTCCTGCAAGGCAGTGTCGTGGGCGGCGCGGTTCTCGGGGCAGCCGGCAACGTCCTCTACTGCCAGCAGCGACGCGGCTGTCGCTAGCCTTTACGCTGGAGCGCCCCCCCGTTTCGCTGACCGGATTGCCCGCCGCCCATGCAGAACGGCGAAGGTCCGGTGTGGCATATTGCGTCGGCGCCACGCACGCATCGACGCGCCCGACCTGACCCATGTTTCGCAAGACCCGTCGCGGCGCCATTGGGCGCGCGCGGGTGTTGCGCCTGACCAATCACTACAGCCAAAGGACAGTCCATGTTCAACAAGATCCTGATCGCCAATCGGGGCGAAATCGCCTGCCGTGTCATAAAGTCTGCCCGCAAGATGGGGATTTCCACCGTTGCGATCTACTCGGATGCGGACAAGGAGGCGTTGCACGTGCAGATGGCGGACGAGGCTGTGCATATCGGTCCGCCACCTGCAAACCAGTCGTATATCGTGATCGACAAGGTCATGGACGCGATCCGGAAAACAGGCGCGCAGGCGGTGCATCCGGGCTATGGTTTTCTTTCGGAAAACAGTAAGTTCGCCGAGGCTCTTGAAGCGGAGGGCGTGGCCTTTGTCGGCCCGCCGAAAGGCGCGATCGAGGCGATGGGTGACAAGATCACCTCAAAGAAAATCGCTCAGGAGGCCGGCGTCAGCACCGTGCCCGGCTACATGGGGCTGATCGAGGATGCCGACGAGGCGGTGAAGATCTCCAACGAGATCGGTTATCCGGTGATGATCAAGGCCAGCGCCGGCGGCGGTGGCAAGGGCATGCGTATCGCGTGGACCGACGAAGAGGCGCGCGAGGGCTTTCAGAGTTCAAAGAACGAAGCGGCCAACAGTTTCGGCGACGACCGGATTTTCATCGAGAAATTCGTGACGCAACCCCGCCATATCGAAATCCAGGTTCTGTGCGACAGCCATGGCAATGGCGTTTATCTGGGCGAGCGGGAGTGCTCGATCCAGCGCCGCAATCAGAAGGTCGTGGAAGAGGCCCCCAGCCCGTTCCTCGACGAGGCAACGCGCAAGGCGATGGGCGAGCAGGCGGTCGCGCTGGCGCAGGCGGTGGGATACACCAGCGCGGGCACGGTGGAATTCATCGTGGATGGCGACAAGAATTTCTACTTTCTTGAAATGAACACCCGTCTTCAGGTCGAGCACCCGGTGACCGAGCTGATCACCGGTGTTGATCTGGTTGAACAGATGATCCGCGTGGCCAATGGCGAAAAGCTGCCCTTTGCGCAGGATGACGTCACGCTGACCGGATGGGCCATCGAGAACCGGCTTTATGCCGAGGATCCCTATCGCGGATTCCTGCCGTCGATCGGACGTCTGACCCGCTATCGTCCGCCCGCCGAGATCGCCGCCGGACCCTTGCTCGACAATGACAAGTGGCAGGGCGACGCGCCCGCCGGTGACAACGCCGTGCGCAACGACACCGGGGTCTACGAGGGCGGCGAGATCAGCATGTTCTACGATCCGATGATCGCCAAGCTGTGCACATGGGCCCCGACGCGGGCGCAGGCCATCGAAGCCATGCGCGTGGCGCTGGACAGTTTCGAGGTCGAGGGGATCGGTCACAACCTGCCGTTCCTGTCAGCTGTCATGGACCACCCCAAATTCGTGTCGGGCGACATGACGACGGCTTTCATCGCCGAGGAATATCCGGAAGGGTTCGAGGGGGTGGACCTGCCCGAGAGCGAATTGCGCAGGATCGCGGCCTCCTGTGCCGCCATGCACCGGGTCGCCGAGATTCGCCGTACCCGCGTTTCCGGCCGAATGGACAATCACGAACGCAAGGTCGGCAAACGCTGGGTCGTGAGCTTGCAGGGCGAGCAGTATGATCTCAAGGTCAAGGCCGATCGCGAAGGAGCGACGGTCAAGTTCGCCGACGGGAGCAAGCTGCGTGTGGCGTCCGACTGGACGCCGGGCGATCAACTCGCGATGATCCAGGTGGACGATGTGCCGCTGGTGCTGAAGATTGGCAAGATTACCCAGGGATTCCGCGTGCGTACGCGGGGGGCCGATCTCAAGGTGCATGTGCGCCGCCCAAGGCAGGCGGAACTGGCGGCCCTGATGCCCGAAAAGGTCGCGCCCGATACGTCCAGGTTGCTGCTCTGTCCGATGCCGGGGCTTGTCGTGAAAGTCGATGTCGAGGTTGGCGACGAGGTGCAGGAAGGTCAGGCATTGTGTTCGATCGAGGCGATGAAGATGGAGAACATCCTGCGTGCCGAGAAAAAGGGCGTGGTGGCCAAGATCAATGCCGGCGCGGGCGACAGCCTCGCGGTTGATGACATCATCATGGAGTTCGAATGATCCCATGCCGGTAATGGCCGGATATCATGCGCGGCCGCGTGGCGGGGGTCAGAGCCCGCGCCGCTGGTCGATTTCGCGCTGGCGCTCCGGTGTCTTGTCGATGGACCGGGTGATTTCCCGTACCGTCCACGGCATCGGCTTGCGCAGCTTGACGCCGCCATCCTTGCCGACGAGCACCAGCATGAAGCCGCGCGGACGCAGCTTCCGGCGCAGCGCGGATGCCGCCGCCGGATCGGTATCGGTCAGGATCACAACATCGCGTTCGATCAGCATTTCGATGTCTTCGCCAAGTCGCTCGATCTGTTCGGCAAAACGCGGATCCGCCGGAGAATCGGCAAACACCACCACCGGGCGCTTGATCCAGAGGAATTCGCTCAGATCGCTATCGCCTGCGGGGCGGATCATCGCCGCGCCCGTCGGTTCGGACTCGTCCTGCGCCCAGGCGGACGCGGACAATAAAGCCGTGAAAACAAGTGCTAAGCAAAGTTTCATATTTTCTCCCGTTGCTAGACATATAAGCACACGGGCGGCGATTGCGATGCCCGTTTTCACTCACCCACCCAAAAAATCACCGCAGGCGCCCGAGGGTGCGACCGGGTGCCAGGGCTGACCTGGCACTTCCGGCGGGCCAGGGCCTGCCTCGGACAGACAAGACAAGAGGACGATCAAATGGCTGCTGAAAAAGACGATTGGAAAGCCCTGGCCGAGCAGGAGTTGCGTGGCCGCCCGCTCGAGGAGCTGAACTGGAACACGCTCGAAGGCATCGAGGTTCAGCCACTCTATACGCAGGACGATCTCGCCGGCGTGGATCATCTGGGCACCATTCCGGGCAAGGCGCCATTCACCCGCGGGGTCAAGGCAACGATGTATGCCGGGCGCCCCTGGACGATCCGCCAATATGCGGGTTTCTCGACGGCCGAGGAATCCAATGCCTTCTATCGCCGCAATCTTGCCGCGGGCCAGCAAGGTGTTTCCGTGGCTTTCGACCTGGCCACGCATCGCGGCTATGACAGCGATCACGCGCGCGTCGTGGGCGATGTCGGCAAGGCAGGTGTGGCCATCGACAGTGTCGAGGACATGAAAATCCTGTTTGACGGCATTCCGCTGGACAAGGTCAGCGTATCGATGACGATGAACGGTGCGGTCATCCCGATCCTCGCCAGTTTCATCGTCGCCGGGGAAGAACAGGGCCATGACAAATCGGTGCTGTCCGGGACCATTCAGAACGACATTCTCAAGGAGTTCATGGTCCGCAACACCTATGTCTATCCGCCCGAACCGTCGATGCGGATCGTTGCCGACATCATCGAGTTCACCTCGAATGAAATGCCGAAGTTCAACAGCATTTCCATCAGCGGTTACCACATGCAGGAGGCCGGTGCGAACCTCGTGCAGGAGCTGGCCTATACGCTGGCGGACGGGCGCGAATACGTGCGCACCGCGATTGCGCGGGGTATGGATGTCGACAAGTTCGCGGGCCGGCTGTCGTTCTTTTTCGCGATTGGCATGAATTTCTTCATGGAGGCTGCCAAGCTGCGCGCCGCGCGGCTGTTGTGGCACCGGATCATGAGCGAGTTCGAACCGAAGAACCCGAAATCCATGATGTTGCGCACCCATTGCCAGACATCGGGCGTCAGCCTTCAGGAGCAGGACCCTTACAACAACGTGGTTCGTACCGCCTATGAAGCGATGAGCGCGGTTCTGGGAGGGACGCAATCGCTGCACACCAATGCGCTGGACGAGGCGATCGCCCTGCCGACCGATTTCTCGGCCCGTATCGCGCGCAACACGCAGCTGATCCTGCAGGAAGAGACCGGCGTGACCAATGTCGTCGATCCGCTGGCGGGGTCGTATTACGTCGAAAAGCTCACCCATGATCTGGCCACCGAGGCGTGGAAACTGATCGAAGAGGTCGAAGAGATGGGCGGCATGACCAAGGCGGTGGCCAGCGGACTGCCCAAGCTGCGCATCGAGGAGAGCGCCGCCACCCGGCAGGCGATGATCGACCGGGGCGACGAGGTGATTGTCGGGGTGAACAAATACCGCAAGGACAAGGAAGATCCGATCGATATCCTTGAAATCGACAATGCCAAGGTTCGCGACAGCCAGATCGCGCGGCTCAATACCGTGCGCGCGGAACGCGATGAAAACGCCTGTGCGACGGCGCTGGACGAGCTGACGCGCTGTGCAAAAGAAGGGGGCAACCTGTTGCAGGCGGCCATTGAAGCCGCCCGCGCGCGGGCAACAGTTGGAGAAATCAGCATGGCAATGGAAAAGGAATTCGGCCGTCACCGGGCCGAGGTCAAGACGCTTGCCGGGGTTTATGGCGCCGCTTACGAAGGCGATGCCGAATTCGCCGAGATCCAGAAAACCGTCGAGCAATTTGCCGAGGTTGAGGGCCGGCGGCCGCGTATGCTGGTCGTCAAGATGGGACAGGACGGCCATGACCGGGGCGCCAAGGTGATTGCCACCGCCTTTGCCGATATCGGATTCGATGTGGATGTGGGCCCGTTGTTCCAGACCCCGGAAGAGGCGGCGCAGGACGCGGTGGACAACGACGTGCACATCGTCGGCATTTCGAGCCAGGCCGCCGGGCACAAGACGCTTGCGCCGCAATTGGTCGAGGCGCTCAAGGCCGCCGGTGCCGAGGACATCATCGTGATCTGTGGCGGCGTGATTCCGCAGCAGGACTATCAGTATCTCTATGACAACGGCGTCAAGGCGATCTTTGGCCCGGGTACCAACATCCCGAATGCGGCCAAGGACATTCTGCGCCTTGTCCGCGAAGCCCGCGCCTGATCGGGATCCGGCGGGAAAAAGGCGCGCCATGTTCGGCATGACCGGGGAATGACGCATCATTCCCCGGTGTCGAAACACCGTGAGCGGACCGGCGCGCAGAATAGTGTTCCGAAGACCCCATGGAGCACCTGACACTGCCGCACAGCCGCGCTAAGCTGCAGCCATGTCGATCTGGACCCGCATAACCGATGCGCTGGCGGCGCTGGCGAATGGCGAAAGCCTGACCGCTGTCTTTGACCGGTTGCGCACGCGCCCCGAACGCAGCGTGGCGTTTGCCATCGCTGTCATTGCCCTTGGGGCCAAGATGGCCAAGGCGGACGGGCAGGTGACGCGCGACGAGGTGACGGCCTTTCGCGAGGTGTTCCGAATCGGCGAAGAGGACGAGGCGGGGGCGGCGCGGGTGTTCAACCTGGCCCGTACCGACGTTGCGGGATACCGTGAATATGCGCGGCGGATTCGCACCATGTTCGAGGATGATCCGGATACGCTCTGCGACCTCATGGAGGGGCTTTTCCATATTGCGATGGCGGATGGGTTCTATCATCCCGGCGAGAACGAGTTTCTCGAAGACGTTGCGGCGATTTTCAACCTGTCCGATGCGCAGTTCAAGGCAATGCGCGCGCGTTTCGTGCCCGACGCCGAAGCCGATCCCTATACCATTCTGGGGGTCGCGCCCGATACGCCGCTGACCGAGATTCGCAGCACCTGGCGGCAACTGGTGCGCGACAATCATCCGGACAGAATGGTTGCACGCGGCGTGCCGCAGGAAGCGATCAAGCTGGCCGAGAAGCGGATGATCGACATCAATCGTGCGTGGGACGAAATCAGTGCCGCGGCCGCCTGATGCGTCTGGCGACCTACAATGTCGAATGGTTCGCCAATCTCTTTGATGACCAAGATCAACTGATCGTTGACGACGCGTGGTCGGGTCGGCGCGACGTGAGCCGTGCGCAGCAGGCCGAGGCGCTTGGCATGGTTTTCTCGGCACTTGACGCGGATGCGGTGCTGGTGGTCGAAGCGCCCAATACCGGGCGCAGCCAGAGCACTGTGCGGGCGCTGGAGCATTTCGCCGCGACGTTCGATTTGCGCACGCGTCGCGCGGTGATGGGCTTTGCCAACGACACGCACCAGGAAATCGCGCTACTTTACGATCCCGATGTTCTGAGCGCGCGGCACGATCCGGTTGGCCAGACGGTCGGCGACCCCGAGGCGCCGCGCTTTGACAGCAGTTTTCGCATCGATCTCGATATCGACGCCACCGAAGACCTGGTGCGGTTTTCCAAGCCGCCGCTCGAACTCGAGATCACCACCGGGCAGGGGGTCTTGCTGCGCCTGATCGGGGCACATCTGAAATCCAAGGCACCGCACGGGGCACGCAACCGGGACGCGGCGATGCGCCTGTCCATCGCCAACCGGCGCAAGCAGCTGGCGCAGGCGATCTGGCTGCGTCGCCGGATCGACCGGCATATCCTGGACGGGTCCGACGTGATGCTGATGGGGGATCTGAATGACGGTCCGGGCCTTGACGAATACGAGAATCTCTTTGGCCGTTCCTCTGTTGAAATCCTGCTGGGCGACGATCTTTACGATCCGCATGCACGCCGCGCCCTGCAACGGCGGCTCGGTGCGTATCCGACCACCGCGCGGTTCCGGGTGCACGACGGCGATGGGTATCTGCAGGCGCTTCTGGACTACATCATGCTGTCTCCGGGTTTGATGTCGCGGCGGCCTGTCTGGCGGATCTGGCATCCGTTCGATGATGCAGAGTGCTGGGAGTTCGCGGATCTGCGCCAGGCGCTGCTTTTGGCGTCGGATCATTTCCCCGTGTCACTGGATATAGATATCTGAGCGTTGAACGCGCGGGCGCGTGATCTATATTGGGGTCATGAAACGCATCGTTCCGCTTCTCTTTGTCACCGCATTGGCGTCCACGCCGCTCTCGGCCCAGAACGAGGAGGCAGAGGGCAGGGATCTCATGGAACGCGGCATGGAATTGTTGTTCGAGGGGCTGCGCGAAGAGATGTCCCCTGCCTTGCAGCGCATGCGCGAACTGGCGGATGAATATGGCCCTGCGATGGGCGATTTTCTCGAGGAAATGGGGCCGGCATTCGGCAACATGCTGAGCGAGATCAAGGACTGGACCGCCTATCATCCGCCCGAGGTTCTGCCCAATGGCGACATCATCATTCGCAAGAAGATCGAACCGCAAGAGAAACCCGAGGCAGACCCCGAAGCGGTCCCCGGCACCGATCTGCCGCCGCAGGGGCAAACCGATCTCTGAGGCATTGCCGTTCAGTTGATATCGATCACTTTCAACTCGGCGGAAAGTGACGAGACCAGAGACTGCATGCGCGCTTGCGCCACTTCGCCATAGAGATCCTGCGAGTCCCTGGAGAGGCGGAATTCGAGCAGACGGCGTTTGGGATACCATTTCAGGCTGCTCATCGACTCGCCCTCCTGCATCAGCAGCATCGCACCGAACCGCATCGCCTTGCCCAGGATCTCGGCATGGAGTTGATCACCCTCGTCGATCAGCTCGAACATGTCTTCGAATCGCGTGCCTTCGCGCTTGTTGCGATACCGATGCAGCAGGGCAAGGCCGAGAAACACCCGCTCCGAATGCTTGAGACCGCCGAGATTGGCCCGCGTGGCATTGTCAAAGCAGATTTCCGCCCGATAGTCGGGATGCGCGCGCCAGCTGACGTCGTGCAGCAGGCAGGCCGCCTTGACGAGCCTCTTGCGTGAATCGGGGGCCGATTTGAACAGCGGCAGGATGAATTTGAACAACGTGTCGCCAAAGCCGGGAAAGCGGGCGTCCTTGGCTTCGGCAAAATGGCAGGCCTCGATGAGCGGATCCCGGTCGCGCAGCCGCTGCGGCATCTGCTCGTAAAGCAACCCCTCGCGGATGCCATAGCTCGATACCGCGATATCCTTGGGCTTGAACGTGTTCACCAGTCTCGCCAATACATCCGCCGCCATCGGAACCAGCGCCATCCGGGCCGAGGACACGTTGGCGTTGCTGCGCAGCCAGTCCGGATCGTTCTTTTCAATGAATTTGACCGTGGCGCGCACGTCCTTGGGACGCATCCGGTATTCGTGCAGCACATGCAAAGGGTAGTCGCGGCGCAGCATGTCGATGCGGGCAATCGCCCGCCAGCTGCCACCCACCAGGAACAGGCGGTCGGGCTGTGGTCCCATCGTGTCCGCGAGCTGGCCCATCACGTCCCTGATATGCGCCTTGCGTCCCGCGCGACCGCCCTTGACACTTGCCAGTTTCAGCGGGCCGAGGGCCGATGTTACCCGTTTGCCGACCCGTCCGCCGGAAATCTCCGCGAGCTCCATGCTCGAACCGCCAATATCACAGACCAGGCCGTATGATCCCGGCCACCCGAGCAGAACGCCCTGCGCCGAGAGCCGGGCCTCTTCCTCTCCGTCGATCACCCAGATCCGCAGTCCGGTCTTGCGCAGCACTTCATCGCAGAATTGCGGACCGTCCTGTGCATCGCGTACCGCCGCCGTGGCGACGGCGGTAAGAGGGGGCAGGTTCATTCCGCGCGCCAGATGCTGAAAGCGCTGAATGGCATCCAGCGCCCGTACGCGGCCATCGGGGTTCAGGCATCCGGACTGAGAAAGGCCCGCGCCCAGACCGCACATGATCTTTTCATTGTAGAAATAGGCGGGGCTGCGCGCCGCGCCATCGAAAACGACGAGTCGCACAGAGTTTGAACCGACGTCTACGACGCCGACGCGCGACAGGGCGCGGGCGCTGGGGCTGTCGAACAGGGGGCGGCCAAAGGGATCCCAATCGGGGTTGCCTGCGACGTCTTCGGTACTCATGCTTCCCCCGGCTGATCCCTGGTCAGGATGCGGGAAGCAACGGGACGCGTCAATTGCCCGTTGCTTCATCGGTGTGTGTCAATTTCGGCACATCCGAAGCACCGGCCGATCCACGGCCGGACAGGGATGGGTTTTCCATGAAGAAGCGATGGCAGTTGAAGGCGAATTCGCCTTCGGTCACGGTTGCGCGGGTCGAACTGCCATCGGGATCCATGATCCAGGATTGCGCGACATCGGCGAGATTTGCGGCCATCACCTGGCTGACGATCTGGGCCTTGACCGTGGCGTTTTCGATTTCAACCAATGTCTCGACGCGGCGGTTGAGGTTGCGACCCATCCAGTCGGCCGAAGAGATGAAAACCCGGGCACGCTTGCTGGGGAGGCCGTGGCCATTGCCAAAGCACACGATGCGCGAATGTTCCAGAAAGCGCCCGATGATCGATTTGACGCGGATATTCTCGGACAATCCCTTGATCCCCGGGCGCAAGCCGCAGATGCCACGGATGACAAGGCTGATCTTCACGCCGCCCTGGCTGGCGCGATAGAGCGCGTCGATCACCTCGCTGTCGATCAGGGAATTCATCTTGGCCCAGATCACCGCGGGCCGCCCGGCGCTGGCGTGGTCGATCTCGGCCTCGATCATCTCGAGCAGGCGCTGCTTCAGGGACAGCGGCGAAATCGCCAGGTTCTCAAGCTGATCGGGTTGCGCATAGCCGGACAGGAAATTGAACACCTTGGTTGCATCCCGTCCGAGTGCCCTGTCACAGGTGAACAGCGACAGGTCGGTATAGATGCGCGCCGTGATCGGATGATAGTTGCCGGTGCCATAATGGGTATAGGTGACGAGGTTATCGCCCTCGCGGCGCACCACCGTGCTGATCTTAGCGTGTGTTTTCAGGTCGAGAAAGCCATAGACCACATGCGCGCCGGCCCGTTCGAGGCGTCGCGACTGACGGATATTGGCGGCTTCGTCAAACCGCGCCTTCAGTTCGACAAGCGCGGTGACAGATTTGCCGTCTTCCGCCGCTTCGCACAGGGCCTCGACGATGGGCGAGTTCTTGGACGTGCGGTAAAGCGTCTGCTTGATCGCCACCACATCGGGATCGCGGGCCGCCTGCATGAGAAAACGCACCACCATGTCGAAGGTCTCGTAAGGGTGGTGCAGCAGCATGTCCTTTTTCCGGATCGCGGCGAACATGTCGCCGTCGTGGTCGCTGACCCGTTCGGGAACGCGCGGGGTGAACGAGGGCCATAACAGGTCGGGGCGGCTGTCGAGAACGAGTTCGTCGAGATCCGAAATGCCGATCATGCCTTCGATCTCGACGACTTCTGCGGTCTCGACACCAAGTTCTCTCATCACCGTGGATTTCAACTCTTCGGGCGCGCCGGCAGAGTGCGTCATCCGGACAACCTCGCCCCGGCGACGACGCTTGAGCGCAACTTCGAATTCGCGCACCAGATCCTCGGCCTCTTCCTCGACTTCCAGGTCGCTGTCGCGCAGCACCCTGAATTCGAAATGGCTCTTGAGCTTGTAGCCGGGGAACAGGCTGCCGATATTCTCGAGCAGGAGTTCTTCGAGCAGCAGGAAACGTTGCTCGCCCGGTTCGGACGGCAGCGCGACGAACCGGTCGATCTGGTGAGGGATCGGCAGCAACGCCTGAAGCACCCGCTTGTCCCGTGTCCGCTCCAGTTGCAGCGCCAGACAGAAACCGGTGTTCGGGATGAAGGGGAAGGGATGCGCCGGGTCGATGGCCAGGGGCGAAAGAACCGGAAAGACCCGGTTCAGAAATACGTCGGCGAGAAAGGTCTTGTCCGAGTCGGTGAGTTCCTCTCGGGTGACGACGATGATCCCCGCCGCCTCCAGGGCCGGTTCCAGCTGGGTCAGCACCCGTTGCTGCGATTGCATGAGGTTGCGCGCGTCCTCGTTGATCAGGACAAGCTGTTCGGCGGGCGTCAGCCCGTCCGCCGCGGGCGTGGTGTTGCCCGCATGGGCCAGTTCGCGCAGGCCGGCGACACGGACGGTATAGAATTCTTCGAGGTTCTTGGCCGATATCGACAGAAAGCGCAGCCGTTCCAGAAGCGGCACGCGCGGGTTCTCGGCCTCTTCCAGAACGCGCCAGTTGAACGCCAGCCAGCTGAGTTCACGATTGTGAAACCGCCCGGGTCCGGTGAGGTCAGAATCAGGCAGTTCGACGGGTTCGGGAAAGGGCGAATCGAGAAAGTTGGCGTTTGTCATGGGGGTGCCGCTAACCGAGTTGAGTGACAGGTATGTGTCCATTTTATTCTTTCCGCTCCGGCGCGCCAAGCAACTCGGAAGCCAGTCGCCGTGATAGCGTGCGATGTTCGGACAATGCTGCCTTGTCGAGACGGCGCACGATGTCCTCTGCGGCGCGGAAAGACCGGTCCATGCGTGACAGCAGAAAAGGGATGACATCCGGCTTTGGCGTGATTTGCCGATCGGCAAAGAGCTTGGCCAGAACCGCCGCCAGCAGCCTGTCATCGGGCGCGAGCAATGCGATATGCGTGGTTCCGTCGATCCGGCTTTGCAGGTCAGGCAGCGTGAGAGCCCACAGGTTGGGCGCGCCCCGTCCGGTCAGCAACAGGCGATTGCCCTGCGACAGGATCAGGTTGTGCAGGTGAAAGAGCGCGTTCTGCGCCTCTGTGTCCGCTGCGATCTGGGGCACGTCCTCGACCGCCGCGCACCACTTTGCCAGCGCCGGGATGTCGCGCGATGGCAGGTCAGCGGCGGTGACGATCTCGGCGTCATTTGCGGCAGCCCAGACATGGGTCAGATGCGTCTTGCCCGCGCCCGACGGGCCGGACAGCACCAGCTTGCCATTGGGCCAGCTGTCGCTGGCGTCGATCATCGCAACCGCCATCGCGTTTTCCGGCGACACGAAGAAATCGTCCCGCCCCAGAACCGGCATGGCTGGCAAGTCGAAGCTCAGCTGTTCGGCCATGCTACTGCGCGTCCTGGCCCGACTCGCCACTGTAGAGGCGGCTTTGCAGGTATTGATCAACGGCAAAGCGCGCGAGCACGCCAAGAGCCGCCGATACCGGCACGGCGACGAGCATCCCGATGAACCCGAACAGCGCGCCGAACACCGACAGGGCGAGCAGCAGCCACACGGGGTGCAGCCCGATCGAGTCGCCGACGAGTTTCGGCGTCAGGAAATTGCCTTCGACGACCTGCCCCAGCACGAAGACCCCGGCAACGAGCCCGATCGAAGCCCAGTCGCCCCAGAACTGAAACATGGCGAGCCCGATGGCCAGCGATCCGCCGATCAATGCGCCGAGGTAGGGAATGAAGGTTACGAGCCCGGCAACGACGCCAACGACCAGCCCGAAGTTCAGCCCGACCATCATCAGCGCGATGGCGTAGTAGGTGCCGAGGATCAGGCTCACGGTGCCCATGCCACGGATGAACGCCGCCAGCGTCTCGTCGATTTCACCGGCCAGCCTGCGGATGGTCGGGGCGTGCTCACGGGGCAGAAGAAAGTCTATCCGCGCGATCATCCGGTCCCAATCAAGCAGCATGTAGACCGACACCACCGGAACCACGACCAGAAGGACCACGATATTGAGGAACGACAGCGCGGATCCGAGAACCGACTCGATCAGTTGGGGACCGCGCTCCTTGATCGCCGCGCCAATGGTATTCAGCGCTTCCCGCGCGCTCGACCCTTCGACCAGCAGGGACGGGAAATGCGTGATGACAAATGTCTGCAGGTCCTGGAAGAGCTGCGGCATGATGTTGATCAGATCGATCGACTGCGAAATCAGTGTCGGAATGACCAGAAGACCGAGCAGAACCGCAAGAAGCAGGGCAAAGATCGTGATCACCGCGGTCGCAGCCACCCGCGACAGGCCGAGACGTTCAAGACGATCCGCCACCGGATCGATGAAATAGGCGATGGCGCTGCCGATCACGAAGGGCAGCAGAACGTCACCAAGGAACCAGAGCACAACGGCAAAGATCGCCATTGCGATGCCCCAGTATTTCAGTTGATCCCTGACTGGCAGTGTCATGCGTTGCCCTTGCTTGCGTTGGCATCTCTCATCGCCCATAGGCCGACCGGTTTCAAGGGGCGGCTGGGGATGGGGCCGGTGAAATGGCTTTCTGCCTTGAAAAACTGCGCCCTTCGCCGATTTGGCCGCGCATTGGTTGATTGCCTGGGCCGGCGCTTTGGCATAGACCGCGATAAACCGAGTTCCATGAAGAGACCGCACATGCGCCTGTCCCGATACTTTTTGCCCGTTCTCAAGGAAAACCCCGCGGAAGCCCAGATCGTCAGCCACCGGCTGATGTTGCGCGCTGGCATGATCAAGCAGGCGCAGGCCGGTATCTATTCGTGGTTGCCGCTGGGCCACAAGGTGTTGCGCAATATCGAAAAGATCGTGAATGAAGAGCAGGTGCGCGCGGGGCATATCCCGATGCTGATGCCAACCCTGCAATCGGCGGATTTGTGGCGCGAAAGCGGGCGTTATGACGATTACGGCGAAGAGATGCTGCGGATCACCGACCGGCATGGCCGCGACATGCTTTACGGTCCCACCAACGAAGAGCTGATCACCGACATTTTCCGCAGCCATGTGAGCAGCTACAAGGATCTGCCGCTGACGCTGTATCACATCCAGTGGAAATTCCGTGACGAGATCCGCCCGCGCTTTGGCGTGATGCGGGGGCGCGAGTTCCTGATGAAGGATGGCTACAATTTCGACGTGACCAAGGAGGACGCGCTGCACGCCTATAATCGCCACCTTGTCAGCTATCTGCGCACCTATGAGCGCATGGGGCTTCAAGCGATCCCGATGCGGGCGGATGGCGGCCCGATCGGCGGCGACTACACACATGAATTCCTCGTGCTGGCAGAGACCGGCGAATCCGAGGTTTTCTATGACAGCGAGATCACCGACCTGAAATTCGGCGACCGCGACATCGATTATGACGATGTGGCGCAGTGCCAGGCGGTCCTTGAAGAATTCACCAGTCGCTATGCCCGCACCGACGAAACCCATGACGAGGCGCTGTTTGACAAGGTGCCCGAAGCCCGCCGCCGGACGGCGCGCGGCATCGAGGTCGGGCAGATTTTCTATTTCGGCACCAAATATTCCGAAGCTCTGGGCGCGACCGTGCAGACTGCGGATGGCAAGCAGGTTCCGGTGCATATGGGCAGCCACGGCATCGGCGTTTCGCGCCTGTTGGGGGCGATCATCGAGGCGAGCCATGATGACAAGGGTATCATCTGGCCCGAGGGCGTGACGCCGTTCCACTGCGGGATCGTCAATCTGAAACAGGGTGACGAAGAGGCCGACGGAGCCTGTGAGGCGCTTTACGCGTCACTGACCGCGCTTGGGCTGGAACCTTTGTATGATGACCGCAACGAAAGGGCCGGGGGCAAGTTTGCCACCATGGACCTGATCGGCCTGCCCTGGCGCATCACCGTCGGGCCGCGCGGGCTCAAGAACGGGGTTGTCGAACTGACCAGCCGCCGCACCGGCGAGAGCGAGGAACTGCCACCCGAGCAGGCCGTCGCCAAGGTGGCTGCGATCTATGGCAAGACCGTCTGAACGATGGGGGCCGCGCCGACGATCTCGGTCATCACGGTAACCTGGAACCTGATCGACGCCGGGCGCCGGGACGCCATTCTGGAGGTCATGGACTGTGTTCAGGGCCAGAGCGCCAGAGGTCTGGAACATGTCATCTGGGACGGCGCGTCGACCGACGGCACCCAGGCCCTGATAGAGGAAAAGATCTCCACGCTGCAACAGGACGGGGCACCGGTGCCCGTACGCTTCTTCAGCGAACCGGACAGCGGCCTTTATGACGCGATGAACAAGGCGGTCGCCGCCAGCAGTGGTGATTATATCATCTTTCTGAACTCGGATGACCTGATTGAACGCGCGGATTCGCTGGCGCTGGTTCAGCAGAAACTGGCCAGCGACGATCCGGATTATGCTTTCGGGCAGACCACATACGTCAATACCGATGGCAGTACGTTTCACGCCAGACGCGTGACCACAAACAGCATGCTGCGCAGCATTCCGTTCTGTCACAATTCGACACTGATCCGGCGCAAGGTGTTTCTGGAAATGGGCGGGCATGACCTGCAATTCAGGATTGTCGCGGATTACGACATGACCCTGCGGATTTTCCTGCGCGGCCTCAGGGGCTGTGCCATGCTGGTGCCCATCGCGGTGTTTCGACGGGGTGGGTTGTCGGCCGATCTGATGGGAACGGGAGCCGAAGTGGCGCGGGTCTGGCGCAAGAACTATGCGCCATTTGTGGACATGTCCCGTTACAGCGACGAGCAATGCCTGAACTGGGTGCGTATCGGGCAATTGCCCCTGCGCGTGTCGTGGGGGATCTTTCGGGGCAATCTGGACAAGCCGGCGGTGCGCCGGGCGGCGCGTCACAGTTTCGTCAAGACATTGCTGCGTCGAATGCAGCCCTGGCGCAGTTGGGACAACCTGAGCGCGTGAGCGCGCTTCAGCCCGTCTGCCAGATCCCGAATTCGCGTTGCATGTATTGGACGCATTCGCGATTGGCTTGTTGGCGGTCTAGCCCTTCTATTGTGCTGTTAGATAGGGCCTCGTCCTCGGCGCCGGGGATCTCGTTTGGCATGAGACCGTTGTGTCCCCAAATTCCGATCCCGTTCATTGCTACCATCCCAGACAGCCAAATATCGTCAACGGTCCAAACCTTTTCGGGCACTGAAAAAACTTGTTCTGTGAAGAACCTTGGCCTGATAAGTACGCCGCCGCAGCCTTCCATGACGTCAATTAGTCCTTCGCGGCGAAAGTTCCACGTTCGGTAGGGTTTCGGCAGACTCCGGCCTTGGCAAAGTTCATTAACTTTTTGCCATAAGCGCCGCCCTCGATAAGGAAGGTCATAACGGGACCTTAACATCACAGCTCTTCGAGACATATCAGGTTCACGTGTTAGATAAAAAGATAGCTTATCTAGATCCCATCCTGAATTTGCAATGCAGAGTCCGGGATAGACGCGAGCGGCTTCAATCAAGTCCTGTGCCCAGTGAACCGACGTCGTGCGGTCGTCGTCGCAATAGATGATCGGCTCATCGGTGCCGGCCAGTTCGGTCAGCGCGGGCAGCAGCTTGGTCGCTGGCCCGTAATCCTCTTCGGTCCGGGCGATGCGCACGCCCTCGGGCACCTCGGGGAGCGAAAAGCTGCCCTCGGGGAAGCGACGATAGCTGCGCGGAATATTGACCCGGATTTCCCGAATCTCGGCCGTCTGTTTCAGCAGGTCGGCCAGCGTGCGTTGCAGCATGTCGAACCGGGGCGGAATCGAGGTAAGGGAAATGACGGTCAAGGCGCACCCATCTGTAGTTCCTGCCCTTGCTACGCAATCGCCTGACGACAATCAATTGCCCGTTTTCCCTGCGGGGTTGACTGTGGGGCTTGCCGGTGTATCCGTTCGTCGATTGCAGACAGGAGCCGACATGGCCAGAACGCCCGCCCCCTTTGCCCGGTTCGAATGGATGATCGCGTGGCGCTATCTGCGTGCCCGCCGTGCCGAAGGCGGTGTCAGCGTCATGACATGGATCAGCCTGATCGGTATCACGCTCGCCGTTTTCGCGCTGATCGCGACGTTGGCGGTGCGCTCGGGCTTTCGCACCGAATTTGTCGGCACCATTCTGGGGGCCAATGCCCATGTGACGGTCTATGATGTCGGCCGCGTCGGGCCACAGGGACAGATTGATCGCACGATAGAAGATTACGAGGGTTGGGCCGAACGCGTCGCGCAGGTGCCCGGCGTGACGCGGGTGGCGCCGCTGATCAAGGGGCAGGCCCTTATCAGCCTGCGTGACGGGAGTTCCGGGGCCGAGATCTTTGGCATTTCCCGCGAGGACCTTGAATCGTTGCCGGGCATCGCACAATCCGAACAGGCCGCCGGCGACCTGACCCGCTTTGACGACGGCATCGCGATCGGATCGGGAGTGGCGCGGGCCATCGGCGCGGGCGTCGGGGATACGATCAAGCTGACCTCGCCCAACGGGGTGAAGACCGCGTTCGGCACCAGCCCGCGCGTAAACGCCTATGAGGTCGTCTATGTCTTTTCGGCAGGGCGCTACGATATCGACCGGACCCGCGTCTACATGCCCTTTGCCGAGGCACAATCCTATTTCAACCGCGAGGGCGTGGCAGACGAGCTGGAGGTGATGGTTGAAGACCCCGAAGCGGTAAACGCCCTGACCATTGATATTCTGCGCGCCGCAGGAGATCGGGCGCAGGTCTGGACGTGGCGCGACTCGGCGGGCGGTTTTCTGCGCGCGCTCGAAGTCGAAGACAACGTGATGTTCATCATCCTGTCCATTCTCGTTCTGATCGCGGCGATGAACATCGTGTCCGGGCTGATCATGCTGGTCAAGAACAAGGGGCGCGACATCGGGATCCTGCGCACCATCGGGCTGAGCGAAGGCTCGATCATGCGGGTGTTCTTCATCTGCGGCGCGTTCACCGGCCTGATCGGCACGGTGATGGGGGTCGTTCTGGGATGTCTCTTCGCAATCTATATCGACCCGTTGTTTTCGTTCGTGAACTACGTGATGGGCGGCGGGGTCTGGGATCCCTCGATCCGGGGCATCTACCGTCTGCCGGCAGAACTCAGGCTGGGAGATGTGTTGTCGGCGGTGGCCCTGTCGCTCGGGCTGTCCTTTCTCGTCACCCTGTTCCCGGCCCGGCGCGCGGCGCGGATGAACCCGGTCGAGGCGCTGCGTTATGAATGATCCGGTGTTGCAATTGCAGGGGCTGTTCAAGAGC
This sequence comes from Sedimentitalea sp. XS_ASV28, assembly GCF_041224545.1. Classification (NCBI taxonomy): domain Bacteria; kingdom Pseudomonadati; phylum Pseudomonadota; class Alphaproteobacteria; order Rhodobacterales; family Paracoccaceae; genus Sedimentitalea; species Sedimentitalea sp. XS_ASV28. Next base: position 48,582 of record NZ_JBGFGP010000177.1, on the reverse strand, counting down.
TACGGAGCCGGATCGCCTGCGGAAATCCGCGTCTTGCAGGATCTTGACCTGAATGTCGGCAAGGGCGAGGCGGTTGCGCTGGTGGCGCCGTCCGGGGCTGGCAAATCGACACTCTTGCACATCGCGGGACTGCTGGATGTTGCGGATCGGGGCGAGGTTCGGATCGGCGGCGTCGATCTTACCGGCAAATCCGATCGCGCGCGAACGGCGGCGCGGCGGCGTGATATCGGCTTTGTTTACCAGTTTCACCACCTGCTGCCCGAGTTCTCGGCGCTGGAAAACATCGTGCTGCCCCAGCTTGCCAACGGCGTCGCCGAGAGACAGGCGCGCGAGCGCGGGCTTCAGCTTCTTGATCGTGTCGGGATCGCGGCGCGGGCGGATCATCGCCCGGCGGCCTTGTCCGGGGGGGAACAGCAACGCGTCGCCTTCTGTCGCGCGTTGGCCAACGCGCCGCGCCTGCTGCTGGCGGACGAGCCGACCGGCAACCTGGACCCGGCAACATCGGACCAGGTGTTCGACACGATGATGGCGCTGGTGGCCGATACCGGCCTCGCCGCGGTGATCGCAACGCACAACCTGGAGCTGGCAGCGCGCATGGACCGGGTTCTCAGGCTCGAGAACGGCAGGCTCACCGAGGTCTGAACCGGGCTCTGCCCGCTTCGGTGATCAGGAGCGAGCCACGGCCCCGCGCCCTAAGAGCAGATCCCCGCAAGCTCGGCGTCCCGCCAGGGCAGATAGACATCGCTCTCGCGCGATGCGGGCAGGTCGGACACCGGAAAAGCACCGCTCAGCATGTCATGCAGACGCCTGGTGCGCGCGGCATCAGGGGCAAGCGCCCGGCAGCAGACATATTCCTCCACGATCGCGCCCTGTTGTTCGTAGCCGTAACTCAGAAAATCGGGAACGTCATTCAGTTCGAACAGGTAGGGATCGTCGACGCTGCCGTGTTCTGCCGCAGCGCGCAGCGGTGAATACCCGGTGCGCGCGCGGTTCTGCCATTGCCAGACATGGGTCATCTCATGCGCCAGCAGCATCGATTGCACGAGATACAGGCGCTCGGGATAGTCGCGCATGTAATCGTCGAGATACCAGTCCTTGACGAAATAGACGTGGTTGAACAAGGCAACCGCGGCGGGCTTGGTGGTCACGATCTCTTCCTTGACCGGAGGAAGGATGCGCTCGCGGCAGGCCACGCGCGGGCGGGCCTTGCGGCGAAAGGTGACAGCGGCAACCGGCGCGCCTCTGACGATCCGCACGCGGGAGGTATCGAGCTCTTCTCCCTGCAGGCCGCGAATGAAAGCCGCTTCGGTTTCAGTGAGCGGACGACCGCAGGAACTGACGAGAGCGAGGATCAGAAAAAGGCGCAAAATCATGCGCCAAGATTATCCTGCCGCTCGCCGGGACGGTAGAGGCAAGTTACGGGTTTTCGCAGCAGGCGCGCATCGCCGGAACTCTCGCCTGTCGTGCGGGCGGATCGTGTCTAGCCGGCGCAGGGCACCAGCGCGCCACGTGACTGGATGACCCGCCCGGCCAGCGCAGCGGCGTCGATAACGGCCTGATCGATCGGTTTCCCCGACAAACGCGACGCGAGGAAACCGGCGTTGAAGGAATCTCCGGCTGCGGTGGTGTCGACCACTGTCGCGGCAGCCACCGGACGCACGCGCGAGACCGTACCGTCATGCGAAATGAGAATCTCGCCGGGTCCGTTCTTGACCACCACGGTGCGTGCCCCGGCCTTCAGATAGCGTGCGAGGGTGGCGTCGGGGTCGGCGTCGCCGAACCATGTCGCCTCATCCTCGTGCGAGGGCAACACCGTGTCGCTGACCTCTGCGGCGGCGGAGATGCTGGCGGTCATGGTTTGCGGGCTCTCCCACAGGCGCGGGCGCAGGTTCGGGTCGAACACCACTGTCCCGCCGGCGGCACGGAACGTGGCCAGCGCCGACAGCAGCCGCGCGCGATCATCGTCCGGAAGAATTGCGAGCGTGATGCCGGAAAAGAACGCGATCTCTGCCCCGTTCAGCGCCGCCGCAAGCCGCGCGGGATCGCTGGCCAGCAGCCGCGCGGCACTCTGCCCACGCCAGTAGCTGAAACTGCGCTCGCCGTCCTGCAACTGAATCATGTAGAGGCCGACGGTCAATTCGGGCAGACGCTGAATCGAACCGATCCCGATACCGGCATCCTCCAGAAAAGCCAGCATCCGATCCGAGATCGCGTCCTGCCCAACCGCACTCAGGTAATCGACCTGATGGGCGCTGCCCAGCAACTGGCACAGATACCAGGCGGTGTTCATCGTGTCTCCGGCAAAGCCGATCTGATAGGATCCTTCGGTGTTGGTGGGTGCCATCTCGACCATGCATTCGCCAATGCAGACAATTCGGGTCATATCGTTTTCTCCGTGAACCTTCGTGAAGATAGCGCCGTGGCTCTTCTATAGGTATCGGGAGACGTGGCAAGATCGGGGGCCGACTTTGCGCCATCGACGGACCCGCCGTCGGGACGATGCAGGCGATGCTGCGGATTTATGCCTGCGGCGCGCGCCGACGCATGAGGCTGAAAGTCCGCCCCCTCAGTTGGTCATCGGTTCGTAATCCGGGGTGAGCGTGTCCCCCCCGAGGCCGGCGCTGACCACATAGATCGCGCCAAGCTGGCGGTTTATGGCGAAAAAGGTAAGGGTATCGCCACTGATCCTGGGGGCCTCAATCGCGGTCAAATCCGGGGTGGCGTAATTGCTGAGCTGGTACGTTCCCTCGACCCAGTCGGCATCGGTGTCTTCTTCGGCAAGGCGTTTTTTGTACCAATCGGCAAAAGCCGCCGGGTCTTCGATGACGGCAAATGTCTGTTCATGTGCGAGGTGGTTGAGCGCCTGCGCGAGTTGAAGGGCCTTGCCCGGTTCCTTCAGATCGGGGGCAAGCTCGAGCAGCGTGCGCGCGTCGCCCGCTTCCGTGTCGTCCACGATGACGATTGCGTCACCTTCGTCATCGAACGAAAGCAATATCTGCGGATCCTGAGCCATTCTCTGTCCTTCTTGCTATGCCGTTTCGTCGCGGATTGTCATTCGGTCCTGTCCCATTCCGTATCGATCCATTTTCGGTCCAGCGGCGCCAAGTCACCGCCGGGCTCGGTGCGTTTCCACAGCCTGAGCTCGCCAGTGGTGGGATCGGGCATCGCCACGAAAAAGGTATGGGTCCGTTCATCACCCCAGTTGGTGTCGGCCACCATGACCTGCGGACTGCCCAGATTGTTGGCGAGTTCGCTAAGCAGGGAGTTGTTCGTGCGCCTCGCGTATGCCTTCTCCATGTCGGCCAACTTCTTGTCATACGCATCCCTCGCCGCCAATTGTTCTGCGCGCAGTTTGTCGGCAAGCTCGGTGTCGGAAACGGTGACCCCTGTTTTTTCCTGCTCCCGCTTCCAGGTGTCGACCCGATCCTGCGGGGTTTCCTGTTCGGCCTTCCATTTGTCGGCGGTGCGGCGGGCCCTTTTCTTGTCGAATTCCTTGGTAGCTTTGGTAACGGCGGCGAGGATCGCTTCGGGCTTTGCATCGGCGGTGGGACGGTGCGGCTCGGCGTCTCTCTCCAACTCCTGGCGCAATGCATCGTCCGTTTCGTTGGCCAGCATGGCGTTGATCTTCTTGTCGAACATGTGGGCCGCGCGCTCAACCGAAAGTGCGGTGTCCGAAATCTTCTTGCCCGGATCGATGACCTTTCTCTGGATATTTCTGGCTGTTCGACTTGGGGTCGAACCGTGCAGATCCTGCATCGAATGTTCGCCGGGGCGGCTCTTTGCGGTGGGCAAGGCGTTGAAGGAATGGATGCCGCTGGTGCCGATATTGATGAACCGGTCAGTGCTGCCCGTGACCATGTCCACAAGAGCCGTCAGAACTTCCTTGGTGCGGGCACCCTCATTTGGCGGAGCCTTGGGATTGGAGACCTTGGTGACTAACGTTTTGGTTTGGGGATCGCCGCCGAACAGCGCCTTGGTGGGGTCGCGCTCCAATCCACCCGATGACAGCTCCCATGGCTTGTACTTGCCGCGACAGACCGCGTCGATAAAGGTATTCGACTGTATATGGGCGATGATTGCTTTGCCTTCATCCGAGGTCTTGCTCACTGACAGAGCCTTGAGCGCCGAGTCGGTCAACTCTTTGATAAACTCTTCTTTTGTGGTGATCGGCCCCCCCCGCGGCGCGCCGAAATCATCCACCGGCTGGATGCGATAGCGCCCCTTCGATGAAGAACCGTCGTTCGAATCCGTTATTTCCGACGTCGGATCGTAGTAAAAGTTGAAATCCGTCGCGATAGCCGTGGTGAGCTTGGCTCTCGCGGCCTCCTGCTTGCGCTTGTCGGTTCCCCCGACCGTTTCGATCACCTTGCCCAGACCGTCGGGCGCAAGCAGGTTTCCGCGCAGTGCCTTGCGCTCGCGGCTGCCGGTCTGCGTGGCGGCTGCCGAGGCGACGCTGAATTCCCAGCTTTGCACCAACGGATTTCCACCGTCGTTCAGCTTTGTCACCGCCGGCACCTTGAGACCGCCTGCCGATGTGAACGTCCCTTGGCTTGCAATCTCGGCAAAGCCTTTCAGCGCTTCTGCGGGATTTTCGTGCCGGAACCTGCGGGCGGGAGCGGTGGTAAAGCAGGACCCGACCGGTCCCTGGTCCATAGGCGTGAAAAACGCGGCGAGCGCGGCCTGTCGGGCATCTGCGTCCGTTATCGGCGGCCCGACACCAAGGGTTTTACAAACCAGCCCCGTACCCGCCTGTCCGGTGGGTGCCTTCATCCCGTTGATTACCTTGGCACAGGCTTTTTTCGTTTTGGCGTCCTGCAATGCCTTCTGGGTTTCGAACGCATGCAGGGCCAGCGATGGCGTGGCGTTTCTCAGGATACCGGGATGATACATCAGGTCGTTGATGGCGTTCCTCGCCTTGTCCGATGTGGGGTCGAACGTACCGTCGTCGGCCAGCATGGCACCGCCGATCGCCTTGCTGCGCGTCGTGGCCAGTTCCGAGAAGGTTTTGGGCAGCGGCCCAAGCGGATTCTCTTCAAACTGGCGGCCGGATTCCAGATAGCTGTTCAGCCCGTCATAGAAATCCGGACCGATATGATCGCCGGATTTCAACAGGTTCTCGGCATAGCTCCGGGCTCGGTCATCGCGCATATCCATTCCATTGGCCGCGAATCCAGACGCTGCGAGGTTGCACATCGGTTCGATCACATGGGCGATCTGGTCGGGATCTCTTGACCTTTGGGCGAGGGCGGCGGCGCTGTCGGCCAGCAGCGGGTCTTTCTGATAGGCGGCAATCAGCTTCTCGGCCGAACCGTCATTGAACGGGCGGCCGGCATCAGGGGCAAGCGGGCCGAAGGCGAGGGATTGCGACAGCTTTTCCTTGCCGATGATGGCGTTGTTGATCTTGCGTGCGGCTTCCTCTTTGTTTTGCGCCGCCTGGTAATCGGCCAGCGCGGCCTCGATCGCCAGTTCCTTTGCCTTGACCTGTTGCGGGGTGTCTCCCGGCAGGGCGTTGGCCTTGTTCCACTCCAAAATTGCGTCGGACGCATGCTTGCGCGCTTCTTCAATGTCTTCCTCGATCTCGGCAATCCACTCGGCTGTCACCGGTCTGTCGCCGATAATGGCATCAAAGCTCGCAACGACCTCGCGGGCTTTCGCAGCCGCTTGGGGAGACTTGGTTGCCAGTGCGGATAGCTTTTCGGAGGTGCGCACCAGTTTCGCAAGCGCGTCGCAGGCCAGTTGGGCCTTGGCGAAATCGTCCGGAGTCGGCCAGTCGGCAGCCATTGCCGCCGTAACCCGGTTGCGTTCAGCCTCCATCGCCTCCTTTTCATCCGGAGACGCCCCGCCGGGATCCGCCAACTGGGTGATCCTCTGCAGCATCCGGGTCTTGTCGGCGGCGATGTCCTGCTTGGCCTGTTCGATTTCGGTCTTGAGATCGGTCAGTGTCTTGATCGCGGCAAAGCTTTCCCTGGCGGTGGTCCTGCCGATCGGATCGACCGATTTGTCGAGGATCAGCTTGATCCGCGAATCATCGGCTGGCAGTACCTTGATCGCCTGCTGGAACTGGCGCACCGCTTCGGCGTGTTCCTCCACCATGACCGGCCCGAGTTCGGCTGCCTCATCGCCAAGCTGCTTGAGCGCGTCCATTGCCGCGGGCATATCGGCAGGGGCGGCGGTTTTTGGCCCGTCGGCACGAGCGACGATGGATTTCACACGTGGGTCCGCGTCCGGCAGATCGGCCAACACGGTGTCAAACTGCGTGACCGCTTGCGTATGTTCCGAGGTAACCGCTTTCGCATGTTCCGAGGTAATCGTCTGGCGTAGTTGACCGACTAAGGGGATCAACGCTGCAAGAACCTCGCGGGCACCGTCAAAGTCGCCGGCATTCTTCTTCGCCATCGGACCGGCGGCGCGACCGCCCAGTTCTTTGACCCTCGGGTCGTCGCCGGGCAAGGCAAGCAGCGCGTCCTTGAATGTCTGTTCCACCTCGACATAGCGCGTATAGGCGTCGGTGGTCTTCTTGTTCTTGCTTCCGGTGAACCAGCCCTTGAGGATGAACCTGTCAAGAAACGCGATCTGCTTCGTGGATAGTTCTGTACCGGGCATACGAAACTTGTCCTTCTCGTGCGCCGAAACGGTGTCCGGCAAAACCTGTCATTCCATACAATCGCTTGTTTGCGGCGCGAGGCGCAAAACAACGGGGTAATTCACAATCAAATGCAACCTTTGGATGAGCTTAGTGCGCCCGAAGGGACTATGACAACCGTTTTCCTGCCCGATGCAGGATTTACAGGTAGGCGCGCATTGGAGCATGCTGTGCAAAGGGCTGGTCTTGGTCCCTGCAATCAGTCTAAAGCATAGGATATTCCGGGCCTGTTGCCGGCGTGACGTCAATAACGAGACCTGCATGAGTATCGAGATCCACCAGAAATCCGCGCGATGGTCGGACATTGATCTTGAGGCGATCGCCGGGATGGCGGGTCGGGCGACCTTCGAGCGGCTGGGCCTTGACGCGGAGGCGGTCTCGCTCGCAATCCTTGCCACCGACGATGCCGAAATCGCCGAATTGAACGCCGGGTTTCGCGGCAAGCCGGTGCCGACGAATGTGCTCAGCTGGCCTGCGACCGATCTGGCGGCTGCGGAGCCGGGCGGGTTGCCCGCCATGCCCCGGGCAGATGTCTTTGGCGAGATCGAACTGGGCGATGTCGCGATTTCCTACGACACCTGTGCCCGCGAGGCGAAGGCAGCGGGAAAACCGGTGAGCGATCATGTCACACATCTGATCGTTCATGGTCTCTTGCATCTTCTGGGCTATGACCACATTCGTGACCCCGATGCCACCTTGATGCAAGGCTGCGAAGTCGAGATACTTGGCAAGTTGGGTATTGATGACCCATATTGGGAAAAAGACGGGGCCTGAGCGCTCCCATTTGGATAGGAACGATGGACGACACAGACGGCAGTTCTAGCGCGGCGCAGCGCGCGCAGCCACAGGACGAAACGGAACTTTCCGCGAGACATGAGACCGATGAGCAGGAAGAGGCAGAGCGCCCCGGCCTGCTCGGACGCATCATCGAGGCGTTTTCGCCCCCCGAGGAAACACCGGCCACATCGGCAGGTGGCGAGGCGGTCGAATCGCGGGGCATGATCAACCTGCGCCGCATGCGGGTCGAGGATGTCGCGATACCCACGGCGGATATCGTCGCCGTCGCCAACACGATCTCCAAGGACGAACTGGTGCATCAGTTCCGCGAGAGCGGCATGACGCGCATCCCGGTCTACGAGGGCACGCTCGACACCCCGCTGGGATTTGTGCATCTCAAGGATTTCGCGCTCAGCCACGGGTTCAATGGCGAAACATCGGATTTCGACCTGGGTTCGATGCTGCGGCCGCTGCTGTTCGTGCCTCCGTCGATGCCGATCGGGGTGTTGCTGACCAAGATGCAGACGGAACGGCGCCACATGGCGCTGGTGATCGACGAATATGGCGGCGTTGACGGGTTGCTGACTATCGAGGATCTGATCGAACAGGTGGTCGGGGAAATCGAGGATGAGCACGACACCGACGAGGACCGCCCCTGGGTCAAGGAAAAGCCCGGGTGCTATGTTGCCCTCGCCAAGACGCCGCTGGCGGATTTCGAGGCCGAGATCGGTCGCTCGCTGACCGACAGCGACGAGGTCGACGAAGAGGAAATCGATACGCTGGGGGGACTGGTGTTCATGCTGTCCGGGCGGGTGCCCGCGCGCGGCGAGGTGGTGCCCCATCCCGAAGGCCCGGAATTCGAGGTGATCGACGCCGATCCGCGCCGCATCAAGCGTTTGCGCATACGTCTGCCAGAGCACGCCGTATGATCGCACCGCCCCGTGGCTTGCCGCTCCGGATGCTGGTGGCGGCAGGGCTCGGGGCGCTGGCCGCGCTCGGGCTTGCGCCCTACGGATTTTGGGCGATCACAATGGTTGCGCTGGCGCTGGTTCCGTGGATTTTGCACGGGGTCGATACGCCGGGACGGGTGGCATGGCTGGGCTGGGCACTGGCCTCCGGCTATTTCGCGCACGCGCTGATCTGGATTGTCGAGCCATTTCTGGTGGACGTGGCCCGTCATGGCTGGATGGCGCCCTTTGCTCTGGTTTTGCTGTCGGGCGGTCTGGCGCTGTTCTGGGCGGCGGCATTCTGGGCAGCGGCGCGGCTCGGGCACAGCGGCCCGATGCGTGTCGCGGCGCTCATCATGACTGTTTCGCTCGCAGAATTCGCGCGGGCCTATGTGCTCACGGGGTTTCCCTGGGCGGGGCTGGCGCAGATCTGGGTGGAGACGCCGGTGAGCCTCACCCTTGCCTGGATCGGGCCGCAGGGGCTTGGTGTGCTGACCCTGATGGCGGCGCTGTTGCCGGGGCTCGCATTGGTCACGCGGCGCCATCCCGTCATGCGACTGATGTCGTTCCTGCCGGCTCTGATCCTGGCGGTGGTGGGGTTGGGATTGGCCCGCACGGTGCCGGCGGAAAGCGCCACGACCGGGACGGTCAGGATCGTTCAGCCCAACGCCCCGCAGCATCAGAAATGGGACCCGGACTATATGCCGGCGTTCTTTCAGCGCCAGATCGACTTTACCGCTGCGTCACCGCAACCGGATCTCGTGGTCTGGCCGGAAACGGCGGTTCCGGTCCTGCTCGACTATGCGGCCGAGGCGTTTGCGCGTATGTCGGAGGCGGCGCAGGGAACGCCACTGGCCGTCGGGATCCAGCGCCGCGACGGATCACGCCATTTCAACTCTCTGGTGAAACTGGATGGGGGCGGGGACGTTGCCGCAATCTATGACAAACACCATCTCGTTCCTTTCGGCGAGTATTTCCCCGGTGGCGATTTTGCTGCCCGGCTCGGATTGCGCGGATTCGCCGCGCAGGAGGGCGATGGGTACAGCGCCGGTCCGGGCCCGGTCCTGCTGGATTTCGGAAGGCTGGGCCGGGGGCTGCCGCTGATCTGTTACGAGGCTGTCTTTCCCGAGGACGCAAAGAGCGGTGCGGGGCGCGGGGATTTCCTGCTGCAAGTGACGAACGATGCCTGGTTCGGGGAATTCGCCGGTCCTTACCAGCATCTGGCACAGGCCCGCATGCGTGCCATCGAACAGGGTCTGCCGATGGTGCGTGCGGCCAATACAGGGATCTCGGCGATGATCGATCCATGGGGCCGTGTCGTCGAAAGCCTCCCCCTGGGAGAGGCGGGATTCATCGATGCGGAACTGCCCCAACCCCTGCCGGCGACCCTGTATTCGCGCATCGGGGACTGGCCGGTTCTGGGAGTCCTGCTGATCGGGCTGGTCGGTCTTTGGGGAAATTCACGAAAAATAAAAGCTGTTTAGGCAGTTGACCTCTTAGGCCAGCCGCCTTAACCCGACAAAATCCGTCACAACGGCTTCCTGGCGTGGCGGGATAACCCCCAATGGAGCACTATTCATGTCCCGTAACAATTATACTTTCACTTCGGAATCGGTTTCCGAGGGCCATCCGGACAAGGTCTGCGACCGCATTTCGGATGCCATTCTTGATGCATTGCTGGCGGAGGAGCCCGAGGCCCGGGTCGCCGCGGAAACATTTGCCACAACCAATCGTGTAGTCATCGGCGGCGAGATCGGCTTGAGCGATCAGAACAAGCTGAACGATTACATGGGCCGCATCGACCAGATTGCGCGGGACTGCATTCGCGATATCGGGTATGAGCAGGACAAGTTCCATTATGCGACCTGCGACATTACCAACCTGTTGCACGAACAATCGGCGCATATCGCCCAGGGTGTCGATGCATCCGCCGACAAGGAAGAGGGCGCGGGCGATCAGGGCATCATGTTCGGCTTCGCCACCAACGAAACGCCGGCCTTCATGCCGGCGCCGATCCAGTATGCCCACGCGATCCTGCGGCGCCTGGCCGAGGTGCGCAAGGACGGCACCGAACCGGCGCTTGGCCCGGATGCCAAGAGCCAGCTCTCGCTGATGTACGAGGATGGTCGGCCGGTGAGCGTGCGCTCGCTTGTTCTGAGTACCCAGCATCTGGACGAGGACCTGAGCAGCGACGATATCCGTGCGATCGTCGAACCTTATATCGCCGAGATCCTGCCCGATGGCTGGCTGACCGCGCAGACCGAGTGGCACGTGAACCCCACCGGAAAATTCGTGATCGGCGGCCCCGACGGGGATGCCGGGCTGACCGGGCGCAAGATCATCGTGGACACCTATGGCGGTGCGGCGCCGCATGGCGGCGGTGCGTTCTCGGGCAAGGATCCGACCAAGGTCGACCGGTCTGCCGCCTATGCGGCGCGTTACCTGGCGAAGAATATCGTCGCGGCAGGGCTGGCGGACCGCGCCACACTGCAGCTGAGCTATGCCATCGGCGTGTCGCGCCCGCTGTCGATCTATGTCGATACCCACGGCACCGGGCAGGTGGAGAACGCGGCGATCGAAAACGCGGTCGCCCGGGTGATGGACCTGACCCCCCGGGGTATTCGCGAGCACCTGCAACTGAACAGGCCGATCTACCAGCGGACCGCGGCCTATGGGCATTTCGGGCGCGAACCCGACGCCGACGGCGGATTCAGCTGGGAGAAAACCGATCTTGTCGATGCGCTGAAAGCGGCGCTCTGAGGGCGATCGCCCGAACAGGGAAACCGGGATGAGGGGCGCTGCCCCTCACACTCCCCGGAGTATTTGGACAAAGATGAAGCCCCCCGCGAAGGGGGTGCCAGCGGTGGCGCCTGACGCTGCCGGCGGGGATTGTGAACGGACGCCCATCAGGCTAGACCGCGCATCATGACAGAACGTAGCCGACCGTATCGAAATTTCTATGGACGCCTGAAGGGCAAGGCGCTGAAGAAGAGCCAGCAGGCTTATTTGGACGAAGACCTTGCTGCGCTGTCGCCGGGACCGGTGGGCTGGGACGAGAACCCGCAACGCGACGCTCTCGATCTGGCCGGGCTGTTCGGCGGGCGACCGGTCTGGCTGGAGATCGGCTTTGGCGGTGGCGAGCACCTGGTGCATCAGGCCCGGGAGAACCCGGATGTCGGGATCATCGGCGCCGAACCCTATATCAACGGCGTCGCGATGCTGCTGGGCAAGATTCGCAGGGCAGGCGTGCGCAATCTGGCGGTGCATCCCGGCGATGCGCGTGATCTGATGGATGTGTTGCCGGCGGGGTCGATCCAGCGGGCGTTCCTGCTCTATCCCGATCCCTGGCCCAAGGCGCGGCATCATCGGCGGCGGTTTGTCACGCCGGAGCATCTGGAACCGTTGCGCGACGTGCTTGCGCCCGGTGCGATTCTGCGGGTGGCGACGGATATTCCTGACTATGTGCGGCAGACGCTGGAACAGGTGCCAAGGGCCGGGTTCGAGTGGCTGGCGGAGCGTCCGGCGGATTGGCGCGCGCCCTGGGATGACTGGGTGTCGACCCGCTATGAACAGAAGGCGTTGCGCGAGGGGCGGGTGCCGCATTACCTGACATTCCGCCGTCTGTGAACCGATCCCGGCGGGATGTGGTCACGGGTTGTGGACCCTGTCGCGGGCATCGGATAAAGCGGGGGGCACCGACTTGAGGAGAGGCACGATATGTCCAGCCACGGCACCCCGATTCCGATGATGTCCGCCCCTTGCGGGGCGTTGTCCGGCGTGGCCGATGTGCCCGGCGACAAGTCGATTTCGCACCGCTCGCTCATCCTGGGCGCGATGGCGGTTGGCGAGACCCGGATCACAGGATTGCTCGAGGGCGAGGATGTGCTCGACACGGCGAGGGCGATGCGGGCCTTTGGGGCCGATGTCGAGCGGGATGAGGACGGCACCTGGCGCGTGCATGGCGTTGGCGTCGGCGGTTTCGCGGAACCCGACCAGGTCATCGATTGCGGCAATTCCGGTACCGGCGTGCGGCTGATCATGGGCGCGATGGCGACCTGCCCGATCAGCGCGACCTTTACCGGCGATGCCAGCCTGAACAAGCGTCCGATGGCGCGGGTGACCGACCCGCTGGCCCTGTTCGGGGCCGAGGCGGTGGGGCGCTCGGGCGGGCGGCTGCCGATGACCATTGTGGGTGCGGCGGATCCGATGCCCGTGCGATACCGGGTGCCGGTGCCCTCGGCGCAGGTGAAATCCGCCGTTCTGCTGGCCGGATTGAACGCGCCGGGCAAGACCGTGGTGATCGAAAAGGAGGCGACCCGCGATCATTCGGAACGGATGCTGGCGGGGTTCGGGGCCGAGATCGCCACCGAGGAGACCGACGAGGGGCGGGTCATCACCCTGACCGGGCAGCCCGAGTTGCAGCCGCAGGTGATTGCCGTGCCGCGCGATCCGTCCAGCGCGGCCTTTCCGGTCTGTGCGGCCCTGATCGTGCCCGGTTCGGATGTGCTGGTGCCGGGAATCGGGCTGAACCCGACGCGGGCGGGGTTGTTCACCACCCTGCGGGAGATGGGGGCCGACCTGACCTATGAGAACGAGCGCGAGGAAGGCGGCGAACCGGTGGCGGACCTGCGCGCGCGGTTTTCGCCGGCCATGAAGGGGATCGACGTGCCGCCCGAGCGCGCGGCCAGCATGATCGATGAATACCCGGTGTTGTCGGTCGTGGCGGGTTTCGCCGATGGGGTGACGATGATGCGCGGTGTCCGGGAATTGCGGGTCAAGGAAAGCGACCGGATCGATGCGATGGCCACCGGGTTGCGCGCGAATGGCGTCGATGTCGAAGAGGGCGAAGACTGGTGGTCGGTCACCGGCCATGGTCCGGGATCGGTGAAGGGCGGCGCGACCTGCGCCAGCCATCTGGATCACCGGATCGCCATGTCGTTCATGGTGATGGGCATGGCAGCGCAGCAACCGGTCAGCGTGGACGATGGCGGCCCCATTGCCACGTCGTTCCCGATTTTCGAACCGTTGATGCAGCGGCTTGGCGCCGCGCTGTCGCGGCATCCGGCGTAGCGACGCGATGCGTCGGGCGTGGAGCATGCTGTTGGCGCTTGCCGCGCTGGCGGTGCTGTGTCTGCTGTTGATGTGGGGCTGGACCCTTCCCGCGATCATGGCGGGTTCGAATGGTGAAGCGGTATTCGACCTGCGCAATGACGGGTATGGTTACGACGCCGCAAAAGCCTATGTGGCACAGATCAAGGAGCCCGCGCGCCGGCTGTACCTGCGGGAACAGCGGATTCTGGACACCGGTTTTGCGATCGGACTGGCGGGTGGTCTGGCGCTTGCCATCTGCATGGGATTGCGACGTAATTTCGGACGCTGGGCATTGGCGGGAGCGGTTTTTCCGGCGCTCGCCTTTTATGTGGACATGCTTGAAAACGCGGCTGTTGGCCGAATGCTGAAGACACCGTTGCTCAGTCCCGAAGAAGTGGAACTCGCCAGCACCTACACGGTTCTCAAGTTCCAGTTATACGAGACGTCGGTGCTGCTGCTTCTGCTCTGCGTGATCGGGCAGGTCGTCAGGTGGAGCCTGGGTAAATTCAGGGGGAGCCAGTGACATTCACCATCGCGATTGACGGTCCGGCCGCTGCGGGCAAGGGAACCATCAGCAAGGCGGTTGCCGCGCAATTCGGGTTCGACCATCTGGATACCGGGCTGCTGTATCGGGCGGTGGGTGCACAGGTGCTGAACGGTGCGGATCCGATTGTTGCGGCACGCGCGTTGACGGCCGGGCAACTTGAAGGCGGCAATCTGCGGGGGGCCGAGGTTGCGCAGATGGCAAGCAAGGTCGCCGCGATCCCCGAGGTGCGCGCGGCGCTGGTGGCGTTTCAACGCGACTTTGCCGCGCGGCCGGGCGGTGCGGTGCTGGATGGGCGCGATATCGGGACGGTGATCTGCCCGGCGGCGGATCTGAAGCTTTTCGTGACCGCGCGCCCCGAAGTGCGTGCCCGGCGGCGGTATGAGGAGCAGGTTGCGCGGGGGGCGACGGACAGCTACGAAACTGTTCTTGCCGATGTCCGGGCGCGGGATCAGCGCGACATGAACCGGGCCGATGCGCCGCTCAAGCCGGCAGACGATGCGATCCTGATAGATACCAGCGACATGTCCATCGACGATGCGCTCGCGCATGTCAGCCGTCTGATCCAGGACCGATTGTCGCGCGACGACTGAGCGTCAAGGTCGGGAAAACCCCAGTCACGTATTCCGGACTGATGCCGCTTTGCGATCCGGGGTAATGTGTGCTCGGCCGACCCGGTGGGCTCGGAGTATGAAGTTGATTTGTTTTCAAGTGGTTGGATATGGATACGTTTGTTTTCAGGATCGTCGCGCGTGATGACGGCGGCTATCGTCAGATCGGGGACATCGCCGGGGAAAGCCGGTTTGATCCTGAGGTTGTCGCTGGTAGCGATGGTGGATCGCGCTACGGAATGCATGTTGATCCGGTGATCCCCGGCGGCACCGTTGGAGCCGACGCGTTGGCGATGCCGCGTGTCCTCGGGCGGAGCGACCCTGTGGACGGGTTTGGGGAACCGCTTTTCGTCTTTGAAGACCCGCTCTTCGGATGAAGAGCGGCCGGCCCGCGCGGTTTTCTCCTCCCGTCGCGCGGGCCGACCCACAGGGCGGGAGCGCCGCAATTGTTGCGCCGGGGCCAGTGGATGCAGGGCTTGCCAAGCGCGCGGCGCTTCGTTAAGACGCAGGCGTCGACAAGGTGGAAATCACCGCAATGGCAACGAGACGAGCAGGGTCGGACCATCCGGCCCTCTTTGCTTTGCGTCCTTCTGACCAATCCAAGACCGGCGGAGACAACCGCGCGGCCCGCAAAAATGTGAAAAAGGAAACGACTTATATATGTCAGCTAACGCATCCATGGAGGAATTCGAAGCCCTCCTGAACGAAAGCTTCGAAATGGACACGCCCGAAGAAGGGTCTGTTGTCAAAGGCAAGGTGATCGCAATCGAAGCGGGCCAGGCCATCATCGACGTAGGCTACAAGATGGAAGGCCGCGTCGACCTCAAAGAATTCGCAAATCCCGGAGAAGCCCCCGACATTGCCGCTGGCGATGAGGTGGAAGTCTTCCTGCGTCAGGTCGAGAACGCCCGTGGCGAAGCCGTCATTTCGCGCGAAATGGCCCGCCGCGAGGAAGCCTGGGATCGTCTGGAAAAAGCCTATGCCGACGAAGAGCGCGTCGAAGGTGCGATCTTTGGCCGGGTCAAGGGCGGCTTTACCGTCGATCTGGGCGGGGCGGTTGCCTTCCTGCCGGGTTCGCAAGTCGATGTGCGCCCCGTGCGCGACGCTGGCCCGCTGATGGGTCTCAAGCAGCCTTTCCAGATTCTGAAAATGGACCGTCGCCGTGGCAATATCGTCGTGTCGCGTCGCGCGATCCTCGAAGAGTCCCGCGCCGAACAGCGCGCCGAGGTCATCGGCAACCTGCACGAAGGTCAGGCCGTGGACGGTGTGGTCAAGAACATCACCGAATACGGTGCGTTTGTTGATCTGGGCGGTGTTGACGGGCTGCTGCACGTCACCGACATGGCGTGGCGCCGCGTGAACCACCCGAGCGAAATCCTGTCGATCGGCGAGACCGTCAAGGTTCAGGTCATCAAGATCAACAAGGAAACCCACCGTATCAGCCTCGGCATGAAGCAGCTGCAGGAAGATCCGTGGGATCTGGTCGGCGCGAAATATCCGCTGAGCTCCGTGCATACCGGTCGCGTCACCAACATCACCGATTACGGTGCATTCGTTGAGCTTGAGCCCGGTGTCGAAGGTCTGGTTCACGTGTCGGAAATGTCCTGGACGAAGAAGAACGTGCATCCGGGCAAGATCGTGTCGACCTCGCAGGAAGTCGAAGTCATGGTGCTCGAAATCGACGGTGCCAAGCGGCGCGTTTCGCTGGGTCTCAAGCAGACCATGCGCAACCCGTGGGAGGTCTTTGCCGAGCAGTTCCCCGAGGGAACCGAGGTCGAGGGAGAGGTCAAGAACATCACCGAATTCGGTCTGTTCATCGGTCTCGAAGGCGATATCGACGGCATGGTTCACCTGTCCGACCTGTCCTGGGACGAGCGCGGCGAAGACGCGATCCAGAACTATCGCAAGGGCGACATGGTTTCGGCCGTGGTTTCCGAGGTGGATGTCGAGAAAGAGCGCATCAGCCTGTCGATCAAGGCGCTTGGCGGCGACAAGTTTGCCGAGGCCGTTGGCGGCGTGAAGCGTGGTTCGATCATCACTGTCGAAGTGACGGCGATCGAGGATGGCGGCATCGAGGTGGAATACGAAGGCATGAAATCCTTCATCCGCCGCTCCGACCTGTCCCGTGACCGTGCCGAGCAGCGCCCCGAGCGTTTCAGCGTCGGCAACAAGATCGACGTGCGTGTCACCAATGTCGACAGCAAGACCCGTCGTCTCGGCCTGTCGATCAAGGCGCGCGAGATTGCCGAAGAGAAAGAGGCCGTGGAACAGTACGGTTCCTCCGACTCCGGTGCATCGCTGGGCGATATCCTGGGCGCGGCGCTCAAGGGCGACGATTGATCCGACCGGTAAACCCGGACAAGACAGAAACCCGCCGGACACTGTTCGGCGGGTTTTTCGCGCCCGGTTGCTGGTGCATTATGCACGCGGGCGCGGCGAATCGTGCGGCTCGCCGATTGGTGGTAAAGCAGCGCAGGGGCTAAACCCAAGCCTCCAAACCGGCTTTAAATCCGGCTGCCGGCACGGAACCGCGCATGTTTTTTCGTTCATAATCCAATAGTTCTGGTTCCCGCGAAAGAAATTTGATCGTATACTCGGGAAACCAGTCTTGTTATCGCGATGCTGCCTTGGGAGGGACGCGCTGAATGATCCGGTCTGAACTGATACAGAAAATCGCTGATGAAAACCCTCACCTCTATCAGCGTGATGTCGAGCGTATCGTGAATACGGTGTTCGAAGAAGTCACGGGGGCCATGGCACGCGGTGACCGCGTGGAACTGCGTGGTTTCGGTGCGTTTTCGGTGAAAAAGCGTGATGCACGGATCGGGCGCAATCCACGCACCGGAGAAACAGTGCATGTCGAGGAAAAACATGTCCCGTTTTTCAAGACAGGAAAGCTCCTGCGGGACCGTTTGAACGGAAAGTGATCTGATGCGGTATATTCGCTACGCCGTCCTGGCCTTGCTGGCTGTCCTGTTGATTTCGGTTTCGCTCGCGAACCGGGGGTTCGTCACGTTGAAACTGATGCCCGACGCGGTTGCGGAACTGCTTGGTTTCAACATGACGGTGTCGCTTCCCCTCTTCGTGGTGGTGCTCGGCGGCATCGCGGTGGGCCTGGTGATCGGGTTTTTCTGGGAATGGATGCGGGAATACAAACATCGGCGTGAGGTTGATGTGAAGTCTCGTGAAGTTCGCAAACTCGAACGTCAGGTGGGCAAGCTGAAGACCGAGAAGAACAGGGGCAAAGACGAAGTTCTGGCGATCCTGGACGAAACCGCCTGACGTTCCCATGCCTTCGGACATTCGCATCAAGATCTGCGGGTTGAGCACCGCAGACACCCTGTCCGCGGCTGTTGCGGCGGGTGCCCGATATGTGGGGTTTGTCTTTTTCGCGAAATCACCGCGCAACGTCGATATGTCAAGCGCCGCCCTGCTGGCCGGGACCGTCCCGGCAGGGGTTTGCAAGGTTGCGCTCACAGTCAACGCGGATGATGCAACGCTCGATCAACTGGTGGAGCGCGTACCGCTGGATATGCTGCAACTGCATGGGTCGGAATCGCCCGATCGGGTCGCGGCAATCCGCTCGCGTTTTGGCTTGCCCGTCATGAAAGCGGTCGGGGTCGCGGATGAGGGCGATCTGCCGGCGCTGCTGGAGTATCAGAAGGTTGCGGACCAGCTGCTGGTCGATGCGAAGCCTCCGAAAGGCGCGGAACTGCCCGGGGGCAATGGTCTGGCCTTCGATTGGCGTCTCATCGCCGGCCGACGATGGGCCGTTCCCTGGATGCTGGCCGGCGGATTGACGGCGGATAATGTCGCTGAAGCGATTGCGCTGACCGGGGCACATCAGATCGATGTGTCGTCCGGCGTTGAAGCGAGGCCCGGTGTCAAGGATGCGAGGATGATCCGGTCATTTGTCGAGGCGGCATCTTCTTAAGCCGGAATTTACCGCCGAAGGTCAGAAGTGGGTGCATGTCTGTCTTGCCGCCTCATCTCACCCCTGAGAACTGGCTTTACCAGGTCTTCGCCTCGAACGAGGCGCGACGTGGCGGTGTCGTGAAGCGCCAGATCCGCGATGTCGAACGTCTTGTCGGGCGCGATGCATTCCTGGCCGCAGTGCGCCGGCATGGATATCAGGCGGTGGAGAACGGTCGGCATTTTGTCGTTTTCTGCAACGCCCACCCGATTCGCCGATTGAAGTGAAGGGCTTTCAAAAGCCCTTCCTCAAGACGCTTGAAGCGTCTTGCGACGCGGGTTCAACCCGCGTTTTCAAGGCATTTTGAAATGCCTTGGCTTGCCCTCGTCCGGTCGCGGCACTAGGACAGGGGAAAGACTTGAAAGGGCGCAGCATGGCCAACGATCTGTTCAATTCCTTCATGACCGGTCCGGATGAAAACGGGCGCTTTGGAGACTTCGGAGGGCGTTTTGTCAGCGAAACTCTGATGCCGCTCATTCTGAGCCTTGAAGAGGAATACGAAAAGGCCAAGAGCGACGACAGTTTCTGGGATGAAATGAATGACCTTTGGACTCATTATGTGGGCCGTCCCAGCCCGCTGTATCTCGCAGAACGCCTGACCGAGCATCTGGGCGGTGCCAGGATTTATCTCAAGCGGGACGAGCTCAACCACACCGGAGCGCACAAGATCAACAATGTGCTTGGTCAGATCATCCTGGCCCGTCGCATGGGCAAGACACGGATCATCGCCGAGACCGGTGCCGGTCAGCATGGGGTCGCCACAGCTACGGTCTGCGCCAAGTTCGGCCTGAAATGTGTGGTCTACATGGGCAAGCATGATGTCGAACGCCAGGCCCCGAACGTGTTCCGTATGCGGCTACTGGGCGCCGAGGTCATTCCCGTCACGTCAGGACGCGGCACGCTCAAGGATGCGATGAACGATGCGTTGCGCGACTGGGTGACCAATGTCCGCGACACGTTCTACTGTATCGGAACCGTCGCGGGGCCACACCCCTATCCGGCGATGGTGCGCGATTTCCAGAGCATCATCGGAAAGGAAGCGAAAGAGCAGATGCAAGCGGCCGAGGGGCGTTTGCCGGATACGCTGGTTGCCGCGATCGGCGGCGGCTCCAATGCAATGGGCCTGTTCTTTCCGTTTCTCGATGACAAGAGCGTCAATATCATCGGTGTCGAGGCCGGCGGCAAAGGTGTGAACGACAAGATGGAGCATTGCGCGTCTCTCACCGGCGGCCGCCCCGGTGTGTTGCATGGCAACCGGACATATCTGCTGCAGGATGATGACGGGCAAATTCTTGAGGGGTTCAGCATTTCCGCCGGGCTCGACTATCCGGGGATCGGACCCGAGCATTCGTGGCTGCATGAAACCGGTCGCGCGAAATATGTCAGCATAACCGATGCCGAAGCGCTCGAGGCCTTCCAGCTGTGCTGCGCGCAGGAAGGCATCATTCCGGCGCTTGAACCCAGCCATGCGCTGGCCCATGTCATGAAGATTGCGCCGACCCTTCCAAAGGATCACCTGATCTGCATGAACATGTGCGGTCGCGGCGACAAGGATATCTTCACGGTTGCCCGGCACCTGGGTTTTGACATGTCCGACACCGAGGGGCGCGACGCGAACTGAGGCGCGCGCGACGTCCGATCAATCAGCTCTCTGCGCCGTCGGCATATGTCTGCAACACGCCAAGCGGCACGACGTCGAGTGCACGGCGGTGGGTGGCGTTCAGGTTCACCCTGGGCGCGCAGCCTTCGTCATGGGCCTGAAGGAACCGTGCGGCACACAGACACCAGCGATCGCCGGCCTTGAGACCGGCAAAGCCGAATTCCGGGCGCGGCGTGCTCAGATCGTTGCCCACGTATTTGGAAAATGCGAGGAATTCGTCCGTCATGACGGCGCAGACGGTATGGCTGCCCTGATCGGCGGCGCAGGTATTGCAATGTCCGTCCCGGAAGAATCCGGTGAGCGGATCGGCAGAGCAGGATGCGAGTGCGCCACCCAGAACGTTGATGCTGTCATCCTGTTCCATGGGGTTCTCCTTACAGGGTGTCCGCGATGCGGCGGAACATCGCGATGTTGTCTTCGGTGACGCCGGGCTGACGAAAATCCCGGTCTGCGGCGGTGGCCACGATGACGATGTTTCTTGCCTGGTCAACGTAAAGATACTGGCCATAGACGCCGCGGCCCATGAATTCGCCGGGGCGGTGTGCGTTCGGAATCCACCATTGATAGCCATATCCCATGCGGCCGGGTTCGGTCGGCGCGCTTGCCGCCGTCGAGGCGGCAATCCAGTCGGCCGGAACCACCTGTTGTCCGTTGTATTCGCCGTTTTGCACGATCATCTGCGCGAAACGCGCATAATCGCGTGTCGTGATGTTCAGTCCGCCCAGCACAAACGCCACCCCCGCGCCGTCGGTCAGGTAATAGGCGTCCTGCTCCTGCCCGAGCGGTGCAATGATCTTTTCCGCCAGCAGCGTGCTCACGCTGCGCCCGGTTGCGCCGCGGATCACCATGCCGATCACATGCGTGTCGATCGACACGTATCGCCAGACCTGCCCCGGCGCACTGAAACGTTCGGTGAAACTTGCCGTGAAATCGTCGAGCGTGCCGCCCAGGGCGATCACCCGCCCCATGCGATTGATGTCGGAATCGGGATCGTGGTAATCTTCGTCGAAGGTGACACCGCTGGCCATGTTCAGCACGTTGCGGATGCTTGCGCCGTCATAGGCTGTTCCCACCAGCAGGGGCACATAGCGCGTCACCGGATCGTCGAGAGAGCCGATCGCCCCTTCCTCGATCAATATGCCGAAAAGAGCGGAGAGATAGCTCTTGGCGATAGACCATGAAACCCGCCGATCCTCTGCGGTCGTGCCGAGAAAATAGCCTTCGTAGCGGATTTCCCCATCTTTCATCACCAGCAACGAGGTGAGCGCGCGCTCGACGATCCAGGCTTCCGCGTCGTCGGACAGCCGGGCAGGGGTGCCCGCGGGCAGCGGGCTGACCGGACCCTCGCCGCGTGAAAGCGGTGCGGTCAGGAAGGCCCGGTCCATATGCGAAAAATTGCTGACGATCCTGTCCTCTGAAAACAGGGAATTGACGGCCCAGAGCCGCATGATCTCTTCACGTTTCCAGAGACCGACCACAACCGCCGCCAGCACAAGCGACAGCAATATCCGGCCCAACCATTTGCCGAGTGTTCGCATCCGTATCCCTCTTTCGTTTCCCGGGGCAGGGGGCAGGCTAGCCCGCCCACCGGACCCAGCGACCGTGAAAATCCGCGCGGCCAAGCGTGATGCGCAGATCGCCGGGCCACAACCGCAAAGTCAGGGCCGCGCCATCGCTTTTATCGTCAGCCTCCATCGCGAACCATGCCAGCGGACGCGATGCTGTGGCGCGCGCGCCGGCGGCCTCGATCATCGCGGTGCCCCGCGCCTGTGCCGCAGGCGGGAAATACTGCCAGGCAACCGTGTGATAGACCAGATGAACGTGCCCCTCCGGCGCGCCGCTCAGCCGGGGGCCGAGCCAGTCGATTGCATCGCCCCGGTCCACCGGACCGTCCAGCGCGTCGATTGCCGCCCGGGTCAGGTCCTGACGGTGCGGTTGATCGGGCCACAGATAGGCGAACAGACGCAGTGCCTGCGCCGGATCGCGCGCGTCCAGCGGATTAAGATCGACACCGCGTCGCTGCGCCAAGGTGATCGGCCTCGCGGCGGGCATTGGCCCGGACCAGTCGGGCGACAGACACAGAACGCCGTCGTTCGGACCAAGCCGTCGATCCCCGGCGCGCAGGACGTAGCGATCCCATGCAAGGTTGAGCCCGGCGCTGGCACCGAGTTCGGAGGTCACGAAGGGCAAATCATGTCGCGCGGCGATCCAGTGCGCCGCCGCAATCAGCGCCGAACTGCGCCGGACTTCGTTGGTTTGCGGCGCGCTTTCAATCCACTCCAGCATGAAGGTCTCATGCTCTGTGAGTGCGGCAAGCAGCGCGTCGCACAGGACCGGATCCGATACATGGGCGGGCGGGTAGGCGGCGGCCAGTCCGGCATCCCGCCCGGTCAGAACCAGCGCATGCAGCCCGCCCGCGATACGCAGGGGCAGCGACGCACCGCGCGGGCCGATGTCGCCACTCCACAGGGCACAGCGCCGGTCCAGCGCGCTGTCCGTTGGCCAATGCTGCGCCAGCAGGCTCAGCAGCCGCCCCATGAAAGGCGACCCGAGGTGGCGACAGGCGTCGGCCTGCGCCAGAAAGGCGTCGGCCAGTGTCATTTGAAGCGGTCCACCAGCTTCTGAAGGGCGGACCGGTCATCGGCAGGGGCAGGAGCCTCGTGTTTGACCGCAGGCGTCGCCGATGGCTTTGGTGTACCGGTCGATGAGCGGGGCGGGGCGGTGCGCAGGGCGACCGCGTTCATGAAACGCCCGCCATCCCCATCGGCAAGATGCGGCGCACCGTCCGAGATGCCGCGCAACAGATCGTCGAGCCAGTCGTCATCGGCCTTGGGGAAGTCGCGCAGCACATATCCCGGCACCAGTTCCTTGCGCCCCGGATGCCCCACCCCGAGACGCACCCGGTCATAGGCCTCTCCGATATGGGCGTGGATCGAGCGCAAGCCGTTATGCCCCGCGTGACCGCCCCCGGATTTGATCCGCGATTTACCGGGCGCAAGATCGATCTCGTCATGGATCACGATCACGTCCGCAGGCTCCAGCTTGAAGAACCGCATGGTCTCGCCCACCGATTGTCCTGAATTGTTCATGAATGTCTCGGGTTTGAGCAATACCACCTTCTCGCGCCCGAGCCGCCCCTCGCTCAACTGACCCTGGAACTTGGCTCGCCAGGGGGCAAACCCATGATCGTCTGCAATGCGATCCAGCGCCATGAAACCGATATTGTGCCGGTTTCTCGCGTATTTCGCCCCGGGATTGCCCAATCCGACAATCAGCTTCATGGCCGACCTCACCGTTTCATGCTTCGTCAGGGGATCTGATGCCCGATGATGTCGGCAAATGCCAGCCCCCCGGCATGCCGCCGTGCCGGGAAGGCGCCGTTCGACGAGGTGTTCGATCGCCAGGCATGACCAAAGAAAAACGGGGCCCGAACGGACCCCGCTTCAAGACTGTCCGGAACCGGACGATCACTCTTCGGCGTTATCCGCCTCGACGTCATCCTCGGCCACTTCTGTATCGTCCGCGTCTTCCTCTTCGTCCTCTGCCGAACGCAGGCCCGACGGAGCGGAAAGGTTCGCGATCACGAAATCGCGGTCGATTGTCACTTTCGCGCCGGTGGGCAGCGAAACCGACGAAATGGTCACGCTGTCGCCGATTTCCAGCTCGGACACATCGATGGTGATGTGATCGGGGATATCGCCTGCGGTGACGATCAGTTCGACTTCGGGACGAACCAGCGTCAGCACGCCACCCTTTTTCAGGCCCGGAGACACCTCTTCGCCGGTGACAACGACCGGGATGAACAGGTTGATCTTGGTGGTGCGGCGCAGACGCATCAGATCGAGATGCGTCGGAAGGTCCTTGACCACGTCGCGCTGAACGTCGCGGCAGATCACCCGCACATCGTCATGACCGTCAACCTTGAGATTGAACAGGGTCGATTTGAACCGGCCTTGCTTGAGCCTCGTCAGCAGGGCGTTGAACGGGATGTTGATCGGCAGCGGGTCAACATCGCCACCAAAAACGATTCCGGGAACCATGCCGTCGCGGCGTGCCTGACGAGCGGCGCCCTTGCCTGTCCCCGTCCGTTCCTCGGCGTGAAGATCTGGGATCTCTCCGGCCATTGTATATCTCCAAATGTTGGGGCAGGGATCCTCCAAGGCTGTATCCCCGCGTGAAGCCGCGCGTATAGACCGGATAGCCCGCCATGAAAAGAGCAAATTCAGGCTAAAACCCGCCTCGTGCGATACGCACGATCAGCCACGTAAATCGCATTTCAAAAAGGCCAGACCGGCGGGCATCCAGAGACTGTGAACGATAACGCAAAGAAAGCTGAAATAATCTAGCTTATGGGTCAATTGTCGATCATATGACCCAATAAATGGAAATCAGAGGCAAATAGCTGTGGAGATTTTTGCGGAACTCGCGTCATAATCAGTTTGGTAAATCAAAGGATGATATGACCGCGATCGACGATTTAAAGGTTGCGCTGCACGGGGCCAACGTTCACGATCAAAGCCGTAATGGGCTGATCGGAGAGAATTCGCAGATCGACGCGCCATTCGGGAGGCTGCCGTCGATAAATACCTACTGCGTTACATTGAGGCGCATACCGGAGCGGCGCGGGAAAACCGCCAAGCCCTGCTGGGCGCTATTGAGCCTTTTCTCACTGATGAGCGACAAGATGGCGGTTTTGATGAATAGGGTCGTGGACAATCCGGCGCAGATCGTCCCAGACTATGCGGGACAGCATCGCGCCGATACAAGTGCCGCCCGGTTCAACGATCACAGCCTCCCAAAGGATAAGCTCTTTTCATGACTGAAGTCCGGATCAGCCCGATTGCCAATCCTGCTTTCCGTACGCTGTTTGTCGCGCAGGTCTGCTCGCTGCTGGCGATCGGCCTGATGACCGTGGCGATGTCGCTGGCAGCCTACAGGATCGGCGGAACGGCGGAGGCGGGACAGATCCTTGGCTTCCTGCTGGCGGTGAAGATGGTGGCCTATGTCGGTATCGCGCCGCTGGCAGAGGCACTTTTCGCGGGGCAGTCGCGCAAACGGGTGATGGTTTGGCTGGATATCGCACGGATGGCGCTGTTGTTGCCGATGGCCTTCGCCACCCAGACCTGGCAGATCGGCGCGCTGGCGCTGGTTTTCTTTGCCGTATCGTCCGGTTTCACGCCGATCTTCCAGTCGGTGATCCCGGATGTGCTACCGGATGAACAGACCTATAGCCGAGCGCTTGTCTGGTCGCGCATCGCCTATACGCTGGAATCGGTGCTGTCGCCAGTGATTGCCGCGATGGTACTGCAACTGGTCGCGGGCGAATTCCTGTTCTGGGTCGCGGCGCTGGCATTTGTCGGCTCCATCACCGCGCTGATGATCACGCGTTTTCCCGTCGGCGAGGCTGATCCGCGCAAAGGGTCGTACCTGACCCGGGCGCTGAAGGGACTGTCAATCTACCGCAAGACACCGCGGCTGCGCGGCTTGTTCCTGCTGAATTTTTCCTTGTCGCTGAGCATGGCCTGGGTCCTGGTACACTCGGTGGTGTTGGCCGGGGCGCAGCTGGGCGATGCAGAGCGGCATTTCCCGATCCTGATGGCGTTTTACGGGCTTGGCGCCGCGATAGGTGCGGTGTTGGTGCCGCGCCTGATAAAAGCACTGGGCGAACGCCGTGTGATGGCGATGGGCGCGCTGCTGCATGCGGTGCTTGGATTGGGCATCGCGTTGCCGCTTGGCTACGACGGTTACATGGCGCTATGGGTCGGGTTCGGCCTGGCAGCTTCACTGGTGCTGACGCCGGGTGGGCTGGTGATCGCACGTTCTGCCGGATCAGGCGCGCGCCCGGCATTGTTCGCGGCGCAATTTTCGCTGTCGCATGCGGGCTGGCTCGTGGCCTATCCCCTTGCTGGCGAGCTGGGTGCGCGTGTCGGGCTCGAGCCTGCGCTGCTGATCCTGTCGGCGCTTACCATCGGCGTGTCGGTCTTGGCGCTGCGGGTCTGGCCCGCGAACGACCCGCTGGCCCGAGAACACGATCACCCGGAATTGCCCGACGATCACCCGCACCTGCGCGAGGCATCTGCGCATGGGCCGCATCAACGCCATGTCCATGCATTCTATATTGACGATCTACATCAGGATTGGTCCGCCAGCCGGCCTGCCTGAGCGTGCCGCATGTGGACCCGAGAGTTACAGGAAAGACGATATGACACATGACACTGCTTCCCCGATCGACGGCCAGGGCCTTCCTGTGCTGGAGGCGCGGTTGCGCGAGGATCTGAGGTTTCTCTGTTGGCCGGGCAAGGACTGGGTGCCCGTCCGCGAGGGAGTCAGTGACGTTGTGATTATCGGCGGCGGCATGTGTGGCATGGTAGCCTGGATGGCGCTGAAGACCGGTGGCCTCCACAACATGCGGGTGCTGGACCGCAGCCCCGAGGGACTGGAAGGCCCGTGGCTGACCTATGCGCGGATGGAGACCCTGCGATCACCGAAGGAGTTGACCGGGCCAGCCTTCGGCCATGGTGCGCTGAGCTTTCAGGCATGGTACCGTGCGCAGTACGGAACCGAGGACTGGCATGCGCTGGACAAGATCCCGCGCCCGATGTGGATGGACTACCTGAAATGGTACCGCAAGGTGCTGGAGATCCCGACCGAGAACGGGGTGTCCGTCGATCGGGTCGAACCCGAGGGTGATCTGTTGCGGCTGCACCTGTCGGGCGCGCGCGAAGAGTCGATCCTGACCCGCAAGCTGGTATTTGCTACCGGGCGCGATGGCACGGGCCAGCCGAACATTCCGGGCTTCGTGCAGGGACTCGACCGGAAATACTGGGCGCACAGCGCCGACGATATCGATTTCGACAGTCTCAAGGGTAAGCGCGTGGCGGTCGTTGGTGTGGGCGCCTCGGCCGTGGACAATGCCGCCGAGGCGCTGGAGCACGGCGCTGCTGAGGTTCGCCACCTGATCCGCCGCAACGAGATGCCCACCATCAACAAGATGATGGGAATCGGCTCGTTCGGGTTCACCGCCGGTTATGCCGGCCTGCCCGACGAATGGCGCTGGCGCTTCATGCAGTATTCCTTTGCCACCCAGACGCCGCCGCCGCATGGCTCCACCAACCGGGTCAGCCGCCATCCCAATGCCCATTTTCATTTTGGAAAGGCGGTGGAAAGCACAGTCGAGCAGGACGGGGCGGTACGGGTCGGCTTTGCCGACGGCACGGCCTACGAGGCGGATTTCGTGATTCTGGGCACCGGTTTTACCATCGACCCGCTGTCGCGGACGGAGTTCGGCGACGCGGCGGGCGACATCCTGCTTTGGCAGGACGTCTATACCCCGCCGGCGGACGAGCCGTCTCGCGACCTGGGGCGTTTCCCATACCTGAACGAGGATTTCACCTTCCGCGAAAAGGTGCCGGGGCAGGCACCTTGGCTGGCCAATGTCTATTGCTTCAACTACGGCGCCTCGGCCAGCCTTGGCAAGGTCAGCGGCGACATCCCGGGGATTTCCGAAGGCGCGGAATGGATGGCACGCGCGATCGCGGCAAAGCTTTATGCCGAGGATGTGGCAGAGCATTGGCAGGCGATGCTCGATTACGACAAGCCGGAACTGGATGGCAGCGAATGGGTGCCGTCGGAACTGATCAGCGACGACAAGAAGGGGAAAGTAGCCTGATGGCTTTGGATACGACCGCATTGAAGAGCGCCGAGCTGTGCGCGGGCAGCGCGCCCGGTGTCGCCGTCGAGGGGCGCGCGAATATCTTTGAGATGACCCAGGAGGCCGAAGCGGCTGTGCTGCGGCCGCAGGATTGCGGAGCGTGGCCGCACGACCTGCGCGCGGCGCTGGCGGCAAGGATCGCGATGCTGAACGACGACCGCGCGCTGGCGGCGTATTACGCTGAGGATGCGGGCGACTACGCCGCACTTGCCGATCCGTCCGATGAGGGTGCGGGGCAGGGGCTGGCGCCGGTCTTGGCTTTCATGGACAAGGTGGCCGCCGATACGCGCAATGTCTCGGCGCACGACATCTCAGGCTTGCAGGCGGCGGGAATTGCAGATGCCGATATCGTGCGGCTTTGCGAACTGAACGCGTTCCTGGCCTATCAACTGCGGGTAATCGCCGGGCTGCGTTTGATGAAGGAGGTCTACGAATGACCAAGGCGATCACGAAATTTACACGTAACGTGCCGCATTGGCAGCCCCGCGTGAAGCCGGTTGACCTCAAGGAAGCGAGCGAAGCGCAGCTGGATGCTTTGAAGGTTACGCCATCGAACACCAAGGTTTCGGAATACGTGCTGACGCTGGCCCATGATGTCGAAAGCCTGAAGGTACGCTCTCCGCTGTTCAATGCGATCATGTACGACAAGGGTGGCATGAGCCGGGCGGAACGGGAACTGGGCGCGCTGGGTGCGTCGATGGTCAACCATTGCATCTATTGTGCCGCGGTCCATGCCGCGCGGCATGCGCAGCTTGAGAAATCTACCGAAGTGACCGACAATCTGTTCCGCGACGGTACCAAGGCTGATCTAAGTCCACGCGACCGCGCGATCTTTGATTTTGCCGTGGCGTTGTCCGATGCACCATCGCAGGCTGGGCAGGAACACATGGCGGCGCTGAAGGACGCAGGGCTGAACGAGGCAGAGGTTCTGGACCTGATCCTGTCGACCTCGCTGTTCGGTTGGGCCAACCGGCTGATGCACGTGCTGGGTGATCCCGTGCGGATGCCGGCGGCGGTTTCCTGAGTAAAATTCCATTATAACGGATTATAATCTGTTATAGTGTTGTAGTATGTTGAGCATGTGGCAGGGCGAATCAGGGGGAAATGTGGGTAAGACGGTAGGACTGGCGGGCGCGGGGGCGATCGCTTTCGGAACGGCGGCTTTGCTGAAAGAGGCGGGTCACGACCCGATGCTGTGGTCGCCCTCGGGCAGTGGCACAGTCGAGCTGGCAAATGGAGCGGCACTGCGCGCCACCGGCGCGGTGGTAACAACTCTGACCCCGCGGATCGCGGATAGTGCGGCTACCCTCGCGCGCGAGAATGACGTGCTGATCGTCGCGTTGCCGGGCTATGGCCACAAGACTGTGCTAGACTCACTGGCGCCGTATATAGAAGAGCGGCACCACGTGATCATCTCGTCTCATGCGTCGCTCGGAGCGGTCTACCTGATGGAGCTTCTGGCGGCGCGCGGTGTGATCGCGCCGATAATCGCCTGGGGGACGACGATATGCACGGGGCGGCGCCAATCGGGCACCGAAGTCAAGGTGAACACCGTGCGCAGCCGCGTCGATCTCTGCACCGTGCCGGAAGACCGCTCCGCTGACGCATTGGCGCTGTGCCAAGAGCTGTTCGGGGACCGCTTTCAGCCACGCGACGGGCTGTTGGCGATTTCGCTTTCCAACCTCAATCCGCAAAACCACATGGGCATCGCCCTCGGGAACATCACTCGGATGGAGCGCGGCGAAACCTGGTCCCAGGGTCAGAACGTCACGCCCAAGGTGGGCCGCCTTCTGGAAGAGCTGGATCGCGAACGGCTGGAGATCGCTCAGGCGCTGGGGCTGGAGGTCAAGACGATCTTCGAGCATTTTCACCTGTCCTTTCACGTGCCGGTCGCCTCAATCTCGGATATGAATCAGGAGATGCACGTACAGGGCAACGGCGGTACGGGGCCAGCCACCGCCGACAGTCGCTATGTCACCGAAGACGTGCCTTATGGGCTGGTGCTGACCGCTGCACTGGGCCGGCTGGCAGGTCATCCCGCGCCGCTGCACGAAGCCGGCATCCGCATTTTTTCCGCCATGTATGGGCGGGATTTCGAGGCCGAGAATCAGATCCTCGCTGCGCTGGACCTGGATCGGTTCAGCCTCGAGGAATTGAAAACGGCGGCGAAGACCGGTCTTTTGCGCCAGTCTGCCAGCGCTTGAAGCGCGACGGAATAACCACCAATGAACCAACAAGGAGATCGAACCATGTCGAAACTGATTTTCAACCGCCGCCGTTTTCTCGGCACCGCTGCCGCCACCGGCGCGGCGCTCGCTTCCCCCGTCTATCTGCGCCGCACCTCGGCCCAGTCCGGCGGCGAAGTGAATATCTGGACCTACAACGATTTTGTTCCCGGAGCTTTTCGCGAGCAGTTCGAGGCCGAGACGGGCATCAAGGTCAACGTTCGTCTGGTTGACGACCAGGGAAAGCAGTTCAACCTGCTGGCGGCTGAGCAGCCGAACCCGACGGTGGATATCATGACCGTCGCCGGGCACCGTTTCCTTCAGTTTATCGAAAGTGATCTGCTTGCGCCGCTGGACGTCGACCGGCTGACCAACTGGAACAAGATCAACCCGACTTTTTCGGAAAGCGATTGGTCTACGATCAACGGTAACAAGTGGGGCGCGCCGATCTTGTCCGGCATGGAAGTGCTGTCCTACAACACCGAGGTCGTCAGCGAGGAAGAGGCATATACTTGGGACACGCTGTTCAGTGAAAAGTACAAAGGCCAGACCGCCTACATCATTCAGGACATGCTTTCGATTGTGATGCTGATGAAGGGCTATGATGGCAACTTCATCGAATATGCCGACGATCACAAACGAGCGGCTGAGATCATGGCTGAGGTTCAGCAGTTCATGATCGACAAGAAGCCGCTGGTGCGGAAATACTATGACGGCGGCGCGGAATTCCAGCAGATGATGGTCAACCAGGATATCTTTCTGGGTCATTCCTGGAACGGCCCGGCCGCGGCGCTGATCAACGATGGCTTCCCGCTTGCAATGAGTATACCGCGCGAAGGCTCTTACGGGTTCGTCTACACGCTTAATATCGCCAACAATGCTCCTAATGCAGACAATGCCTATACATTCCTTGACGCGCTGCTGTCCTCGCCGGAAATCGGCGCTGCAATGACCAAGGCTTCGGGTTTCATATCGACCTACAAGGACGTGGCGCCGCACCTGTCCGAGCTGGAGCGGAAATCCACCTCCTTCCCGGATGAGCAACTGGCCAATCTGCAGTTCTTCCGCGCCGAGCAGAACGATTTGAAATACAGTCTGATGGATCCGGCGGTGGAGGCGATCAAGGCTGCCTGACCTCCATGCTCACCGAACCTGCCCCTGTCTCGCCGCACGCGCGGCAGGGGCACAGGTACATTCAAAAGACGACCGTATGACACATCCGCATAGCAGGAAGAGCGAGCCATGACAGAAGAAACTTCGGGCCGCACATTTTGGGGCAGCTTGGCGGCATGGGGACCGTATCACGCGTTAATTCGACTGACCACGGCCTCGCCGCGACGCCAGTTCCTGATTCTCGCCGCATTCCCGCTCTTGTGGGTGTTGACCCAGCACTTGGGACCGATGTTACAGATGATACGCGTATCGCTGACCGATGCATATCCGGTCGCGCCGGGCGTGGAGCAGAGTTTCACGTTGGACAACTACGCGCGCTTTTTCGGGGACAGCATCTTCTGGATGCCGTTCTTCCGCACGCTGATCTTTGCCGGCGTGTTTACATTTTGTACGCTGATCATCACCTATCCCGTGGCCTATTTCCTGGCGCGTCACGTCAGTCGCAAGAATCAGATGCTGTTTCTGTTGCTGCTGCTGATCCCGTTCTGGGTGGGCGAGATTGTGCGCACCTACGCGATCATGATCCTGCTGGGCAATACCGGCGCGGTGAACCTGGTGTTGAAGACATTGGGCCTGATCGACCGGCCGATCCCCTTCATGTACACCAGCTTCTCCATGGGCGTCGGTATTGTCTACCTGACCGCGCTATACATGCTGCTGCCGCTCTATTCCGCGCTGGAGAAGCTGCCCAAGAGCATGAACGAGGCGGCCGCGGATCTGGGCGCAGGCGCCTGGACCAGGTTCCGCCGCATTTCGTTGCCGTTGACCATTGAGGGCATTTCGTCGGGCTGCACGCTGGTGTTTCTGATCTCGACCGGTTTCTACGCGACGCCAGTCCTGTTGGGCGGGCCGTCGACCACAGTCTTTGCGGAAACCATCGCGGGATT
Source organism: Sedimentitalea sp. XS_ASV28 (assembly GCF_041224545.1). NCBI lineage: Bacteria > Pseudomonadati > Pseudomonadota > Alphaproteobacteria > Rhodobacterales > Paracoccaceae > Sedimentitalea > Sedimentitalea sp. XS_ASV28. The sequence goes on along the minus strand of NZ_JBGFGP010000177.1, from coordinate 16,340 downwards.
CTTTCACGTGGCAGGCGATGAATGGCCGACCGGGGCGGCCTTTGCCACAATCATGTTCGCCGCGGCGCTCCTCATCACGGCGACATTCCAGAAACTGATGAACTCGCTGCGCAAGGGAGAGAAGAAATGAACGATCGTCCCGAGGTGTTTCGCGGCAACCGCATTTTTCTGGCCTGCGTCTATTGGGCCTTTGTCCTCTACGTCTTCGTGCCGCTGATCCTGATGATCCTGATGGGTTTCAAGGACTCGAAGTTCATCGGCTTTCCGATCCGGTCCTGGACGCTTGACTGGTATACCGGGGTCTTCGCCGATGCCGAGGTTCTGTCAACTTTCGGCTATTCCGTGGCTATCGCGGTGCTCTCGACGCTGATTTCGATCTTTGTAGGCACCTGGATCGCGGTGCTTCTGGAAGGGCGCAAGTTCTGGGGGCGCGCCGCCGTGTTTGGCATGACGGTGCTGCCCGCACTGGTGCCGGGCATCATCTCGGCGATCGCCTTCCGCATCTACGCACGCTGGCTGGGGATCGAACCGGGCATGGGAGCGATCGTCTGGGCGCACGCGGTGCATAACGTGCCCTTTGTGGTGCTGGTTGTCATGGCGCGCCTGTCGACCCTGCCCAAGAGCCAGATCGAGGCGGCGCGTGACTTGGGGGCTGATCCTCTAATCTCGTTCATGCGCGTCACGCTGCCTTACCTCGTGCCCGCCATCCTCGGCGCCTCGATATTCTGCCTGCTGCTATCGTTCGACGATTTCGTGCGCTCCTTCTTCTTGGGCGGCTACGAACCGACGCTACCGGTGCTGATCTTTGCCAAACTCCGTTCCGGGATGAGCCCGGAAATCAACGCTATCGCGACTGTCGCGCTGATCCTCACTGCCGCCATCGGCATCTGGGCCGAGCGCTTCACCCGCGGCATGAACAAGGAAACCTGAGTCATGACCGATCAGACGCCACTTGTCCGCATCGAAGGTCTCTCCAAGCATTTCGGCGATACCGTCGCTCTGGACAATCTGACGCTTGACATCGCGCAGGGTGAGTTCGTCACCTTCCTCGGCCCGTCGGGCTGCGGAAAGTCCACCACTCTGCGCATTCTTGGCGGGTTTGAGCGCCCGACCACCGGGCGGGTGATCCTCGATGGTGAAGACGTGACCGCCCAACCGCCGGAGAAGCGTCATGTGAACATGGTGTTCCAAGACTATGCGTTGTTCCCGCACATGACTGTGGCGCAGAACGTGGCGTTCGGGCTGGAACTGAAAGGTATGAACAAATCCGAGATCAAGCGCCGATCCGAAGAGATCATGTCGTTTCTGGAGTTGGATTCCTACGCCTCGCGCTACCCGGTGCAACTTTCGGGCGGACAGCGTCAGCGAGTCGCGCTGGCACGCGCGCTGGCGCCTGACCCGGCGCTGCTTCTGCTGGACGAACCGCTGGGCGCGCTGGATGCCAAGTTGCGCGGTCAGGTCCAGCAGGAGCTGAAGTCGATCCAGCGCCGTACTCATAAGACTTTCTTCTTTGTTACCCATGACCAGGAAGAGGCTTTGACCATGTCCGATCGTATCGTGGTCATGAACAAGGGCAAGGTCGAGCAGGACGGCACCCCGGAGGAGCTGTATTTCAGACCGGCCAGTCGCTTCGTGGCCGAGTTCATCGGTGAAACCAACATTCTGTCGGGCCAGATGCGCGGTATCGAGGGTGACAATGTGGTGATGGACTGGGAGGGGACGACCCTGCTGGGCAAGGCGCCTGCCGGTCTGCCTCGCGAAGGTCAGCCGATCACCGTTTCCGTCCGGCTGGAAAAGCTGGGCTTCAGCGCCGAACGTCCGCACACTGCCAACGCGGTGCAGGGGCGCGTGGTGGGCAAGACCTTCCTGGGCAGTCGCATGGCGATGCAGATCGCCGTTGGCGATGCGCTGCTTAAGGCCTATGTGGACGCAGATACTGGCCAGTCTTTTGGAAACGATCCGGTTTGGATCGGTTGGGAAGCGGAGAACATGACGGTTCTGAATGACTGAGGCCGTTTGGATATCCTTCCGTGTTAAGGGCACGGTCATGCAGCGTTCCGCTTGATTTGGGCGTGGCAGGCCGGGCGCGAAATTTCGGGTGCGGGTTCGTAGGCGAAATTCAGCGTGTGCTGTTCGGCGCCGGACATGCCGGGAATCCGGTCTATCCAGTTCCGTGTTACGTGGAAATGGTGTGTTGGCCTGTCGCAGTGACCGCCGTATTCCGCCGCGCTGAACGCGAACCGATGATATGCGCAGCGGATATTGCCAAGCAGTGCCGGGATTGTCCTGAAGATTGTATATCCGGCCCGGACCCTGCGGTTTCGGATACTCAAGCGTCGAAGCGCTCGCCGAACATTATGGCGAACTGATTGCGCGCCGCAGACCATTCCCGAACGTTTCGTCCGTCCTTTTCGAAGTTGCGGAGCGTGAGACAGATCAGCTTGGTCGCGGCCTTGTCAGCCGGGAACGACCCCCGCGTCCTGATCGGTTTGCGGATCACGCGGTTCAGGCTTTCGATGGCATTCGTCGTGCAGATGATCTTGCGGATCGCCGGATCGAAGGCAAGGAACGGGACCACCCCGGCGCATGTCCTGCGCCGGGCCGGGGCGATGGATGCATATTTCCCGGCCCGTTTTTCTTCGAAAGCATCCAGCTCGGCCTCGGCGGTCGGGGCGCTGTAAATCCGGCGCAGATCGGCGGCGTAGAGCCCGACGATCTTGTTATTCATACCGACAATCCGACGCTGCCCCTGCTTGACCAGCTCCGGCTCGAAGCTGCCATCCTCAACTTTGAACTCGCGGCGGAACTTCCGTCTCGTCATATCCACTCTCCAGTTTCATGGTCACGAACTTATCTTCGTGTCCACGAAACCGGCAGCAGCACAGCGGCGGCAAAAATGGGCTCACTCCCCAAAGCAGTTCGAGTATTGCGGGACGGTGGTTACGCGTTTCCTGAACCGGGCCGTGGACAACGGCAAGATCAGTCGCCACTTCTTTCACAAGCTGCCAAGTTCTATGAGGCAGACCGGGCTGAGATCGTCTGGACTCCTGCCGATGTTGAGCTTTTTTGCCAAGCTGCTCCGGAAATATGCCCGCCGCATTCTGATTTGCGCCTGTGAAACGGGGTTGCGACCCGGTGATTTGGCAGCCCTCAACCGTCGGCATATTCGCAAGACACGGCATGGCTGCAGGCCACTGGTGCGCACAAACAAGCGCAGCAAGATCGCGACGATTCCTGTGTCCCAGAAGCTCGGCGCACTTATGGATGCGACGTCACTCGACCGGATGCCTATTCTCGTGGGTGACGAGAGGCAGAAGCTCGACGCTGAAAGCGCCTCAAAGGCGGTGAGTTGGTGGCGCAATCGTATTCCAGAGCTGACATCGGACGCCAAGGGGTTCGATCTTCGACTCTACGACGCGCGAGGCACGGCGGCAACGCGGCTGCTGGAGGCGGGGCTGAACGATATCGCGTCATACATGGGCTGGAGCATTCGCTACGCCAGCCAGGTGATCGAGCACTACGCGGTAATTTCCAAAGACGAAACAGACCGTGTGAAACGGGTGCTGGCAGTAGCCCAGAAGGCTAAAAGTGGAGCAAAACTGTAAACCGATCTGTAAACGGTCGCACCCTCAAGAAGGTTATGATGACGCAAGTGCTTGAAAATAAATGGAGGCGAGTACCGGAATCGAACCGGTGTACACGGATTTGCAATCCGCTGCGTCACCACTCCGCCAACTCGCCGCGCCATGGTTTGGGAGGCATTTATCCGATCTGTTGTTGGGCTGCAAGTGTCACATCTCGGGTTTTCGTACCGGGGGCCGTTGCCGGGGGGCGGGCAATGTGGCAAAAGCTCTGCAACCGTATGAAAAAGAGAGTTTGGTAATGACAGATTTCGCGCTGCGCCGCCGGATGATGGTCGATACCCAGGTGCGGCCTTCGGACGTGACGAAGTTTCCGATCATTGAGGCGATGTTGACGGTCGAGCGCGAGGCCTTTCTGCCGGATGCTCTCAGAGAGACGGCCTATTCCGGCGAGAATATCGTGCTGAACGACAGGCGCGTCCTTCTGGAGCCGCGAACATTGGCCAAGATGCTGGACGATCTGAACATTTCGCGTGACGAGCTCGTGCTGGATGTCGGCTGCGCGCATGGCTATTCGTCTGCTGTCGTGGCGCGGATGGCCGAAGCCGTCGTGGCGGTCGAGGAAGATGCCGAGATGGTGTCTGAGGCGCAGGCAGCTCTGGTTCAGACCGGTGCGGACAATGTCATCGTCCATGAGGGGCCGCTTGCCGAGGGGGCGGCGGAACATGGCCCCTATGACGTGATCCTGATACAGGGCGGCGTGGCGCAATTGCCGGATGCCATTGCCGACCAGCTCAAGGATGGCGGTCGCATTGCGTGTCTCTTCATGGAAGGGGCGCTTGGCATTGTGAAGATCGGCTACAAGACGGCAGGTTCCTTGTCGTGGCGGTTTGCGTTCAACGCGAGCGCGCCGGTCCTGCCGGGGTTCGAGAAAGAGGTCGCGTTCGCTCTCTGATACCGGTAGAGCGGCGGCGGCAGTGTGAGGCAGATGCAATGGGACAACACGGGGACAACCCCGGGCACACCCGACGCGATCAGGAGACCGAGATGAGCAGGATGTCAAAATTCCGATTGGGCAAGGCGGTGGTTCTTGCCTTGACCGTCAGCAGCAGCGTGCTTGCCGCTGGCGGTGCGCGGGCAGAGAACCTCGCGGATGCGATGATCGGCGCCTACAATTCCAGCGGGTTGCTTGAGCAGAACCGGGCGCTGCTGCGGGCGGCGGACGAGGATGTCGCCGCGGCGGTCGCGACGTTGCGGCCGGTGCTGGATTTCGTTCTGTCCACTTCGGTCCGGGAACCGAGGCAATGGAGCGGCGGGTCGCTTGGTCAGAGCTCTTCGCAGTTCACCGGTGGCTTCGAGGCATCCTGGAGATTGCTTGACAATGGGGTGCGTCGTCTGACGGTTGCAGCGTCCAAGGAAATCGTGCTGGCGACGCGACAGACGCTCGTCTCGATCGAGCAGCGTGTCCTGCTTCGTGCGGTGGCCGCCTATATGGATGTCATTCTTCAGACCGAGAATGTTTCGCTGCGGCAAAACAACGTCCGGGTTCTGGGCGAGGAATTGCGGGCGGCTCAGGACAGGTTCGATGTGGGTGAAGTCACGCGCACCGATGTGGCGCTGGCAGAATCGCGGCTGGCCGGGGCGCGCAGCAACCTTGCAACCGCACAGGGGCTTCTGGTGAATGCGCGTGCGGAATATGTCAACGCGGTCGGGCGCGAGCCCGGCCAACTGGTGACGCCGACCAATTTCCCGCAGCGTCCGGCATCGGTCGATGCCGCGCAGTCGGTTTCCGTCCGTTACCATCCCGACATCCTGGCGGCCCAGCGGCAAGTCGCGGCGCAGGAGATTCTGGTGCAATCCGCGACCCGCGCCCTGGGACCGACAGTTGACGGAAACGTGTCGGTCGGGCTGCTCGAGGATTGGGACAGTTCGAATGATGGATATGACGCCAGCGTCGGGCTGAGCCTGCGCCAGCCGATTTATCGCGGCGGCGCGTTGCAGTCGAACATTCGTGCGGCGATGGCCGATCGCGATGCCGCGCGCGGCAACCTGCTGAACGTGCAGCGCGATACCGTGCAGGGCGTTGCGGACGCGTATGTCAGGTTGGAGGTGTCGCGGGCGAGCCTTGCGGCGACCGCCGAGCGGGTCCGCGCGGCCCGCGTTGCCTTTGACGGGATCCGCGAAGAGGCGACGCTGGGTGCACGTACCACGCTGGATGTGTTGTCAGCGGAGCAGGAATTGCTAGATGCGTTGACGGCCCAGATCTCGGCGCGTGCAGAAGAGGTTATTGCCGCGTATCAGTTGCTTGCGAGCCAGGGCCTGTTGACCGCCGAGCGTCTTGGATTGGCCGTTCAGATCTATGATCCCACGATCTATTACAATCTGGCCAAGGACGCGCCTGCGCGGGTGTCCAAGCAATCGAAAGACCTCGATCGCGTGCTTGAGGCATTGGGCAAGCGCTAGGCTGTTTCGCCACCGAGCCGGATCATCTGGCGCTGCCTGAATCAGAGATTTCAACGCGTTGGCTGGTCCAGGGGTGCAGTCCGATCACGCGAGGCTGCGGGGGGTTGCGCCGTCAGATTGCAGAGCAATTGCCGGGGTTGTCACGCAAAAGCGGACAGGAGAATGTGCAAAAAACGCGGGCAGTGGTGCCCGCGTTTTTTGAATCGCCGGATGGGATGAATTGCGCTCAGGCGGCTTCGGCCTGCTGTTGCGCCGCATTGCGCCGCTCGCTCTCCTCGCGGGACAGCGCGACAGACGTCCGGACCCCCCGGCCCACGAATTCCATCAGACCGGATACAACACGTTCATTCGGATCGATGCCGGCACAGGACAGAACCTCGCGCCCGTCGCGCGAACGGGCCCAGCGGGCAATCTGTTCCGGCCCATTGCCGTACTTCTTGTCGTCGGCTATGGCATCATCCAGCGCAGCCAGTACCACGGCCGCAAAGAGTTTACGTGCACGATTGCCTTGTTCATTGTTAAAGGCAGTGCCGTCAACGAAATCTTTCATCTCGTTTCCTTTGTTATTCTTGCTCTTGTAATTTTTCGGCGCGACGTCCCTTATGACCGATCAAAACTGATTCGGATACCCCGAACTTGCATGGCTCGTATTCCCTGAGTGCATGGCTTTCTGCAAGTGCAGCACGAGATATCGTTGTATTGCCAGTCTCGATCCCGCCATATATAGGTGCCTGAGCTTTTCGATCAAGCACATGCGAAGGTAAAACCATGCCCAAAATCAACGGCAACGAAATCCGTCCCGGCAACGTTCTCGAACATAATGACGGGCTTTGGACCGCTGTCAAAGTAGACCACGTCAAACCGGGCAAGGGCGGGGCGTTTGCGCAGGTCGAGTTGCGCAACCTGCGCAATGGCAGCAAACTGAACGAGCGGTTTCGCAGCGCCGACAAGGTCGAACGTGTGCGTCTGGAGCAGAAGGACCAGCAGTTCCTTTACGAGAATGACGGGATGCTGGTGTTCATGGATACGACCACCTATGAGCAGGTCGAGCTTCCGGCCGAGATCCTGGGCGATCGCCGCCCGTTCCTCCAGGACGGAATGACCGTTGTGGTCGAGTTCCACGAGGCCGAAGCCCTGAGCGCGTCGCTGCCGCAAAAAGTGACCTGCAAGATCGCCGAGACCGAGCCCGTGGTCAAAGGCCAGACGGCGGCGAACTCTTTCAAGCCGGCGATCCTCGACAACGGGATCAAGATCATGGTGCCACCATTCGTCGGTCAGGATGAGCTGGTCGTGGTGAATACCGAGACCATGGAATACACCGAACGCGCCTGAGCCGGGTCAGGCGGCCCTGGCCGGGTTGTCGTCCGGCTCGACGAGCAACTCGCGCACGAGCTCGAACTTGACCCGTGCGGCGCTGACCTGCCGATAGAAAGCGATCAGGAACGATGTCGGCGCCTGCAAACGGCTCAGCCCCATGGTTGCCGCGACGACGGTGCCGACATCGGTGCGCCCCTGCAGAACCAGCCAGCCCCCGACGATCAGCACCGCCACCGTGGCCGCGGCATTGAGCGTGCTGATCGCGAATTTGGCGGACAGCTTCCACAGGAACATGCGACGCCGGGTTTCAAAAATCTCGTCGAACTCATCCTCGATCCTTGACGCGTCGCTGCCTTGTTCCTCGCTGACGATGCGGTTCGTGGTGTCGCGCAGGATGCGCACCCGCCGTGCGACCAGTTCGTTTACCTTGCGCTGGGTCGACAGGATGATGATGACCTGGGGCGTGATCATCGCAAGCGCGATGATCCCGAGACCGGGTTGCGACGATGCGATATAGCCGACGACCGCGATCAGGGTCCCAAGCTGTACGACCGGATCGGAAAATGCTCCGCCGGTGAACTTGCCCAGCTCCTCGGCCTCGGCAGAGATCGTGGTGGTCAGCGTCCCTTTGGGGATCGTCCGGTTGCCCGAATGATCCGGTGCGGTGGCCTCGTTGTAGAGACGTTTGCGCAGAATGCGGATGATGTCCTCGCCCAGCGTGCCCGATCTGAACGAGACAACCCATTTGAGCGAGAGGCTCAGCAGGATCACGCCCATCATCTGCGCACACATCCAGAACAGTGCGGCGCTGTCGATCTCGGCGTTGGACAGGGCGTTTATGATATCCTTCTGATAGCTCAGAGGCACGGCGGACAATGCGGCAACGCCCAGTGACAGCACGATCAGGATCAGTTGCCGTCGCCCGCTGACGTGCCAGATGGCGGAATAAAGCTCGATCAAGGCTGCGAACCCGTGGGCGGATGGCTGGAGAGATTGGTCATACTGCCACTCATGCCGGACTCAGGGTCGCGTCTGCCGCTTTCATATCGTCGGTGGCCCGGTCAAATCGCAGATACGCCAGCGCGTGTTCACCCGATTGCGTAAACAGCGTTCCGGCGACCTTGTCCCCGGCGGTGATCGGTGTGCCGACGGGCGCGCTGCCCTTGATACGCACCCGGCGCAAGCCCTTGCGCAGTTCGGTCTTGTGCCGCATGCGCGCGGTAACCTCTTGCCCGACATAGCACCCCTTGCGGAAATCGACGCCATTCAACAGGTCGAACCCCATTTCGAGTATGAACGTGTCCGGAGTCAGTTCGATGCCGGTTTCCGGTATGCAATGGGCCACGCGGATGGCATCCCAATCGGTGCCGTCATCCAGCGGGGCATCGGCCGAGTAGCGACGCCAGCCAAGCGCGGGGTGACGCGGATCGGCATGGGCATCCTCGGGCTGCGGACCGGTCCCGCGCTGCAGGTAAAGATCGCTTTTGGTGATCGTGACATCCGCACGCAGCTTGTACATCGTCAGCCGCTTCTTCAGGTCGTCTGCAAGAGGTTCCGCCACGTCGAGCAGCACGCCATCATCCTGGCGAAGCAGGAAGAAGTCGGCGATGAACTTGCCCTGCGGGGTGAGCAGGGCAGCGTAGATCAGCCCCTCGTCAAGGCCCGCGATATCATTGGTGATCAATCCCTGAAGGAACGTTTCGGTATCTCGACCGGCGAGCTTGAGAATGCGTCGGGCGGACATGGCGGCCTCCTGGTTTGACTTGCCCCGACATATAGGTATGCCTGCCGGAAACAACAGGGAAGCCCCGATGCCGGCCGAAATCTCGATTGTCATTCCGACCCTGAACGCGCAGGCGCATCTGCCGGGCTGTCTCGCCGCGTTGATGGAGGGGCTCTCGGCGGGGCTCATCCGTGAATTGATCGTGTCGGACGGCGGCAGCACCGACGCCACCTGTCGTATCGCCGACGAGGCTGGTGCCGTGCTGATCCGCGGTCCCGCCTCGCGCGGGGGGCAGCTGCGTCGCGGGATCGAAAAGGCGAGGGGGCGATGGCTGCTGGTGCTGCATGCGGATACGCGGCTTGAACCGGGATGGGCCGCCGTGGTGGACGCGCATCTGGCCGCCGGGCAGGGGCAGAGCGCCTATTTCCGTCTGGCCTTTTGCGAACGTGGTGTGATGCCGGCATGGGTCGCCGGATGGGCCAACCTGCGCTCGCGACTCTTCGGATTGCCCTATGGCGATCAGGGGCTGCTGATGCAGCGCGCTGTGCATGACAGGGCGGGGGGCTATCCCGATCAGCCGCTGATGGAGGATGTGGCGCTGGTCCGGGCCTTGCCCCGCCCCCTGATTGCGCTGCCGGTACGCGCCTTCACCAGCGCGGAACGCTATCGCGAGGCGGGCTGGCTGCGCCGTGGTGCCAGAAACCTCTGGACCCTCGCGCGCTATTTTGCAGGGGCCGATCCCGAGAGACTCGCCGCGTCATACCGGCGCTGAGCCGGCACAAGCGCGGTTGCCATCATCCGAGGAGCTTTTGTCCGATCCGGCGGAACCAGGACGCGCGCGGCCTGGACAGATGCGGCGCATGCGCCGCGAGCGCGGCGGCCCCCTGCGGGTCGATCACGGTCTTTCCGCCCTGGAATTGCAGATGATAGAGGTCGGCATAGATGCCGCCACGCTCCAGCAACTCGGCATGGGTGCCCGAATCGACAACCTGGCCCCGGTCCATCACGATGATCTTGTCGGCATTGATGATCGTCGAAAGGCGGTGCGCGATGACCAGCGACGTGCGCCCCCCTGCCAGTCGATCAAGGGCGGACTGAACCACCTTTTCGGACTGTGCGTCAAGGGCGCTCGTCGCTTCGTCGAGCAGCAGGATCGGCGTGTTGCGCAGCAATGCACGGGCGATCACCACCCGTTGTCGCTGACCCCCGGACAGAGCAGAGCCGCGCGGGCCGACGCGGGTGTTCAACCCGTCCGGCAGCTTGCCGATGAAATCCGAAACATGGGCGGCGTCCAGCACCGGTTGCAGATCCTCGTCGCTGACATCTGTGCGGCCCAGAAGGATATTGTCGCGCAGGGTTTCGTCAAACAGCAGGGCGTCCTGGCTGACGACGGAAAACAGGCCGCGCAATTTCGGCAATTCCATCGAGCGAACGTCGATCCCGCCGAGCTTGACGGATCCTTCCTGCGGGTCGACGAGCCGGGTCAGCAGATTGAAGATCGTGGATTTGCCCGCCCCGGAGGCCCCGACCAGCGCAGTGGTCTTGCCCGCTTCGGCGCTCAGCGACAGGTCGCGCAGCACCTTGGCATCGCCATAGCTGAGCGATACGTTTTCGAGTTCCACGTTGGGAAGCCCCTTTGGGGGGGCAACGGGAGAGTCGGGCGACGTCAGCAGGATCGGCGCGTCCATCAGTTCCTTGAGCCGCTCGATCGACGCCGCGGCAGATTGCCAGGCGCCGCTCAGGCTGGCGAGCCGGCGCATCGGGTCAAAGGCCAGCCCGATGGCGGTAAAGAAGCTCATGAACTGGCCGACCGTCTTGTCGCCGGCGATGATCTCCGAACCGCCATACAGAAGAACGCCCATGAAGCCGATACCGGCCATCATGTCGATCATCGCGGTGATCGAAGACGTGCCGAAGGTCGCACGCAGCTGTGCGCGACGGAAGGTATCGGTGTAATCGGCATAGCGTTTGACCTGATAGTTTTCCAGGCTGTTCAGCTTGATCGGAACGATACCGTGAAACACCTCGTCAAGCCGTGTCGACAGGATCGCCCCGAGGTCACGCGCGATGGCGGCCTTCTTGCGCACATAGCGTTGCGCCACGCCGATGGGCAGGAACATCAGCGGCACGCCGACCAGCATGATGGCGGTCCAGGCCCAGTCGATATTCACCGCGACGCCCAGCAGAACGATCAGCGAGACCAGGTCCTTGCCCGCGCCGGTTATGATCCCGCGCCACACGATGTCGATCGAATTCACATCGCCCTGCACCCGCTGGATCAGGAACCCCGGCGGATGGGTCTGGTGAAACGACGTGTCCTGATTGATCAGCCGTCTCAGAAGGTCGATCCTCAGATGCGCCCCGCTGATCTGCGACACATGGGCCAGAAGCAGCTTCTGGGTGACGCCGGCAAGGCCACGAACGGTGAAAATAACCAGGAACGTGACACTGACCCAGCCCAACGCGCCGCTGTTCCCGGCGACGAATATCTCGTCGAACATCGGTTGCATCATGTAGCTGATCGCGCCGATCATGCTGCCTTCGATGAGCATGAACAGCATCGCGAAGGCCATGGTGCCGGTGTGCTGATGCAGATAGCCACGCCACAACCACCTCAGCAGTTCGGCCGAGGATTTGGGAGGTGTGCTCATAAGGTATTGATCCTGTTGGGGTGTGGAGCGGATTGGTTCCGCCGCCCGGGTTTTGGCCATTTAATCATCTGAGAAATTCGACGCAACCCGCGTGATCCGCCAGATTGACCTCGCCCGCGCCGGATGTAGGCTGTGTGAAATCTGTGAAAGGGATGACATGGCCGACTCGTTGTCAGTTGCGCAAGGGCGCGAATATCTCGCAATTCCGGGGCCTTCGGTGATTCCGGGCCGGGTGTTGCAGGCCATGCACAGGCCGTCGCCCAACATCTACGAGGGGCCGTTGCACAGCCTGACCGACAGTCTCATTCCCGATCTGCGACGTGTCGCGCGCACGCGGCACCATGTTGCGATCTATATCTGCAATGGTCACGGGGCTTGGGAAGCGGCACTGTCGAACGTGCTCGCGCCGGGGGACAAGGTGCTGGTGCCGGCCACCGGGCGTTTCGGGCATGGATGGGCTGACGTTGCCGCGGGGCTCGGGGCCGAGGTCGCGCTCATCGAATTCGGAAAGTCCAGCCCGATGGACATGGAGCGGATCGCCGAAACGCTGCGCGCGGATCGCGGGCACGAGATCAAGGCCGTTCTGGCGGTGCATGTCGATACCTCCAGTTCGGTGCGCAATGACATCGACGCCCTGCGCGCGGTTCTGGACGATCTCGGGCATCCGGCGCTTCTGATGGCGGATTGTATCGCATCGCTGGGATGTGACCGGTTCGAAATGGATGACTGGGGTGTGGATGTGATGGTGACCGCCAGCCAGAAGGGGCTGATGGTGCCGCCGGGGCTGGGTTTCGTGTTCTTCAATGACAAGGCCGCCGCCCGTCGGGCGGAACTGTCCTGTGTCAGCCGTTATTGGGATTGGGTGCCGCGGGCGAACCCGCAGGAATTCTATCAGTATTTCGGCGGCACCGCGCCAACGCATCATCTTTACGGGCTGCGCGCCGCGCTTGACATGATCAACGAAGAGGGGCTCGAACATGTCTGGGCGCGCCATGCGCGTCTGGCCAATGCGATCTGGGCGGCCTGCGAGACGTGGGGCGAGCACAATGGCCCCTTGCGGATGAACATCGCCGATCCTGCGCATCGCAGCCATGCGGTGACCGCGCTCCGGCTCGAAACCGGGCAGGGCACCGCGCTGCGCGCGTGGTTGGCCGATCATCTCGGGCTGACCCTCGGGATCGGGCTGGGCATGGCGGCGCCGGACGATCCCGCGCGGCACAGGTTTTTCCGGCTGGGTCATATGGGGCATGTGAATGGTCAGATGATCCTGGGCCTGCTGGGCGGGATTGAAACCGGTATGCGCGCACTCGGCATCGCGCACGGAACCGGAGGCGTCCAGGCGGCGGCCGCGGTCATCGCGGGGCGTTAGCACAGGCCGGCGGTCAACGGCCCGTCATCGTGGCAGGATCAGCCGCGCGCCGCCGCCAGCGCCTTGGGCAGTGCCGCTTCAAAGGCGTCAAGATCGGCAGAGGTGCCACAGCTTATCCGGATGCAGCGGTTTTGCGGCACCGAAAAGGGCATGCGCACGAAAATGCCCTGGGCAATCAGATTGTCCAGCACGGCCTTGGCATATACGCCGTCAGAACCGCAATCGATGGCAACGAAATTCGTCGCGGACTCAAGCGGCACCAGCCCATGTGTCTGCGCGATCCCGGCAATGCGCTCGCGCCCGGCGGCAATCTCCGCCAGCACGCGATCAAGCCATCCGGTGTCTTGCAGCGCGGCAATTGCACCCGCCTGCGCGGCCCGGTTCATCCCGAAATGGTTCCGCACCTTGTTGAAGGCCGAGATCAGCCCCGGCGCGCCCAGCCCATAGCCGACCCGTGCGCCCGCCATGCCATAGGCCTTGGAAAAGGTGCGCATGCGGATCAGCCGGGGGTCGTCCGGGTCGACCTCGATGGCGGTTCCGGCCGGGGCGCATTCGACATAGGCTTCGTCCAGCACCAGCAGACACCCGTCGGGCAGCGCTTCCATCGCCGCCAACAGGTCTGTCCCGCGATGCCACGTCCCCATCGGGTTGTCGGGATTGGCGAGGTAGACCAGCTTTGCATCCACCTCGGCGGCTCTGGCAAACAGCCGCGCCGGATCCTCGTGATCGCCGGAATAGGGGACCTTGTGCAATGTCCCGCCATATCCGGCCACATGATAGTTGAAGGTGGGATAGGCTCCGTCGGACGTCACAACCGGGTCGCCGCGGCCGATGAAAAGCCGCACGAGATAGCCCAGCAACCCGTCGATACCTTCGCCGACAACGATATGGTCCGGCGTGACGCCATGATGCGCTGCGAGGGCGTGGCGCAGGTCGTGATTCTCGGGATCGCCATACATCCAGATACCGCACATGGCGTCCTGCATCGCGGCAACCGCGCGGGGCGAGGGGCCGAACACGTTTTCATTCGCCCCGAGACGGGCGGCAAAGGTCTTCCCGCGTTGACGTTCCTGGGTTTCCGGCCCGACAAAGGGCACGGTCGCGGGCAGGGAACGGGCAAGCGGGGTATAGCGGGGCTCTGTCATGGGCGCAGATAACCCCAGCCGATGATTCATCGCAAGCGTGACCTATCGCGGCCCGTCCGGCCGGGTGAGCACATAGGCCGCCGCGCCGCCCAGGCAAATGGCCTGAATGACCAGAACCTTGACCGGCACGCCGGCAATGACACTGATCAGGAACACACCGCCCATGATGCCGCAGGCCAGCCGCTTGATCGGCCGCGCGATGGCACCATGCGCTTCCCAATCCGCGATCAGCGGACCGAAAATCGCGTGATCGGTCAGCCAGCGGCGCATGCGCGGCGATCCCTTGGAAAAGGCGAAGGCGGCAACCAGCACGAACGGCGTGGTCGGCAACACCGGAAGAACCACCCCGATCAGACCGAGCAGCAGCGCCACAGCACCCAGCGTGTTCCACGCCACGCGGGCAATCGCATGACGCGGTGGTTTCTGCGGAGGGGGCGTCTCTTGTGCCACTGTCGATGCCTTTGTGAACCGGTGCGACCATGACCGCGACCGCCGGGCTTGTAAATGCAGGGCTGTCGCGTGCCGCCACGTTCATCTGGATCCGGGCGTCGGTTTGCGGTGAGGTGAGGCGCAGACAACCGGAGAGATTTCATGACACGCGTTTCCGTCGACTATCAGGACCACATTGCCCGGGTGACACTGACCCGGGGGGACAAGATGAATGCACTGGATGACGAGATGTTTCGTGCAATTGTCGACGCGGGCCAGCAGGTTGCCGCGTCCGATGCGCGGGCGGTGGTATTGTCCGGTGAAGGCAAGAGCTTTTGCGCGGGGCTGGATCTCGCCAGCTTTGCCAGTATGGGCCAGATCGACCCGGTCGAATGGCTGATGGGGCGCAGCCACGGTGACACCAACCTGTTGCAGGAAATGTCGCTGGTCTGGCGCCGGGTGCCCGTCCCGGTGATCGCGGCGTTGCACGGCGCGGTCTACGGGGGCGGTCTGCAACTTGCGCTCGGGGCCGATATCCGGATCGCGTCGCCGGATGCCAGGCTGTCGCTGATGGAAATGAAATGGGGGCTGGTGCCCGATCTTGGCGGCATGGTGACATTGCCGCCGCTGGTGCGCTCGGACGTGCTGCGCCTGATGACCTATACCGCCGAGCCGGTTTCGGCAGAGCAGGGCGAACGCTGGGGGCTTGTGACGCAACTGGCCGACGATCCACAGGCAACGGCGCTTGACCTGGCGCGGACGATCGCGGGCAAGAGCCCGTCGGCGATCCGCGCGGCCAAGCGGCTGATCGAGACCGCCGAGACGCAGGAACGGGCCGAGGTCCTGCTGCAGGAGAGCCGAGAATCTGCAGCTCTGATCGGCAAGCCCGACCAGATGGAAGTGGTCGCAGCACAAATGCAGGGACGCGCGCCGAAGTTCGAGTGATGCCCAGAGCCGAGTGGCATCGGCCCTGTCTCTTCTCACCGGCGGCATTGTGCGGCACACCGCCGACCGAGTAGCAACTATGCGGACAGACCGAGCTTTCGCTGCGCTTGCGCCAATGTCGGCAATAGCGAAGAAGATATCGCCAGAAACGTTCGATTTAGGTGAAAAACTCGACCTACTACATCTTGTGTTTGGTCGAAGCGCGCCTTTCCAACCCGCTGTAATCGCGGTCAAAGACAGTGTTTTTGGCGGTTGTTATTGAGGGCGATGCCGATCCCTAACAGGGAACCATTTTGGCCAGACGTTTTAGGTTCTGGGCTGTGGCGGCGAGGAGGAATTCTTCGTTGGCTCCCTTGAGGCCTCGGAGCCGGAGGCGTTTGAAGCCGAGATGTCGTTTCAGATGGGCGAACAACATCTCGACTTTCTTTCGTCGGCGTCGGCTCTCGTCATAGGCGGCGGTATCGCGCAACTCACGCACGGTTTGGCGCGCCTCTTCATCCATGTGGCGCGTGACGGTTCGAAATGGCGCGTCGGTGCAGGCTTTCTTGATAGGACATGCGCTGCAGGTCTCTTGTCCGTGACCTGCCCCCCTTCGGTCCCTCGTTCATAACGAGAGTCTGCGGGTTTGATCTTGATAATCATGGGTTTCGGTTTGGGCAAGCGCGCCGGGCGCGGAGCCCTCAAATTGCTCAAGCGCTCGGCGCGCTTGCAGTGGCG
>NZ_JBGFGP010000176.1:0-332545 GCF_041224545.1 Sedimentitalea sp. XS_ASV28 | reverse complement strand
CCCGCGGTTCCGCGCAGCGCTGCGCGGGTGCTGGTGGCGCAGGGCGATGACATCACCGATACGAAGGTCAGCGCGCTGCCCGGCTGGTTGCGTCCCGGCGACCGAATGGTGCTGAACGATACCAAGGTGATTCCCGCCCGGCTCAGCGGCACCCGTGAACGCCAGAGCGCCCAGGGACGCACCAGCGCGCGGATCGAGGTCACACTGCTGGAGCCGCGCGCGGATGGCAACTGGTCGGCGTTGATCAAGCCGCTGAAAAAGCTGCGACCGGGCGAAACCGTTACCTTTTCCTCTGACCTGTCTGCCGAGCTTGACCATGTGGAAGACGGGCAGGGCGTGCTGCGCTTCAATCTGAGGGGCGACGATTTCGACACCGCGCTGGCCCGGGCGGGCGCCATGCCCCTGCCGCCCTATATCGCGGCCAGACGTGCCGCGGACGAGCGCGACAAGACCGATTATCAGACGGTGTTCGCGCGTCACTCCGGGGCCGTCGCCGCGCCGACCGCATCGCTGCATTTCGACGACGCGCTGCTGGCGGACCTGTGCGACAAGGGGATCGAATTTACCCGTGTCACGCTGCATGTGGGGGCGGGGACCTTTCTGCCGGTCAAGGTCGATGACGTCACAACCCACAAGATGCACGCGGAATGGGGCCGTGTCAGCGCCGCCGCCGCCGCCGAGATTGCCGCCACCCGCGCGGCGGGCGGTCGGATCATCCCGGTTGGCACAACCGCGCTTCGCCTGATCGAGACGGCGGCGCGGGGCGGCGAGATCGTTGCCTGGGAAGGCGATACGGACATTTTCATCTATCCGGGGTTCGACTTCCGCGTCACCGATGCGTTGATGACGAATTTCCACCTGCCCAGATCGACCCTGCTGATGCTGGTCTCCGCTTTGATGGGGCAGGACCGTATCGGGCGGATTTACAATCATGCGGTAAGTGAAGGGTATCGGTTCTTCTCTTACGGCGATGCGTCGCTGCTGATCCCGCAAAAAGGCTGATTTTGCCTCTTGCGACTCACAGGATGTCGCTGCCAAGGGGGACGCGTCCGGTCTGAGCCGCGATACACGGCACCAATGCCACAACGCCAACGATCGGAGGCGCGAGATGTTACAGGTCCTGTCGAGCGCTTGGGCGTTGCTGTTGGGCATGATGCTGCTGATGGTCGGAAACGGGCTTCAGGGCACGTTGCTCGGCGTGCGTGGCGAGATCGAGGGCTTTTCGACATTGCAGATGTCGATCGTCATGTCCTCGTATTTCGTCGGCTTTCTCGGCGGCTCGCGGCTGGCGCCCGACATGATCCGGCGGGTGGGGCATGTGCGCGTGTTCGCGGCGCTGGCCTCGTTCATCTCGGCGGTGATGATCCTCTATCCGACCTTTACCAATCCCTTTGCCTGGGCCCTGGGGCGGGTCATCATCGGCTTCTGTTTTTCGGGCGTGTATGTGACGGCCGAAAGCTGGCTGAACAATTCGGCGACGAACGAGACTCGCGGGCAGGCGCTGTCGCTCTACATGATCGTTCAGATGGTCGGCATCGTCACGGCGCAGGCGCTGATGCTGGTCGGCGACCCGGCAGGGTTCGTGACCTTTGTCATCGCCTCGGTCCTGATCTCGGTGTCGTTTGCGCCGATCCTCCTTTCGATCAGTCCGACACCGGCGTTCGACACGACCAAACCCATGACCCTGCGCCAATTGCTGAAGATCTCGCCGCTGGGCTGTGTCGGCATGTTCCTGCTGGGCGGCGTCTTTGCCTCTCAATTCGGCATGAGCGCGGTGTACGGTGCCCGTGCCGGACTGAGCGTGGCGCAGATTTCAACCTTTGTGGCAACCTTCTATATCGGCGCGATGCTGCTGCAATATCCGCTGGGCTGGATCTCGGATCGCATGGATCGGCGGTTGCTGATCCTCGCGGTGTCGGGCTGCGCCGGGATCGGGGCCTGCATCGGGATGCTGTTCGGGTCGGATTTCACCCTGCTTCTGCTCGGGGCCTTCCTGATCGGCGGTCTGAGCAATCCGCTCTATTCGCTGCTGCTTGCGCATACCAACGATTATCTCGAACACGAAGACATGGCGGCCGCCTCGGGGGGGCTGGTCTTTATCAACGGTCTGGGTGCGATTGCCGGGCCTCTGATCATCGGCTGGCTGATGGATGACGGCGTGTTCGGACCGCCGGGCTTTTTCATGTTCATGGCCGGGTTGCTCTTTGCGCTTGCGGCCTATGCCGCCTATCGCAGCACCCGCCGTCCGGCGGTTCCGATCGAGGAAACCGGCAGCATTGCGCCGATGTATCCGTCCGCGACATACGTGGCCGTTGAATATGCGCAGGAACTGGCTATCGAAGCTGATCTTGAAGACGAGCAGGTGACGGAAACGCCACATGCAGGTCGATAATGCCCCGAGTGTAGCAAAATGTTACTGTAAAAATTTTGTAAATCGGTTTCACTATTGCTGTGGCTTGGGAGGGAATGTCGAGAACGTAGGGAGTGGACCATGGTTGGCCCCGAAGAAGTACTGAGTTTTTGGTTGGACGAAGTTGGTGAAGCCGGATGGTACGCCCAGGACAAGGACCTGGACGCCGAGATAACGCGCAGGTTCGAGACATCCTGGGAAGGTGCGCGCGATGGGCGGTTTTCGCTCTGGATGACATATCCCAGCGGTGCGCTTGCCTATATCATCCTGACCGATCAATTCCCCCGCAACATGTTCCGCGGCAGTGGCAACGCCTTTGCGACCGACGGTGCCGCGCTTGCCGTGGCCAAGGCCTGTGTCGACAAGCGGTGGGATATGCGGATCGATGAACCGGCGCGGCAGTTTTTCTATCTGCCGATGATGCATTCGGAGAACCTGTGCGACCAGGAGCGCTGTGTGCGCCTGATGTGCGAGCGGATGCCTGAATACGGCGCATCGAACCTGCTGCATGCGCGGGCGCATCGCGAGGTGATCCGCAAGTTCGGGCGTTTCCCGTATCGCAACGATGCGCTGTCGCGACCGTCGAGCGAACCGGAAACCGCCTATGTGGTTGCGGGTGGCTACGGCACGACCGTGCGCGAGTTGCAGCAAGCGGGATAAGGGCCGGCGGCCTTATCCCGAAGGGGTCGTTGCGCCGTCCGGTGGAACGCAGCCCCGGATACGCCCTGCGGTCAGAACCGCCTGATCCCCGGCCTTTTCGATGGCCTGATCCAGCAGCCGTTGCGGGGTGCCGCGCAGTTCGGTCAGAGTGGCCATCATCTCGTCCAGGCGCGCCTCCATCGTTTCGATGCGCTCCTCGACACGCGTCATGGTGGCGGATGAGACATCCCCCGACTGCTCCTTCAGCCCGGTGAGGTCCGAGCGCAGCGCCGCGACCTCGGCGCCCGTATTCCGCACGCTCTCCTGAAGCGGTGTCACGATCTGAAGGTTCTCGGCAAAGCTCTCGGCGAGCGAGTTGGCCCTGTTGAAGACCATCAGAGCCAGCACGAGGCAGAGCGCAACGAGGATCAGCGTGGCATTCAGCAATGCCAGAAACAGGTCTTTCACGGTCTTGCCCATGACGTCACTCCGGATTGTTCCGGTTCAGACTATCACGCGATCTGACGCTGACCAGCGCAATCTCGGGGCGAGGCGTCGATATCTTTGCAAAGGCAGAAGGCTGTTGCTAGGCTCGGGTTTGCAGGTGCAACTCCTTTTGGGAACAGGGTAATCATGGCCGCCAAAACCTTTGATATGATTGTTGTCGGGGCAGGTCCCGGCGGATATGTCGCCGCCATTCGAGGCGCGCAGCTGGGTCTGAGCGTTGCGATCGTCGAACGCGAACACATGGGCGGTATCTGCCTGAACTGGGGCTGTATCCCGACCAAGGCCATGCTGCGCAGCGCCGAAGTGCTTCACCTGATGGAGCGGGCCGGGGAGTTCGGCCTGAAGGCGGACAAGATCGGTTACGATCTGGACGCGGTTGTCAAACGCAGCCGCAAGGTCGCGGGGCAATTGTCCGCGGGGGTCAGCCACCTGCTCAAGAAGAACAAGGTCACCACCGTGATGGGGGCGGCGACCCTGACCGGCAAGGGGCGGATCAGCGTCGAGACCGACAAGGGGCAGCAGGAACTTGCCGCGGACCATATCGTTCTGGCCACCGGCGCGCGCGCCCGCGAATTGCCGGGGCTGGAAGCGGATGGCGATCTGGTCTGGACCTACAAACACGCGTTGCAGCCGCCGCGGATGCCGAAAAAACTGCTGGTGATCGGATCGGGCGCCATCGGGATCGAGTTTGCCAGCTTTTACAATACGCTCGGAGCCGACACGACGGTTGTCGAAGTGATGGACCGTATTCTGCCGGTCGAAGATGCCGAGATCAGTGCCTTTGCCAAAAAGCAGTTCGTCAAGCAGGGCATGACCATCATGGAGAAAGCGAGTGTAAAGAAACTCGACCGGGGGCAGGGCAAGGTCACGGCGCATATCGAAACCGGGGACACGACCGAGACGCTGGAGTTCGACACGGTCATTTCGGCGGTCGGGATTGTCGGGAACGTGGAAAATCTCGGTCTCGACGCTTTGGGCGTCAAGGTCGACCGAACCCATGTGGTCGTGGACGAATTCTGCCGCACCGGCGTCGATGGCCTCTATGCGATCGGCGATATCGCAGGGGCGCCGTGGCTGGCGCACAAGGCCAGCCATGAAGGTGTCATGGTGGCAGAGCTGATCGCGGGCGAAAAACCGCACCCGGTCCGTCCCGACAGCATTGCCGGTTGCACCTATTGCCAGCCACAGGTCGCGTCTGTCGGGCTGAGTGAAGCGCGCGCCAGGGAATTGGGACATGACATCAAGGTCGGACGTTTCCCGTTTATCGGCAACGGCAAGGCCATTGCCCTTGGCGAGCCCGAGGGGATGATCAAGACGGTGTTCGACGCCGAAACCGGCGAGTTGCTGGGTGCGCATATGGTCGGCGCAGAGGTCACCGAACTCATTCAGGGGTATCTGGTCGGGCGTCAGCTTGAAACCACCGAACAGGACCTGATGAACACGGTCTTCCCGCATCCGACCCTGAGCGAGATGATGCACGAGTCGGTTCTGGATGCCTGGGGCCGCGTGATCCATATGTGACGGCATCGCGAAACATGCTCTTGCCGACGGGGCGCGATCTGCCCTAATGCAGGGATCTCATGAGTCCCGCAATGTCATATCCCGGCCACGTCAGGGCCATTCTCGTACTGGGCCTTCCGCTTGTCGGAGGGCACCTTGCGCAGTTCTCGATCGGTCTGGTCGATACGGTGATGCTGGGGTGGTACGGCGTCGATGAGCTTGCGGCGGTCACGCTGGCATCGACCTATTTCTTCGTGCTCTTCATCCTTGGGTCCGGATTCGCCATGGCGGTGATGCCGATGGTCGCCGCCGCCGCGGCATCGGACGACGAGATCAGCGTGCGCCGCACCACCCGCATGGGCCTGTGGCTGTCGGTTGCCTACGCCATTGCGGTCATGCCTCTGATGATCTGGTCTCGCCCGATCCTGCAATTGCTGGGGCAGGAGCCCCAAGTGGCGCAGCTGGCATCGGAATATCTGCGCGTGGCCTGCTGGGGCATTATCCCGGCCCTGCTGGTGATGGTGTTGAAATCCTACCTCGCGGCGCTTGAGCGGACACAGGTCGTGCTCTGGGTCACGGTCGGGGCGGCGGTGACCAACGGGATTTTCGACTACATGCTGATTTTCGGCAATTGGGGCGCGCCGGAACTGGGGTTGATGGGGGCTGCGCTGGCTTCGCTGGTGACACAGATGGTGTCGCTGATTGCCATTGTCGCCTATGCCGCGTGGCGCTTGCCCGATCACCGGATCTTCCTGCGGCTCTGGCGTCCGGACTGGGAAATGATGGGCCGGGTTTTCCGTCTCGGGGTGCCGATCGGATTGACCATGGTCAGCGAGGTCGGGCTGTTTGCGGCGTCGGCGCTGATGATGGGCTGGCTGGGCAAATTGTCGCTGGCGGCACACGGAATTGTCGTCACCGTCGCCTCTGCCACCTTCATGGTGCATCTGGGCCTGTGCAATGCCGCGACGATCCGGGCAGGCAATGCCTATGGTCGGCAGGATCGGGAGCACATGACGCGGGGGGCCATTGCGGTGATCGGATTGTCGCTTGCCTTTGCCGTCGTGACCATGATCGTCTTTTTACGCGCACCGGTTCCGTTGCTCTCGATGTTCATGGAAGCCGACAACCCGTATCGGTCCGAGATACTCGAGATCGGGGTGACGCTGCTCGCTGTGGCCGCGCTGTTCCAGCTTGCCGACGGGGCGCAGGCCATGGCGCTCGGTCTGTTGCGCGGGGTACAGGACACCAAGGTGCCGATGCTGATGGCGGCGATGTCCTACTGGCTCATCGGTGTTCCCACGTCCTACTACCTCGGTTTCATCCTCGGCATGGGTGGCGTCGGCATCTGGCTTGGTCTGGTGGTCGGTCTCGCGTGTACGGCGATGTTCCTGATGACCCGCTTCTGGGGGCGGGCCATCAAGTCGGTTGGCGTGGCGGCCTGATTACTACTCGTCGCCAGCATCCTCATCTTCCGGATCGCCCTGTTCTGCAATCCATGCCACGCTCACGACCTCTTCTCCGTTCGAGGTGTTGAACACCTTGACGCCCCCCGCCGAGCGTGAGCGGAACGAAATCCCCTCGACAGGCACGCGGATCGACTGGCCTTTGGAGGTTGCCAGCATGATCTGGTCATCCAGTTCCACGGGGAAGGACGCCACGAGGTTGCCGCCCCGCATGGATTTCTCCCAGGCGGTTACACCCTGTCCACCGCGACCGCGCACCGGGTAATCGTGGCTGGAGCTGAGCTTGCCCAGCCCGCCGGTGGTGATGGTCAGGATCAGGTTCTCGATCGCCGACATTTCCGCATAGCGTTCCTGTGGCAGCGGGGTGTCTGCATTGCCTTCGCTGTCGTCGCTCTCGGCATCCTCGATCACCCCGGCCATCAGGCGGCGCATCTTGAGATAGGCCGCGCGCTCGTCCGGATCGGCCTCGAAATGGCGGATGACCGACATCGACACCACGCGGGCATCCCCATTGAGCCGGATGCCCCGCACGCCGGTCGATTCGCGCGAGTTGAACACGCGCACATCGGTGGTGCGGAAGCGAATGGCGCGGCCCGAATTCGTGACCAGCATCACGTCATCGTCTTCCGAGCAGATGCGCGCATCGACCAGTTGCACCGATCCGTCCTCGGGCAGCTTCATGGCGATCTTGCCGTTGCGCCGCACATTGGTGAAATCGGACAGCCGGTTGCGGCGCACGTCGCCGCCCGAGGTGGCGAAGATCACCTGCAACTCGTCCCAGTGATCCTCGTCGCGGTCGATCGGCATGATCGCGGCCACCGAGACACCGGTGGGCATCGGCAGGATATTGACGATGGCCTTGCCCTTGGAGGTTCGCCCGCCGAGGGGCAGCCGCCAGGTCTTGAGCTTGTAGACCATGCCTTCGGTGGTGAAGAACAGGAGCTGGGTATGGGTGTTGGCCACGAAGAGGGTGGTGACCACGTCCTCTTCCTTGGTCTGCATGCCCGACAGCCCCTTGCCACCGCGACGCTGGCTGCGGAAATCGGCCAGCGGGGTCCGTTTGATGTAGCCGCCCGAGGTGACGGTCACGACCATGTCCTCACGCTCGATCAGGTCTTCGTCTTCCATGTCGCCGGACCATTCGACAATCTCGGTCCGGCGGGGCACGGCGAATTGTTCGCGCACCTCGCGCAGTTCATCGGCGATGATGCCCATGATGCGCTCGCGGCTGCCGAGGATCTCGAGATATTCCTTGATCTTCGCGGCCAGGTCCTCGAGCTCATCGGTGACTTCCTTGACACCGATCTGCGTCAGACGCTGCAGGCGCAGTTCGAGGATCGCACGGGCCTGGGTCTCGGACAGGTTATAGGTGCCATCCTCGTTCGCCGTGTGCGTGGGGTCGTCGATCAGCGCAATGTACTCCATGATCGACGCCGCCGGCCAGCGGCGCTTCATCAGTTTCTCGCGCGCGTCGGCGGCGTCGGCTGAGGCGCGGATGGTTGCGACGACCTCGTCGATATTGGTGACCGCAACGGCGAGACCACACAGGATGTGGCTGCGTTCGCGGGCCTTGCGCAACAGATAGGCCGTGCGCCGGGCAACCACGTCTTCGCGGAAATCGATGAACGAGGTCAGGAACCGCCGCAATGTCAGTTGTTCGGGGCGCCCGCCATTCAGTGCCAGCATGTTGCAGCCGAAATAGGTTTGCATCGGGCTGAAGCGCCAGAGCTGATTCAGCACGACATCGGGGGTGGCATCGCGTTTGAGTTCGATGACCACGCGAACGCCGTTCCGGTCGCTTTCATCCTGCACATGGGCCACGCCCTCGATGCGTTTTTCCCGCACCGCCTCGGCGATCTTTTCGATCATCGCGGCCTTGTTCACCTGATAGGGAATCTCGTCCACGACGATTGCGTACCGATCCTTGCGAATTTCTTCGACACGGGTCTTGGCGCGCACGATGACGCTGCCGCGCCCTTCAAGATAGGCTTTGCGTGCTCCGGAGCGGCCGAGCATGATACCGCCGGTCGGGAAATCGGGGCCGGGTACGTAATCGATCAGCTGTTCGCTGCTCAGATCCGGATCCTCGATCAGCGCAAGCGTGGCGTCGACCACTTCACCCAGGTTGTGCGGCGGGATGTTCGTGGCCATGCCGACGGCAATCCCTCCGGCGCCGTTGACCAGCATGTTGGGAAACCGTGCGGGCAGGACGGTCGGCTCCTGATCCTTGCCGTCGTAATTGTCCTGGAAATCGACTGTGTCCTTGTCGATATCGGCGAGCAGGGCTGCCGAAGGCCTGTCCATGCGCACCTCAGTATAGCGCATGGCTGCCGGATTGTCGCCGTCCATCGAGCCGAAGTTGCCCTGTCCATCCAGCAGCGGCAGCGACATGGAAAAGTCCTGTGCCATGCGGACCAGCGCATCATAGATCGCGCTGTCGCCATGCGGGTGATATTTACCCATGACATCGCCGACCGGACGCGCCGATTTCCGATAGGGTTTGTCATGCGTGTTGCCGGTTTCGTGCATCGCATAGAGGATGCGGCGGTGCACCGGTTTCAGCCCGTCGCGCAGATCGGGAATGGCGCGCGAGACGATGACCGACATCGCATAGTCCAGATAGGATGTCCGCATCTCGGATTCGATGGAAACGCTGGGCCCGTCGTAGACGGGGCGCTCCTGCGGAGTTTCATCCATGTATTCAGGTGGTTCCGGCGTGTCGTTCACGTTATGTTGCCTGTTTTTTGTGCGTCGACTATATCTGGTATAGGGACCATATCAGACGTCGCACATAAGGTGCAATGGTGCAGCGTCCGATCAATTGGCAGCCACCTCACAATACTGATAACATACTGTTTTTGTTGAAAGTTAACAAATTTTGCCGATCATGATCCTATCGAGGCAATTTACGAGTTGGATCATGGAAAAGACTGAAACCGAACTGATGCTGCGAGGATATGGGCTGACAACGGCGGAACTGTTCTATCACATGCCGGATTACACACATGTTCTGAACAGCTTTATCTGGCAGGATTATGACCTTGCACCGGACCATCCGGCGCTGTTCAAATTCGTGGAGTTCTGGCAACGCGAGATCGACGGGCCTCTGCACTCTGTCCGCTTTACACACCGCAAGATGTTGTCGTCAGGTGAATGGCAGAACCAGGTCGGAGAGTTCACGCTGCACTGACTTCAGGGTTGACGTCGGACATCAGGGAATGTGCGGCGCATATCGACAAGTGACCGCCAGGAAGGATACGGGCAAGGCCGTTGCAACGGCCTTGCAAACGCGAATGAGAATTCGCGTTAAACGTCTTTTCAAGACGTTTGGGATCGGTGCGCACAGGCGATTTTGTGGCATTTCAGTATACGGCAGGGCCATTCCCCGGTCTTTCACGCGGTTGCCTTGCACCCATTGGAACTCAGATCCGTATCACTGTTGCCCTCTGCCGGCAATGTTGTGCGATGTGCTGCGGCTGGAACTCGGTTGCTGTCACCGTTTCGAAGCCCTGAGCGGTCAAGGTTTCGGAAATTGCGGTGGGGTCTGACACGGCTTTCCTCAGACCGGCAAAAGGGTCAGTCCAAGCCGTGTGTCACAGGTTCCGCCGCAGTTGCGTGGTGTGTTCACGCAGAGCAGCTTGCCCCGCCCAGAACGCAGAACTTGGCGCAGTGCGGATGGTTCAGATGCACGTCGCGTTCGGCTTCGGCAAGGGTCGTGCCGAGTTCGAACTCCGGCACATAGGGCAGCAGGGTACACGCCAGCACGGCGGGGTGTTCGGCCCCCTTGCGTTTGACCACCATGCGCGAAGAGGCGCACATGACATCCTCTGGCCGCTTGCCCAGAATGTCCCAGCAGGCGGTGGTGATCTCGGGAACCTCGATGGTTTCATCCATTTCCGGGAACAGCACCAGCTCCGCCGGATTTTGCGCGTCGATTGCAAAGCGATGCGCCTGAAACAGCGCCGCAAAGCCGGTGCGGGCCGAGGTCTCGCTTTCAGCGAACTGCGCTCGTCCGGCCACCGTCGTTCGAATGCCGGTATCGCGCAGCCATGCCATCCCGGCCAGCGTCTTGTCAAAACTGCCGGCACCACGTTCCTTGTCGTGAACGGTGCGGCTGTGATGGTCGAGCGAGACCCGCAATGTCAGTTTCGCCCCGAACTCTGCATGCAGGGCGGCGAGCCCGTTTTGTACACGTTCGCGCATCATCGGGCGCATGGCATTGGTCAGGATCAGTACCTCGTAACCGCGCGACAGCGCGGCGCGCGCCATGTCGATCATCTGGGGGTTCATGAAGGGTTCGCCGCCGGTAAACCCGATTTCGCGGATCGGCCATGCGCGCTCTGCTATCTGGTCGAGATAACCGATGACCTCGCTCGCGGTCATGTAGACCAGGGCGTCATTCGTCGGACTGCTCAGGATATAGCAATTCGCGCATTCTATGTTGCATTGCGTCCCGGTGTTGAACCACAGCGTTTCCGGCTTGCCGAGTGACACCGAGGCCCGCTCCTGGCCATCGGCGGTGACAAATCGATCCTGGAACTTGCCGATATTGGCGGGTTTTGCGTCCAGATCTTTCATTTGTCATCTTTCGTTGTGTTAAGCATGAAACCGGTTTAGCCGAGGCAGGTCGGCGGAGAAACGTGACAATACGGCGATTGACACAGTTGTGATACACCGCAGCGTTGGTGTATGTGAGCGCTAACATTCGACTTGAATCACCTCAACACAAGGGTAGGGCTGATCATGGTATCACGAGTCATTCCGGTGGAACCGTTCGATCTGGTGATATTCGGCGGCACGGGCGACCTTGCGCGGCGCAAGATCCTGCCGGCTCTGTATCGCCGGTTCTGCGCAGGGCAAATGCCCGAGGAAGCACGGGTTTTCGGGGCGGCGCGGTCCGGGCATGACATCGATGAATATCGTGCGATGGTGCGCGATGCGATCGTTGAATATGGCGGTGCCGCCGACGCGGACTGCCCGCAACTGGAGGCGTTTCTTGCACGCACCGATTACGTGAGGGTCGATGCGCGCGGCACTGATGGCTGGGAGGATCTGGCGGGCAAGATGCGCGAAGGGGCGGTGCGGGCGTTTTATTTCTCGGTGGCCCCGGCTCTGTTCGGCGACCTGGCTGAACGGATTCACCTGCACGGGATGGCGACCGAGCAGTCGCGTATCGTTGTCGAAAAACCGTTTGGCCACGATCTGGCGACCGCGCGGGCGCTGAACGATACCCTGGCCGAACATTTCGACGAAGGACAGATTTACCGCATCGATCATTATCTCGGCAAGGAAACCGTGCAGAACCTGATGGCGATTCGCTTTGGCAACATGCTGTTCGAGCCGCTCTGGAACAGCCAGTATGTGGACCACATCCAGATCACTGTCGCGGAAACCGTGGGGGTCGGAGGGCGTGGCGAGTATTACGACAAGGCCGGTGCGATGCGGGACATGGTGCAGAACCATCTGATGCAGCTCTTGTGTCTGATCGCGATGGAACCGCCGGCGAAATTCGACCCGGACGCGGTGCGGGACGAAAAACTCAAGGTGATCCGGGCGCTGGACCCGGTCGAGCCCCATCACATCGTGCGTGGCCAGTACGAGGCGCTCGACGGAGAGCATCCGGGCTATCGCGAAGCGGCGGGCAATCCGCGCAGCAGCACCGAAAGCTATGTCGCCCTGAGGACGCATATCAGCAACTGGCGGTGGGCGGGCACGCCGTTCTACCTGCGCACGGGCAAGCGGTTGGTGGCGCGCTCTTCGGTGATCAGCGTGGTGTTCAAGGATGCGCCGCATTCGATTTTCGGACCCGAAGCCGGCCGGCACGCGAATGTCCTGTCGATCCGGTTGCAGCCGAACGAGGGAATCACCCTGCAGGTGACGATCAAGGAACCCGGCCCCGGCGGCATGCGGCTGGTCGATGTGCCGCTTGACATGACCTTTGCCGATGCGCTTGGCCCTGACGGGGGCGATCCGCCGGACGCTTACGAACGGCTGATCATGGATGTGATCCGGGGCAACCAGACGCTGTTCATGCGCGGCGACGAGGTCGAGGCCGCCTGGGCCTGGGCCGATCCGGTCATCGCCGGATGGCAGGCGCGCGGAGAGGTGCCCAAACCCTATGAAAGTGGTAGTGTGGGCCCGGTCGACGCGGACCAGATGTTGCGGCGCGACGGTCGCATGTGGCGGGGAATCAAACCATGAATATCGTAGAATACGCGGATCGCGAACTCGCGGCGATCGACCTGGCGAACACGCTTGCGGGGAGTCTCGAATCGGTTTTGCTGACGCATGACCATGCCTCGCTTGCCGTTCCGGGGGGCACGACGCCCGGGCCGATTTTCGATGCGCTTTGCGCTGCCGATCTCGACTGGAGCCGGGTGCATGTCTTTGCAACCGACGAACGGTGGGTGCCGCAGGACGATCCGCGCAGCAATGCGGGACTGATCGCCGCGCGGCTGCTGACCGGGCGGGCGGCTGCGGCGACGCTGCTGCCGTTTCATGTGCCGGACTCCGAGCCCGACAGCGTGCTGCCCGAGGTTGCGGCACGGCTGGAACCGGACCTGCCGATTTCGGTGCTGCTGCTTGGGATGGGCGAAGACATGCACACGGCCTCGCTGTTTCCCGGTGCGGATGGGTTGCAGGCGGCGCTCGCGGATGACGCGCCGATCCTGTCGGTCCTGCGGCCCGCAACGGTGCCGGAAACACGGGTCAGCCTGAGCGCACGGGTGCTGAACGGCGCGATGGCAAAGCATCTGGTGATCTTTGGCGCCGAGAAGCGCGCGGCGCTGGAGAGGGCGCAGGATCTGCCTCCCGAAGACGCGCCGGTCCGCGCGGTGCTGGACGAAATGACGATCCATTGGGCGGAGTGACACATGGTTGACTGGACCGGTCTGAAAAAACTGCACGAGACCGCGGCGTCGCGACGGATCCTCGACCTGTTCGCCACCGATCCCGAACGCGCCGCGACATTTTCGGCGCAAGCCGGGGATCTGCGGCTGGATTATTCCAAGACGCTTGTCGATGCGAGGATCATGGAGGCGCTCTTTGCGCTTTGCGACGAGGTCGATCTTGCCGGGCGGCGAGCGGCGATGTTCGCGGGCGCGCGGATCAACGAGACCGAAGACCGCGCGGTCCTGCACACGGCGCTGCGCAACCTCGATGGCGGACCGGTGATAACGGGCGGGGTCGACGTGATGCCCGCCGTTCTGGAAACGCTCTCGCGCATGCGTGAATTTTCCGACGCGGTCCGCTCCGGCCGGAAACGCGGGGCCGGCGGTGCGTTTACCGATGTGGTGAATATCGGGATCGGCGGGTCGGATCTTGGCCCGGCGATGGCGACGCTTGCCTTGTCGCCCTATCACGACGGACCGCGTTGTCATTTCGTTTCCAACGTGGACGGAGCGCATATTTCCGACACCCTGCGCGGTCTCGATCCGAAGACCACGCTGGTCATCGTGGCGTCAAAGACATTCACCACCATCGAGACCATGACCAATGCCCGCACCGCGCGGGCCTGGCTCGTGGAAGGCGGCGGCGATCCGGCGATGCAATTCGCGGCGCTCTCGACGGCAGAGGATCGGACGGCGGAGTTCGGTATCGACGATGCGCATGTCTTCGGGTTCGAGGATTGGGTCGGCGGACGCTACTCGGTCTGGGGGCCGATCGGTCTGTCGCTGATGCTTGCCATCGGCCCGGAGGCCTTTGACGCGTTTCTCAGGGGCGGTCAGGCGATGGACCGGCATTTCCAGGCCGCGGCATGGCATGAGAACCTGCCGGTGCTGCTTGCGCTGATCGGGATATGGCATCATCAGGTCTGCGGGTATCCGACGCGCGCGGTGCTGCCTTACGATCAGCGCCTTGCGCGCCTGCCGGCCTATCTGCAGCAACTCGAGATGGAATCCAACGGCAAGAGCGTGGCGATGGATGGTGGCGATCTGGCGGTTGCGTCGGGGCCGGTCGTCTGGGGCGAACCGGGCACCAATGGCCAGCATGCTTTCTATCAGCTGATCCACCAGGGAACCGGTGTCGTGCCATGCGAATTCATGGTGGCGGCGCTGGGGCACGAACCGGATCTGGCGCATCAGCATCGCCTGCTGGTGGCGAATTGCCTGGCGCAATCGGAAGCGCTGATGCGGGGGCGATCGCTCGACGAGGCGCGCGCGCGCATGGCGGGGCAGGGGTTCGAGGGGGCCGAGCTCGAGCGTCAGGCGCGGCATCGGGTGTTTCCCGGAAACCGCCCGTCGACGACGCTGGTCTATCCGCTTCTGACGCCGTTTCAACTGGGCCAGATCATCGCGCTCTATGAGCACAGGGTTTTTGTCGAAGGGGTCATCCTGGGCATCAACTCCTTTGACCAGTGGGGGGTCGAGCTTGGCAAGGAACTGGCGACGACCCTGGGGCCTGTGGTCGATGGAACGCGGGCTGCGTCGGGCAAGGATGGCTCGACCGCGGCGCTTGTCGAATATGTGCACCGGCACGGTGGCGCCGCCTGACCGGGGCAGGGGGCGCTGCCCCCTCCGGTGAAAATCGGGATTTTCACCGTTCACCCCCGGAGTATTTCTGCAAAGATGAAGGGGCGGGTCAGGCGGGCGGGCTTGCGCCTTCCTGCTGTTCGAACTGCTGTCTGAGGCTGGCGGGAAGCGGCATGCGTCCGGCGCCGTCGGGGGTGAGCAGGACCATCACGGCGGTCAGGGTGGCGCGCAGATCGCCTGACCAGAGCTGTTGTTCGAGCGTGTAGGACGTGGTTCGGAAGGCGCTCACGCGGGCGGTGGCGACATAGTCTTCGCCCATCACCATCTCGCGGATGAATTGCATGTTGGCGTTGCGCAGCACCAGGCGCGGTTTGCCGTTCGGTGCGAAGTGGCGGGCACAGAACATGTCGAAATGTGCGACCCGCAGGGTTTCGAACCAGCCCATGTAGGATTTGTTGTTGACATGGTGCAGGATGTCGAGCTCGGCATAGCGCACGCGATCCGCCAGGGCGAGGGTTTGCGGCGTGGCGAGCCCGGCGGCAAGCTGTTCGGGCGGGCTCAGCGGTGAGTGGTAACGCAAGGTCATTTGCCAAATGGCTATCCGGAGTGCGATTTCGGGGCAAGCCCGATATTGCCATCGCGCGGCAACCTTGGCAGGCTGCGCGGAGGAGGAGACGGACAGACGGGCGACCTGCATGGCCGGACCCGTGACGACGCCTCATCTATCCGGAACGCGTACGGGCCTGTGCCCGTCCAGAAGCATTTTACGAGGAGCCTTGCATGCTGGGCCAGATGATGACTGCACCCCTGCTGATTTCGTCGCTGATCGATCACGCCGCGACCTATCATGGCGACACCGAGATCGTGTCGGTCGAAACATCGGGGGGCGTAACCCGCACGAACTGGCGCGAGGTGGCGCGCAATTCCCGCAAGCTGGGATCGGCGCTGCACAAGCTGGGCCTTGAACCGCAGGCACGCTGTGGCACGATCGCGTGGAACAACCGGCGCCACCTGGAGATCTATTTCGGCGTGTCGGGGGCGGGGTTCGTCTGTCATACCATCAACCCGCGCCTGTTTCCCGAACAGCTGATCTATATCATCAACCATGCGGATGATCAGGTTCTGTTTCTCGATGCCACCTTCCTGCCGATCGTTGCAAAGCTCGGCGAGCACCTGCCCAATCTCAAGCATGTGGTCCTGATGGGCCCGCGCGACGAGGCATTGGCCGAACAGGTGCCAGGTCTGATGTTCTATGACGAGCTGATCGAAACCGGTGACGAGAATTACGAATGGCCGGTGTTCGACGAGAATACCGCCTCGAGCCTGTGTTACACGTCGGGGACCACCGGAAATCCCAAGGGCGTTCTGTATTCGCATCGCTCCACGCTGTTGCACAGCTATGCGGCCAACCTGGCGGATACGCTCGGGCTGACGGCGATGGATGTGGTGATGCCCGTGGTGCCGATGTTCCACGTCAATGCCTGGGGCGTGCCCTATTGCGCGGCGATGGCCGGGAGCCGGCTGGCGATGCCGGGGCCGGGGCTGGATGGCGAGAGCCTGGTCAAGCTGATCGACGGGCATCACGTGACGATGGCACTGGGTGTGCCGACCATCTGGCTGGGATTGCTGGCGCATGCCAAGCGCATGGGCAGCAAGCTGGACAGTCTCAAGCGGACGGTTGTCGGCGGATCGGCCTGTCCACCGTCGATGATGAAGCAGTTCCGCGAGGATTTCGGCGTCGATACCATTCATGCGTGGGGCATGTCCGAAATGAGCCCGCTGGGTTCGGTGAATATTCCGCTGGCCAAGCACCTTGAACTGCCCATCGAGGCGCAGCACAAGGTGCGTGAAAACCAGGGTCGTCCGCCATTCGGCGTCGAACTGAAGGTGGTGGACGAAGAGGGCAAGACGCTGCCGAACGACGGGGAGACGCAGGGCGATCTTCTGGTGCGGGGGCATTGGGTCATCGACAGCTATTTCCGCATGGAAGATCAGGAAACGTTGCAGGACGGCTGGTTCGCGACAGGAGATGTCGCGACGCTTGATCCGGACGGTTTCATGACCATTCGCGACAGGTCCAAGGATATCATCAAGTCCGGCGGGGAATGGATCAGCTCGGTCGAGCTTGAGAATATCGCCATGGGGCATCCCAAGCTGGCCAATGCCGCCGTCATCGGGGTGCGGCACCTGAAATGGGACGAGCGCCCATTGCTTGTTGCGGTTGTCGCCGAGAACGAAGCGCCGACCGAGGAAGAATTGCTGGCCTTCTATGACGGCAAGATCGCGAGCTGGCAGGTGCCCGACAAGGTGGTGTTCGTGGATGAACTGCCGCTCAACGCAACGGGCAAGGTGCTGAAACGGACGCTGCGCGAACAGTTCGCGGATGCGTTGATCGGCTGATCGGTCGCAGTGCAATGCCGAAAACCCGGCGAGGTGCGGACCCATGTGGTCCGTCCTTTTCGTTTGCGGCCCGTCGCAGGTCAAATTGGGGTTGTCGCAGGGTTTTGTTTATGCTCGAATCCCTTATGCTTAGGCAGTCTCCTGGTTTGGAAAAATAAATGTCCCGCGATATCGACTATGGAAACCTGATGCACGCAGCGATGCGCGGGCTGATCAAGTCCGTTCTGCAGGACGTGGCAGAGAATGGCCTGCCGGGTGCGCATCACTTTTTTATCACCTTCGACACCTCGCATCCCGGTGTTGAACTGGCCGATTGGCTGAGTGATCGCTATCCGGGCGAGATGACCGTGGTCATGCAGCACTGGTTCGACAATCTTGATGTCGGTGACGACGGGTTTGCGGTTACCCTGAATTTCGGGGACGCGCCCGAACCGCTGTATATTCCCTATGACGCGATCAAGACCTTTGTGGACCCGTCCGTCGAATTCGGCCTGCGTTTCGAAAATGCGGAAGAGGAAGAAGAGCCGGACGAGGTCGAGGCGCTGATGCCGGCGGCGATCAACACCGATCACGCGCAGGAAGACGAGGCGACGGCGGAAAAGGCCGACGCCGAGATCGTGTCGCTCGACAGTTTCCGAAAATAGCGACCGGGGCAGAGGGGTTTGGCTGAAACGTCGGGTGGCGCAGCTGGTCGCCCGTCTCAGTTCCGTTTCAGGAACACATCGGTCGTTCGGGTTTCCTTGCCATTCGCGGTTCGGGTGAATTTCAGATCCAGCCCCCCTTGCGTCAGCGTGCGGTCGAACTGCTGCATCTCGTAGCCACCGCTGTCATTCACGAAGAGCGAAAACACCGTCAGCGTATCCCCCTCGATGCGCGCCCAGACATAGGGTTCGCCACGCATCGGATCGAGTTGGGTCTGATGGCCAAAGACATTGCGTTTCATCGCCGCTGAAAACACACCGTCGCGATCGGTCGGCAGGAAATCGATCATGAAAGTCGCTTCCTTGATCCGGTTTTCCGATTTGTACCTGGTCGTCGTCCATTCGACCGAAAACCCCTTCCGGGTCTGGCTGATGGTGACGCTCATGTCGCGCGGCTCGGTGGTGCCGTCCATGTCTATCATCTCGGCCGAACCGGTGTAGTGGCCGACGAAACGTCCGATATCGGCCCAGGCACCGGATGCCGCAAGGCAAAGGAGCGCGATGGCGATCAGCGACCGTAACGCGTGGTTGAACCGGGCATGAATGGACGTCATCCGCGACATCCTCGGAGGCGTGCGTTTGTCATGCGGCCATCTTACCGGGTCGGGGGCCAATCTCAATGATGCAAGTGTTGCAACCCTGGGCCATCACGGTGCAGCCTGCGCCCAGATGGCAGATTGCACCGACCCCCCGTGGCAGCTAAACGGCGTGCAACGGCATACCAGACGGAGACCCGACATGTCCCAGACACGCACCGAAACCGACAGCTTTGGACCGCTTGAGGTCCCGGCCGACAAATATTGGGGGGCCCAGACCCAGCGGTCGATTCAGAATTTTCCCATCGGCTGGGAAAAGCAGCCGGTTGCGATCGTGCGCGCGCTTGGGGTGATAAAGCAAGCCTGTGCCCAGGCCAACAAGGCTTCGGGTGCGCTGGACCCCGAATTGGCCGACGCGATCATCCAGGCAGCAGGAGAAGTGATCGAAGGCAAGTTCGATGACAACTTCCCGCTGGTCGTCTGGCAGACCGGTTCCGGCACCCAGTCGAACATGAACTCGAATGAGGTGATCGCAAACCGTGCAATCGAGATTCTCGGCGGCGTCATCGGCTCCAAGGACCCGGTGCATCCGAACGATCACTGCAACATGGGGCAATCTTCCAACGATACCTTCCCGACGGCGATGCATATCGCCACCGCGATGAGCGTGCGCGACGTCCTGTTGCCGGGGCTTGAGAAACTTGCCGCCGGGCTCGAGGCCAAGGCCGAACAGTTCAAGGACATCATCAAGATCGGACGCACCCACACCCAGGATGCGACCCCTCTGACGCTGGGTCAGGAATTCTCGGGCTATGCCCATCAAATCCGCCAGGGCATCGCGCGCGTCAACGCGGCGCTGCCGGGGATTTATGAGCTTGCGCAGGGCGGCACCGCCGTTGGCACCGGTCTGAACACCCGCAAGGGCTGGGGCGAAACCGTCGCGGCGAACATGGCCGAGATCACCGGCCTGCCATTCGTGACCGCGCCGAACAAGTTCGAGGCGCTCGCCGCGCATGACGCGATGGTGTTCATGTCCGGTGCCCTCGCCACGGTCGCCGGCTCGATGTACAAGATCGCCAACGACATCCGTTTCCTCGGCTCCGGCCCGCGCTCGGGTCTGGGCGAACTGATCCTTCCCGAGAACGAGCCGGGCAGCTCGATCATGCCGGGCAAGGTCAACCCGACACAGGCCGAGGCGATGACACAGGTTGCCGCGCATGTGATGGGCAATGACGCGGCGATCAAGTTCGCCGGCAGCCAGGGACATTTCGAGTTGAACGTCTACAACCCGATGATGAGCTACAATCTGCTGCAATCGATCCAGTTGATCGGCGATGTCGCGGACAGCTTTACCGAGCGGATGCTGAACGGGATCGAGGCCAACGAGCCGCGCATCGACAAGCTGATGAAAGAAAGCCTGATGCTGGTGACGGCGCTGGCGCCGACCATCGGCTATGACAATGCCACCAAGGTCGCCAAGACCGCGCACAAGAATGGCACCACCCTCAAGGAAGAGGCGATCGCACTCGGCTTTGTTGACGAAGAGACCTTTGAAAAGGTCGTGCGCCCGGAACAGATGATCGGCCCTCGGGACTGATGTCAAAGCCGGTCAACCTGAACCAGTATCGCAAGCAGAAGGCGCGGACCGACAAACGGTCCCGCGCCGACGAGAACGCGATCCGGTTCGGGCGAACGAAGGACGAAAAAAATCTGGATCGCGCCCGTGCCGACAAGGCCCGGCGCGATCTGGACGGTCACAAGGCCGAGGAATGAGCGGGCGTCCAAAGAAGCATTCGCTGACCCTGCGCGGGCATCGCACATCGGTTTCCCTGGAAGACGAATTCTGGACCGCGTTCCGACAGATTGCCGAGGAAGAATCGGTCGCCATCAACGTGATGGCGGCGCGGATAGACGAAGCGCGCGGCACCGATACAGGTCTGGCGACGGCCATTCGGCTGTTTGTGCTGGCGCATTACCGGGCACGTCTTGAGGCGTTGGAAACGTCGCGGGATTCCGAATAGCAGGTCCGATCAGTGTGCGGCGCGCAACTGGCGAAGGTCAGACTTGAAAATCTCAGTGTATTCCGCGCGCAACTGCCCCTGAACCTTGGTTTTTTCGCGGCTCACTTCCCGCGCGCAATAGGCCTGGCTGTCTGCAACCGGTGCGAACGAAAGGAAAAAACGGGCGGCATTGTTCAGAAACACGGGCATGTTGATCTCCTATCCGGTTGCGATGTCGTTACGGGTATCACTATCGGATGCACCGGCACGAAAAACGGGGAAAATTCCGGCACAGTTCCCGTAAAATCGCGGTGTCTGCGAAACTGGCGGCACCATGGGGTTCGCAAAGCCGGTGATGCGTCGCGCAGGCTTTTGATCTTGCGCGGCAAAGAGGCTTCGGCTATCCCGATCTGCGTCGCGGGTGTAGCTCAATGGTAGAGCAGCAGCTTCCCAAGCTGACGACGAGGGTTCGATTCCCTTCACCCGCTCCAGGCCCGCAAACCCTTGCCCTGTTACGATGTACCCGAGTGGGCCGGTCGGGCTTTGTCGCACCTTCGATATCTCGCGGTTCAACGCGTCTGAACGGACCGCGCCTTGGGCGTTGACGCGTGCGGCCGGGCGGTTTAGCTGGCTGCCATGGCCCGTGTTCCCCTGCTTCAACTCTCCGGTATCTCCCTCGGCTTTGGCGGCGATCCGGTTTTTGCAAATCTCGATCTGGTGGTACAACCCGGCGACCGCATGGCGCTTGTCGGGCGGAACGGATCGGGAAAATCCACCTTGATGAAAGTGATGGCCGGCCTTGTCGAGCCCGACGGGGGCGCGGTGATCGCTGCGCCGGGATCATCCGTGGGGTATATGGAGCAGGATCCCGATATGGCGGGGTTCGCCACGCTGGGCGACTATGCGGCGAGCGGGCTCGAACCGGGCGAGATGTACCGGATCGAACGCGCGGGCGAGGGGCTGAAATTCAACCCGGACCGCCCGGTCAAGACCGCGTCGGGCGGCGAGAGACGACGCGCGGCGCTGGCCAAGCTGATGGGGGAGGCGCCCGATCTCATGCTGCTGGACGAGCCGACCAACCATCTCGATATCGAGGCGATCCACTGGCTTGAGCGCGAATTGTCCACTACCCGCGCCGCCTATGTTCTGATCAGCCACGACCGCGCGTTCCTGCGCGCCCTGTCGCGGTCGACCTTGTGGATCGACCGGGGGGCGGTGCGCCGCCAGGACAAGGGCTTTGAGGCTTTCGAGGCGTGGCGCGACAGCGTCTGGGAAGAAGAGGACATGCAGCGCCACAAGCTCAATCGTCTGATCAAGTCCGAGGCGCGGTGGGCGGTCGAAGGCATCAGCGCACGGCGCAAGCGCAACCAGGGACGGGTGCGCGCATTACAGGCATTGCGGGCGGAACGGGCAGGCCAGGTGCGTCGGCAGGGCACTGCCGATCTCGCGCTGGCCTCGGGCGAAAAATCCGGCAAGAAGGTGATCGACGCCGAAGCGATCTCGAAATCCTTTGACGAGATCGAGATCATCCGGAATTTCTCGATCACCGTGCAGCGCGGCGACCGTATCGCTTTTGTCGGGCCGAACGGTGCGGGCAAGACCACGCTGCTCAAGATGCTTCTGGGAGAGATCAGGCCGGATTCCGGACAGGTCAGGCTCGGAACCAACCTTGAAATCGCGGTTTTCGATCAGGCCCGCGCGCAGCTCGATCCGGACATGACCCTGTGGGACAGTCTGACGGGCGATGCCGAAATGCGGGTTTCGGGACGTGCGGATCAGGTGATGGTGCGCGGCGCGCCGCGCCATGTGGTCAGCTATCTCAAGGATTTCCTGTTTGACGAGGCACAGGCCCGTGCGCCAGTGCGTTCGCTGTCCGGTGGTGAAAAGGCGCGGCTGCTGCTGGCCAAGCTGATGGCGCGGGAAAGCAACCTGTTGGTGATGGACGAGCCGACCAACGATCTCGACGTGGAAACGCTCGACCTGCTGCAGGAATTGCTCGACGAATACGACGGCACGGTGCTGCTGGTGAGCCACGACCGCGATTTCCTTGATCGGGTGGCAACGGCGACCGTGGCCATGGAAGGCAAGGGGCGGGCAACGCTCTACGCGGGCGGGTGGAGCGATTATGTCTCGCAGCGCAAGGAACCGGTTGCCGAGCCCGCCAGTGACAAGCCGAAGGCCGTCAAGCCCCGCAACGACAAGCCGTCCGCACCGAAATCCGGGCTGTCCTTTACCGAGAAGCACAGGCTGGAGGCGTTGCCCGACGAAATCTCCCGGCTGGAAGCCGAGATTGCCAAGCTCGAGGGGTTCATGGCCGATCCGGACCTCTACACACGCGAGCCTGCCAAGTTTCAGAAGGCGACAGAGGCGCTGGTGGCGCGGCAGGCCAAGCTTGCCGCTGCCGAAGAAGAGTGGTTGACGCTTGAGGAAAAGGCCGGATGTTAACGCATGCGCAACGCGCCGTCGATGCGGATGACCTCGCCATTGAGGTATCCCGCTTCGACGATAAAGCCCGCGAGTTGCCCGTATTCCGACGGATCGCCAAGCCGCGGCGGGTTGGGAACATCGGCGGCCAGTTGTTTCTGAACCTCTTCGGGCAATCCTGCGAGCATTGGTGTCATGAAGATGCCGGGCGCGATGGTCATGACCCGGATGCCCGTGCTCGCAAGGTCGCGGGCCATCGGAAGTGTCAGGCCGACGACACCACCTTTGGACGCGGAATAGGCGGCCTGTCCCTTCTGCCCGTCAAACGCCGCGATCGACGCCGTGTTGATGATGACGCCTCGTGCGCCATCCGGTTCCGGCGCGTTGCGGGCGATTTCGACCGCCGCGAGCCGCGAGACGTTGAAGGTGCCCGCAAGGTTGATGTCCAGCGTGCGCTTGAACGCGTCGAGCGGATGTGGCCCGTCCTTGCCCACGGTCTTGATTCCATAGGCGATCCCGGCGCAATTGACGCAGGCGGAGATCTTGCCCATCCGGTCCATCGCGTGGGCGATGGCTGCGGTGACGGAGTTTTCGTCGGTCACGTCGGTTTGTGCAAAATGCCCGCCGATTTCCGCCGCAACGGCGGTGCCCCGCTCTTCGTCCCGGTCCAGGATCGTGATCTGCGCCCCCTGCGCCGCAAAATGGCGGGCGGTGGCCTCGCCGAGGCCGGAGGCGCCGCCGGTGACGATTGCGGCCGTGCTGGACAGTTTCATGGGTGAATCCCCCTCATTTGAACATATGTTCAGTTAATCGCGGGGCGCGCATGATGTCCAGCGGTCAGGGTGATCCCGCCTGCATCCGGTGACGATCAAGTGTGGCGAACCACCTTGCCGATCTGCCCAGCGGGGGCCACCAGAGCCATGTGCCGCCCAGCGGACGGGCGACCGCGCCGCTGCCCAGTTTGAACCGGGCGAGACCAGCGGCATTTCGCGTGTCGATCTGGCCGAGATCCAGCCGCGCGACACCGTGTTCCGCAAGCCAGCAGGCGGCCCGCCACAGGATCAGGGTATGGGCCGACAGTGCACGGCCGGCCGGTGTGCTGTGACCGATGTGATAGGTGGCGGCGCGGCCGTGGCGCAGAAACAGCATCGCGGCCACGTCCTTGCGGCCGTCACGGGCGGTGATGAGGACCGCCTGATCCGGGTTTTTCCGCGCATAGGCCAGGGTCAGGGCGGTGGGCCAGTTGCGAAATCCGCGCTGCCGCTGGAGCGCCAGATCCGCCGTGAACAGCCAATGGTCCGGCGTGAGGGCGCGGGTGCTGATCGAGATCCGCAAGTGTTTGTTGCTCTCGGCCCGAACCAGCCGGTTGCGCCATTTCGGATGCAGGCGGGCACGGCGTTCGTCGCTGGTTGCTGTGAGGTCGATTTCCGCGACCCAGTTGGGAGTCATCAGCGGCACGGCCCCGCGTGCCGCAAGCCGCGTGGCGCAGGGGGAATCGGGTGACAGGATGAGTGGCGTGCGCGCCAGCCCGTTGGAATGAAGCCAGTCGTCGCAATCGGCGCACATCAATGACGGTTCTGCCCGCGCAAGCATAGCCACGGGGACACGTCCGCCAAGCCTTTGCCGCAGAATCACCGCCGGGACCGGCCGGTGCAGCTGCAACGGATCCTGACCGCAGGCACGCAATGCGGCAACGAAATTCGGATGTTGTTGCAAGGGCAGGGCACGCGCGCCCCGAGACGGAAAGCTGTCGAACATGATGCCCATTAACCCGACATGAACCTAATGCCGGGTTAATGCCTGCATGCGCAACTCACGCGATACCGTTCAGGGCTTCACATGCCCGCCCGCGCGTCCGACACGGGCGGCGGCGCTGATACTGGCCAGCATCCTGTCGATGCCGGTCTTCGTGGTGCTCAGCCTCGTGGACTGGCTGCTGCTCTGACAGTCACTCTGCGAGCTGAACCAGCGCGTGACGCTTCTTGCCCGCGCTCAGCTTGACGGGGTTCGCCAGTGCAGTGGCATCCAGCATCAACCCGGCATCGGTCAGTGGCGCGTCATCCAGCCGCGCACCCTGTTCGGCGATCAGCCGCTTGGCTTCCTTGCCGGATTTCGCCAGCCCCGCGCGCAGGATGACCTGAACGATCGAGATCGGCAGTTCCTGCTGCGTCAGCGACAGTGTCGGCAGGTCGTCGCCCACGCCGCCTTTTTCGAACACTTCGCGTGCCGTGGCTTCGGCGGCCCGGGCTGCCTCGACCCCGTGGCACAGGCTCGTGACCTCGTTGGCCAACCGGATCTTGGCCTCGTTGATCTCGGACCCGGCCAGCGCGCCAAGCCGGTCGCACTCATCGACCGGAAGTTCGGTATAGAGCTTGAGGAACCGCCCGACATCGGCATCGGTGGTGTTGCGCCAGAACTGCCAGAATTCATACGGGCTCAGCATGTCCTCATTCAGCCAGATCGCACCGCCCTGGCTCTTGCCCATCTTGCGGCCGTCGCTGGTGGTCAAAAGCGGCGAGGTCAGCCCGTAGATTTCGTGATCGAGCACCCGGCGTGTCAGGTCGATGCCGTTGACGATATTGCCCCACTGGTCGCTGCCGCCCATCTGCAACAGACATCCATAACGCCGGTTGAGTTCAAGGAAATCATAGGCTTGCAGGATCATGTAGTTGAATTCGAGAAAGGACAGCGATTGCTCGCGATCCAGCCGCGACTTGACCGACTCAAAGGACAGCATTCGGTTGACCGAGAAATGCCGGCCGATGTCGCGCAGGAAATCGAGGTAATTCAGGCCATCCAGCCATTCCGCATTGTTCAGCATCAGGGCATCGGTCGGCCCGTCGCCATATGTCAGGTACTTGGCGAAAACCTGCTTCATTCCGGCGATATTCTCGTCGATCTGTTCGGGGCCGAGCAGGGGTCTTTCATCCGAACGGAAGGACGGATCACCCACCTTGGTGGTGCCGCCCCCCATCAGGGTGATCGGCTTGTGCCCGGTCTTTTGCAGCCAGCGCAGCATCATGATGTTCAGCAAATGCCCCACATGCAGCGACTTCGCCGTTGCATCATAGCCGATATAGGTCGGAACCACCCCTGCGATCATGGCATCGTCAAGGCCCTGATAATCGGTGCAGTCGGCCAGAAAGCCGCGCTCGATCATCGTGGCGATGAATTCCGATTTGGGATGGTAGGTCATGGCTTGCCTCGGGTTGATGTTGCGGGGCAGTGTATAGGGGGCAGTGACATAAAGGAAAAGGCCATGAATAGGGCCAGAAGCGCAACAGGTACGATGCGCGCGCTCGGACTGATGTCGGGCACATCGCTTGATGGTGTGGACGCGGCGGTGATCGAGACCGACGGGCATGACGTGACCGCGTTCGGTCCGGGTCGCTATCGCCCATATTCCGACAAGGAACAGGAGATTCTGCGTGCCGCGCTCGGGCATTGGGAGGGTGCCCGCGTCGATGCGGCGGCGCGGGTTGTCACGGCGGCGCATCGCGAAGTGATCGCAGAGTTCGAACAGGTCGATATCATCGGGTTTCACGGCCAGACTCTGGCGCATGACCCGCGCGGGCGCGGCACGTTGCAGGCCGGGGACGGGGCGGCGTTGAGCGATGTGCTCGGGGTGCCCGTGGTCTGGGATTTTCGCAGCGATGACGTTGCGCAGGGGGGCGAAGGGGCGCCGCTTGCGCCGTTTTATCATTTCGCCTGTGCCCGCAGGATCGGTGCGCAGACGTCGATTGCCTTTCTCAACCTTGGTGGTGTCGGCAACCTGACCTATGTGGACAGTTCCCGCGCGCGCCCCGAGGATCCGGGGGCCTTGCTCGCCTTCGATACCGGCCCCGCAAACGCTCCGATCAATGACCTGATGCAGGCAAGGCTCGGGATGACAATGGATCGTGACGGTGAACTGGCGAAGCGGGGCGTTGTGCATCGCGAACTCATCGAGGAGTTTCTGGCCTCACCCTATTTCACAAGAGATCCTCCGAAGTCTCTGGACAGAAACGATTTTGTCTTCGCCTCGTCACTGGTGGACGACCTTCCGGACGCGGATGCGGTGGCGACGCTGACGGCGATGAGTGTTGCGGCGGTCAGGCGCGGGTTGGCGCATTGCCCCAGAGCACCGGGCCGGTTGCTCGTCACCGGCGGCGGGCGCTTGAACCCGGTCGTGATGGCAATGCTGGACGAGGCGCTGACCTGTCCGGTGGCGCCGGTTGAATCGGTGGGGCTGGATGGGGACATGCTCGAAGCACAGGCCTTTGCCTATCTCGCCGTCCGTGTGGCGCGCGGGTTGCCGACCTCTTGCCCCACGACGACCGGGGTTCGCCAGCCGGTCGGCGGTGGCCGGATTTGCGAGTCGGCAGGTTCGGACGTTTCTGCGTGACTGCTGCTGCGATGTCACGTAGCCGATGCTTTGACTGTGCCCTGCGTCCTGCGCCGGCAAGACGGTCATGCGCGCTGTCTCTGGCAATCGTGTCACGGGTGGTTATGTATGGGACATGACCCTGAGCATCCCATTTGACAACAGCTATGCGCGCCTGCCGCCCGCATTCTTTTCCACGCAACCGCCAAGCCCGGTGACCGCTCCCAGGCTGATCGCGTTCAACGCCGACCTCGCCCGGTTGATGGGCATCGAACCCGGAGAGGTCGGGGAAATGGCGCAGGTCTTTGCCGGCAACCGGCTGCCCGAGGGCGCGACGCCGATTTCCCAGTTGTATTCCGGTCACCAGTTTGGGCAATACAATCCGCAGCTTGGCGACGGGCGGGCGGTGCTGCTCGGCGAAACCGTCGGGATCGACGGGGTCAGGCGGGATATCCAGCTCAAGGGATCGGGGCGCACCGCCTATTCGCGGGGCGGGGACGGACGGGCATGGCTTGGTCCGGTCCTGCGCGAATACGTGGTCAGCGAAGCGATGCATGCGCTCGGGGTGCCCACGACCCGCGCGCTGGCCGCTGTCGAAACCGGCGAGCCGGTCTATCGCGAGGGGGCGATGCCCGGTGCCGTGCTGACGCGCGTGGCGGCGAGCCATTTGCGCGTCGGCACGTTTCAGATCTTCGCTGCGCGCGGTGATACCAACAATCTGAAACGTCTGACCGATTATGCAATCGCGCGGCACTATCCCGATGCCGACGGGCCAATGGGCCTGTTGGCGGCGGTGCGGGATGCACAGGCGCGGCTCATTGCGCGCTGGATGTGCGTCGGGTTCATCCACGGGGTGATGAACACCGACAATTCCTCGATCTCGGGGGAGACCATCGATTATGGCCCCTGCGCCTTTCTGGATATCTACGATCCGGCAGCGGTTTTCAGCTCGATCGACCGCACGGGGCGCTATGCCTATTCGAATCAGCCCGATATCGCGGTCTGGAACCTTGCACAGCTTGCGACG
Source organism: Sedimentitalea sp. XS_ASV28 (assembly GCF_041224545.1). Classification (NCBI taxonomy): domain Bacteria; kingdom Pseudomonadati; phylum Pseudomonadota; class Alphaproteobacteria; order Rhodobacterales; family Paracoccaceae; genus Sedimentitalea; species Sedimentitalea sp. XS_ASV28. Next base: position 304,104 of record NZ_JBGFGP010000176.1, on the reverse strand, counting down.
GCGCTGATCCAGCAATACGACGACCGCGAGGCGATGGTGGAAGAGGCGACCGGGATCGTCCATGCCATGCCCGATCTGATCCGGCAGCACTGGCTTGCCGGCTTCGGGGCCAAGATCGGGCTCTCGGATGCACGCACCGAGGATGTGGCGCTGATCGGCGATCTGCTAATGCGGATGACCGGGAACCAGGCGGATTTCACCAATACTTTCCGCGCTCTGGGCAATGGTTCCGCACGAGATCAATTCACAGACCCCGCCGCGTTCGATGCTTGGGAGGCGAACTGGCAAGACCGCCTGACGACCGAGAGCGACCCGCAGGCGGTGATGCGCGCTGCCAACCCGGCCTTCATCCCGCGCAATCACCGGATCGAACAGATGATAGCCGCAGCGGTCGAGGGGGATTACGCGCCGTTCAAGCGCCTGAACGCGGTTCTTTCCCGACCCTATGAAGAGCAGCCGGATGCCGCCGATCTGGCGCGCCCCCCGATGCCGGACGAGGTTGTCGCGGCCACGTTTTGCGGCACATGATCAGCGGCGGTTGATCAGCGGCGGTTGATCAGCGTGATGCCGACGGCGACCAGCGCCAGCGCCCCCCAGATCGGCGGCCCGATGGTTTCGCCAAGGATCAGCCACCCGAACAGCACGGCCAGCACCGGCGACAGGAACGAGAAGGACGCGACGCTGTTGGCCTGATAGATCGTCATCAGCCAGAACCAAATGAGATAGGCGAGTCCGACAACGACGATGGCCTGAAACGCCAGGCCGGCATAGTGAACAGGCTGCGGGTCGCGGAGCAGGGGGCCAAAGAGCGGGGCAAGGGCCAGCAGCGCCAATGCGGACACGACCACCTGGCAGAGCAGCTGTGATTCCGGGCGCATTCGTCGCATCGGTGTCACCCGTACCATGAGCGCGATCGCCGCCCAGGCCTGAGCCGCCCCCAGCGCCAGCAGATCGCCCGCGACGCTCGGCTTGCCGCTGCTGCGGTCGGCGACGGCCAATGCCACGCCCCCGAGCGCCAGGGCAAGGCCTGCCATGCGCATCGGAGTCAACCGCTCGCCGGGCAGCAAAAAGTGACCTCCAAGCGCCACCCAGACCGGCATCGAATAAAGCAGGATCGAGGCGCGCGACACCGTGGTCAGGTCAAGAGCGATATATATACCTATGAATTCCAAGGAAAAAAAGACACCCGAAAGGATGCCCCAATAGAGGGTTCCCGGCGGTGGGGTGATGTTCAGACCGCGCGCCCGCATCCAGATCAACAGGAAAACCGTCGCTCCGACCGAACGCAATCCGGCCTGAAACAGCGGCGCAAAGCCGTCACCGGTGACCTTGATCACAATCTGGTTGAATGCGAGTATCGATGCGCACCCGATAAGAGCCGCCGCTCCGAACCCGTCAATGCCACGCTTCTGATCCATTGCGCCAGATGACGGTCGGATTATTCACATGTCAAGCATCCGTGACGGACCGGGCTTGCGGTTTTCATTCGCAACACGCAAGAGAGGGGCGAGCCAGCTGCCCGGACCCGCATGAAGACACTCTCTCCCGACCCCGCCCACCTGAGATTGGCAAGCTACAACATCCAGAAATGCGTGGGGCTCGACCTGCGCCGTCAACCACGTCGCATCCTGCAAGTGCTCGATGGGCTGGGGGCCGAGATCGTGGTGCTGCAAGAGGCCGACAAGAGGCTGCCGCCAAGACCGGCCGCCCTGCCTCATTTCGTTCTGAACGAGGCGGGATGGCATATCGCGGATCTGGGCGGGGCGGGATCGCTCGGGTGGCATGGCAACGCCATCATCTGGCGGGGTACACGGATCGGCCTGACCGCGCTGGGGCAGATGACCTTGCCGGGGCTGGAACCGCGCGGCGCCGTTCGGGTCGAATTCGAAACGCCGCTGGGGCAGCTCAGGGTGGTGGGTCTGCATCTCGGGCTGATCGGGCAATACCGACGCAGGCAGGTTCAGCATCTCGCGGAACTGACCAGCGGGCTGCACGAGATGCGGACCGTCTGGGCGGGCGATTTCAACGAATGGTCGCGCTTGCCGGTTCTGGATCAATGTGCGCCGAAAATGCGCTTCCTGCCGCCGCGACCAAGCTTTCCCTCGCCGCGTCCGGTGGGACCACTGGACAGGATCGCGCTCAGTCGCGGACTGGTTGCGGCCCGGCACGGCGTTTACGATGAACGGCCGGCGCATATCGCCTCCGATCATCTGCCGATCTGGGTCGATCTGGCCGCCGAGTGATGCCCGCCCGGGCCCCGACGCAGGATTTTCCGGATATTTTTCCTTCACAGGCGGCAAACTTGTGTCACGGTAAGGTGATGGTTTCGGCAATTTGAATCAAAGGGGAGAGACGGACATGAGTCTGATGGGAACACTGGCAAAGCTGGCGATCGGATATGCGGCGGCACGCGGCGTCGACAGGATATCGGGCGGTGGTGGCATCGGGGCCTTGTTCGGTGGCGCTCATATCGCGCCCGAGGATGCCCAGGCCGATCAGGCCCCGGGCATGGGCAACATGCAGGATATGATGGCGCAAATGGGCGGCGGTGCCGGCAAGGGCAGCGTGCAGGACATGATCGGCCAGATGACCAGGGGCGGTATGGGAAACATTCAGGAAATGGTCTCGAAAATGGCGGCGCAGGCGGGATTCGACCTGTCGACGCTGACCGGCGGCGGCTCTGCATCCGGCGAGAAAAAGGGCGGATTGCTTTCGGGCACGTCCGAAAGCGGGACGGGTCTCGCCGGGGTTCTCGCGGCCCTTGGCGGTGCCGCCGCGATGAGCGGGCAGAGCGCGGGCGCAGTGATCGATCAGTTCGGAACGCCGCAATTGGCGCCGCAGGCCGAAGAGGTGGCGGGCCTGCTGTTGCGGGCAATGTTCCAGGCGGCCAAGGCGGATGGGGAAATCGACGCAGACGAACAGGCCAAGATCATGGAAGCCCTGGGGCCGGATGCGGATGCCGAGGACATCAGCTTTGTGCGCGAGCAGATTGCCGCGCCCATCGATGTGGACGCGCTGGCCGCCGACACGCCCGCGCCGCTCAAGGCCCAGGTCTATTCCATGTCCCTGATGTCGATCCGTCTCGATAAGCAATCCGAGGCCGAGTATCTCGACAGCCTTGCGCGCGCGCTCGGGCTCAACCAGCAGACGGTGAATGCGCTGCATCTGCAAATGGGTGTCCAGCCGCTGTATTCCTGAACCAGCAATCCCGGTGCCGTTCCGGCAATAATCGCGCTCGCGGCCCTGGCGGTTCCCGACTTTGTCGGGCAGTGGGGCGCCGCGCATCATCCTGTCACAAACGCTGCGCGACCGGGGGGCGACCCCGGTCGGCATGGCGCGCTTCAGGCGGCAGATTGCTGGCCGCCGCCCTTGCGGCGGTTGGGTCGGCGGCGGCGGCGTTGCCCGGTTCCGGATTTGGCATTCGCGTCACCGCCGCCCTGCCGGCGCTGGCCTCCGCGTGCGCCCCCGCCGCGTTTGGGTTTGCGCTCTTCCTCGATCGGCTCCCACGGACGACCCGATGCAACCGGAATGGTGATGCCCATGGTTTTCTGAATCGCCTTGAATTCGCCTATCTCGTCCGGTGCGCAAAAGGCGACCGCCGATCCGTCCTTGCCAGCGCGTGCGGTCCGTCCGATCCGGTGCACGTAATTGTCCGGCACGTTGGGCAGGTCATAGTTGTAGACGTGTTTCACATCGGGAATATCCAGCCCCCGCGCCGCCACGTCGGTGGCCACCAGCACCTTGATATCGCCCGCCTTGAACGCGGCGATGGCGCGGTCGCGCTGGCCCTGGCTCTTGTTGCCGTGGATCGATGCCGTCGCAAACCCCCGCTTGTCGAGCAGTTTCATCAGCTTTTCCGACCCATGCTTGGTGCGTCCGAACACCAGCGCGCGTTCTTCCTTGTGCCCGCCGAGCAATTCGATCAGCAGGTTGGCCTTTTCCGCCTTGGCGATAAAGTGGACCTCTTGCGTCACCTTGTCGGCTGCCTTGCCCGGCGGCGTCACTTCGACGCGAATCGGGCGATCCAGGTAACTCTGCGCGATCTCGTTCATCTGCTTGGACATCGTGGCCGAGAACAGCATGGTTTGTCGCTCCTTCGGGAGCATCGCGGCAATTTTGCGCAGGGCGTGAATAAAGCCCATGTCCAGCATCTGGTCGGCCTCGTCGAGCACGAGGAAACTGCAGGTTTCAAGTGTCAGGGCGCGCCGGTCCATCAGGTCGAGCAACCGCCCCGGCGTGGCCACCAGCAGATCGGTGCCGCGCTCGAGCCGCGAAATCTGCGCGTTGATCGACTGGCCACCGACCACCACGCCGACCTTGAGCGGGGTATTCTCGCACATCGCCCGCAGGTTCTGCGCGATCTGCCCGGCCAGTTCACGGGTCGGGGCGAGCACGAGTCCGCGCACGGTGTATTTCTCGGGTTTCTTGCCGAACTCCAGCATCCGGGTGACCAGAGGCAGGCCAAAGGCTGCCGTCTTGCCGGTGCCGGTCTGCGCCAGCCCCATCACGTCGCGCCCGTTCAATGCGTGCGGGATCGCCTGTTTCTGGATCGGGGTCGGTTCGGTAATGCCCATGTCGGCAAGGCGTGCCACCAGCTTGGCGGGCAGGCCCATCATGTCGAAATCGCTCAATTCATATCCTTTCGGACCTGCAAACCGCAGGCCGTTCGCCCGACCGCCCCTGCGGTCAGGATGGGGAAGCGCCAGCCCTCACGGTCCGACGGCAGAATGCCGCAAACGGACTGGTCCGGCGCGTTTGGCCCCACGCGTGATCTTGGGAACACGGTATCGCTATCTTGCATTCGGGCCGTCTCGCGGCCGGGCGGTGTGTCCGCTTTCGATCTTTCCTGCTCACGCGGCAGAAGATAACGCTCGCGTCTGACATGGGCGTTTCCGGCGCGCGAGTCAACCCGCGAGGTCGCCGCAGGGTTGCGACTGTGGTGCATCTGCGGGTGCGAACCGCTGCGGCTTGCCCTTTTCCTGTGGGCCGGGATGCTTTAAACCCGCCGCGACGCCCGCGCCGAGAAGGACAGACATGACAGACACGATCAGCGCCCGTTGCGAGGCCAAGGGCCTGCGCATGACCGGACAGCGCCGGATCATCGCGCAGGTGTTGCAGGACAGCACCGATCACCCGGACGTGGAAGAACTCTATGCACGGGCCAGCGCGCTCGATGCCGGGATTTCCATCGCCACGGTTTACCGGACGGTCAAGCTGTTCGAGGAGGCGGGCATTCTCGACCGGCTCGAATTCGGCGACGGGCGGGCGCGGTACGAAGACGCCGAGCGTGAGCATCACGACCACCTGATCGACATGCATTCCGGCGACGTGATCGAATTTGTCGATCCGGACATCGAAGCCTTGCAGGAGAAGATCGCGGCCAAGCTGGGTTATGAATTGCGGGGGCACAAGCTCGAACTTTACGGGGTGCCGATCCGCAAGCGTTAGGCGGGCGCGCGCCGTCCGAGCAGGATCGGGATCAGAACGATCAGGATCAGCAGCCGGGCGACGTGACAGGCCGCGACAAATCCCGGGCTGGCGGCCATTGTCGCGCCGAGGGCGATCATGGTTTCCAGCCCGCCGGGCGCAAAGGCGGCGAGCACATGCGCGGTCGGCATCCCGAGCGTCATCGCAACCGGAACGGCAGCCAGCGTGGTGACCCCGACCGCAACCAGCGTGGTGCTGAGCCCGGCAAGGAGCGATCCCAGGAAACTGCGGCGCGACATGCCGGAGAACCGTGTTCCGATCATCGTGCCAAGGATCAGGAAGGCGGGCGCAAGCAGCATGTCCGGCACCGCGCCCACACTCAGTTCGGTCACATGGCCGATGGCAGACACCACCATCGCCGCCAGCAACAGCGGAGCCGGAAAGCGCAGGCGTTTGAACACGAGACCGACGAGGATCGCGGCAATTGCCAGCGCGGCAAGCGGCCCCGCCGCCAGCGGCGCGTCGCTCGACAGGGTGAGTTCGCTGAATTCATATCCCATCGCGACGGCGATGAACGGCACCGAGAGGGTCAGGAACAACAGCCGGATGGATTGCACCACGGTGATCCGCGCGACGTCGATGTTGAGATCGGTTGCGAGACCGAGCACAAAGCTCAGGTGGCCGGGCGCGGCGGCAAGTGTGGCGCTGCGCATGTCGAACCCGAAACCGCGCCGGAGTACCTCGCGGCACAGGATCATCGTCACCAGCAGGGCGACCGCCAAAACCACGAAGGCCAGAGGCCAGCGTGCAATGGCGGCGCCGGTGTCGGGTGCGAAACCGGTGCCGATCCCGATACCCAGCACGATGAAACACATATCCCGCACCGGCGGAGCGATGGCCAGTCGCATTCCCGACAGGCTGGCCATGCTGGAGGCCAGGGCAGGCCCGAGCAGAACCCAGGCGGGCAGCGACACCAGATAGGCCAGGGCGGCACCGCATAGCCCGACAAGAATGGTGACGAGCGTGGTTCTGGCAGCGGACAGGGAGGATGCGAGCGGCATGAAACCGTGCCTATCACCGGACCTTACCCTTCACAATCTCGCGCGGCTGTTGCAGGGGTGCCATGCGCGGAGTGCAACCCGATCTTGTGCAGGTTTCCGATTTCGGACACAGGCAGATCACAACCCTGATTTCCGAAAGAGAACCCCATGGAAAATCTGCGCGGTGCTGCGTTGATGACGCTGGCGATGCTTGGCTTTGCAGTCGAGGACATGTTCGTGAAACTGCTGGCCGGTGTTTTTCCGACATGGCAGATCATCGGCATCCTCGGCATGGGCGGAGGAATTGTCTTTGGCGCGCTGACCCTGCTGCGCCGCGAGGTTCTGTTTCCGCGCGCGGCTCTGAGCCCGACGGTGCTGGTTCGCAATCTCGGTGAACTGATCGGCACGGTGGGCTTCGTGACGGCCATTGCGCTGACACCGCTGTCTTCGGCCTCGGCGATCCTTCAGGCGACGCCGCTCGCGGTGACGCTGGGTGCGGCCCTGTTCTTTCGCGAACCGGTGGGATGGCGGCGCTGGAGCGCGATCCTCGCCGGGTTTTTCGGGGTGCTGATGATCATCCGGCCCGGCATGGATGCGTTCGATCCGCTCTCGCTGTTCGCCGTGATAGCGGTTGTGGGGCTGGCGGTGCGCGACCTGGCCACGCGTAATGTGCCGCGCGCGACATCGTCCTTTCAACTCAGTTTCCTGGCCTTCATGACCTTGATCCCTGCCGCGACGCTGCTGTCCATTTTCAGTCCGAGTGGTTTCGTCATGCCTGCCGCGTCCCATTGGGGGCTGATCCTCGGCGCGGTCGTCATGGGGGTTGCGTCCTATTACGCCATTGTCGCGGCGATGCGGATCGGCGAAGTGTCGTTTGTGACGCCGTTCCGCTACAGTCGCCTGATCTTTGCGCTGGTGATCGGTATGCTGGTGTTTCGCGAGACGCCCGATCTGACGATGCTGACCGGCGCGGCGATTATCGTCGGCTCGGGCATCTATACGCTCTGGCGCGAACGCAAACTGCGTCAGGGGCGGCAAAGGTCTCTTTCCCTTGGGGCATCGCAAGGGTATGAAGCGCCAAAATCTATTTGAGGGACAGACCGACATGAGCACGATTATCGACATCCATGCCCGCGAGATCCTGGACAGCCGGGGCAACCCGACCGTCGAAGTGGACGTCATTCTGGAAGACGGCACCATGGGCCGGGCAGCGGTTCCCTCGGGCGCCTCGACCGGAGCCTATGAGGCGGTCGAACGGCGGGACGGCGACAAATCGCGTTATATGGGCAAGGGCGTGCTCGAAGCCGTGGCGGCGGTGAATGGTGAAATCGCCGAGGAACTCGTCGGGTTCGATGCAACCGAACAGGTGGCCATCGACACCGCGATGATCGAACTGGACGGGACCGAGAACAAGGGGCGTCTGGGTGCCAATGCCATTCTCGGTGTCAGCCTCGCGGTGGCCAAGGCGGCGGCGGATTTCACCACGCAGCCCCTGTTCCGCTATGTCGGCGGCACGTCGGCGCGTGTGCTGCCGGTGCCGATGATGAATATCATCAATGGCGGTGAACACGCGGACAACCCGATCGACATCCAGGAATTCATGATCATGCCGGTCAGCGCGACCAATATCCGCGAAGCGGTGCGCATGGGATCCGAAGTGTTCCACACCCTGAAAAAGGAACTGTCGGCGGCGGGCATGTCCACCGGCCTGGGCGATGAAGGCGGATTTGCCCCCGAATTGGGCAGTACCCGCGACGCGCTCGATTTCGTGCTGAAGTCCATCGAAAAGGCCGGATACAAGCCGGGCGACGACATTTACCTGGCGCTGGATTGCGCCGCGACCGAGTATTTCAAGGACGGGAAATACGTGCTCGCGGGCGAGGGAAAGACCCTGAGCAGCGAGGAAAATGCCGATTATCTGGCCGCGCTGGTCAGGGATTACCCGATCATCTCGATCGAGGATGGCATGGGCGAGGACGACTGGGACGGCTGGAAGGCGCTGACCGAGGCGCTTGGCGACAAGGTGCAACTGGTGGGCGATGATCTGTTCGTCACCAACCCTGCGCGTCTGGCCGAGGGCATCAGCCGGGGCTGCGCGAACTCGATGCTGGTCAAGGTGAATCAGATCGGCAGCCTGACGGAAACCCTGCAGGCGGTCGATATGGCGCATCGTGCGCGCTATACCAACGTGATGAGTCACCGCTCGGGCGAGACCGAGGACGCCACCATCGCCGACCTCGCCGTTGCCACCAATTGCGGACAGATCAAGACCGGGTCGCTGGCCCGTTCGGACCGGTTGGCCAAGTACAACCAGCTGATCCGCATCGAAGAGGCGCTTGGCGAGGTTGCCGAATACGCAGGTCGTTCGATTCTGCGCGGCTGACGGACGCTATGACAAGGCCCCACGCTGGCGGTGGTCGTCAGCGTGGGGATGCGTTCGGCGCCGAACTCTGCCGTGCGTATCACGAGGGGACACAGCCTGCCGCGAGTCCTCGCCGTCGCGTGCTCTACAGGGTCCTGCTCATCAGCATGTAACGCTCGCGCGCGCGGAAACCCGCGCGGGCGTAGAGCTTTTGCGCAGTTTCATTTTCGCGATCGACTTCGAGATGCAGGCCCTTGACGCCCGCTTCGGCGAGCGCCTTGGGCAGGCTGATCAGGACCTCGGTTGCGATGCCGCGCTTGCGCACCGGCGGGCGCAGGTAGATCTCGTCGATGATCCCGTCCAGGCCGCCGTACTCCACGGACCAGCCAAAGGTGATGATCACGTAGCCGATCGGGGCGCGGGCCGGGCCGATCAGATAGGCCGCACCGTGGGGAATACCGTCGAGCAACGGCGCAAGACCGGCGCGTCGGGCCTCGTCCGATTGTTCGATCCCCTGTTCCGCGTGAAAGGCCGCCACCAGGGTGGTCAGGCGGTCCAGATCATCGGGCTTGGCGAGATGGAGAGAGGCGCTCATGGGGCTGCTTTCGGTTCTGTGCAAACAAGGGGTGGCGGTCGGCGATGATCACAACCTGGCAAGGCGTTCGGTCAAAAGGGCGAAAAAGCCATCGGAATCGATATCTCCCATGAACATCGCGTTCGGTGCGCGGTCGGTCACGCCCCACCAGTCCGCGACGGTCATGCCAAGCGTCAGTTCCGAGTTGGTCTCGATCTCCACATTCACATGGCGACCCATGAACAGATCCGGCCTGATCAGGTAGGCGATGACGCAGGGGTCGTGCAACGGTGCGCCCTGGCTGCCGTATTTTTCCTTGTCGAAGCGTTCGAAAAAATCGGTCATCTCGGCCACCGCCGTGCCGACGCGGGTGCCCAATGCGCGAAACGCATCGTTGCGCGGGCGCGTGACCAGTGCCTTGTGCGTGACATCCAGCGGCATCACGGTGATCGGAACGCCGGATTTGAATACGATATCCGCGGCCTGCGGATCGACGTAAATGTTGAACTCGGCAGTCGGCGTAATATTGCCCACCTCGAAATAGGCACCGCCCATCAGCACGATTTCCGCGATGCGTTCGGCGATATCTGGGGCCTTGACCAGCGCCATCGCGATATTGGTGAGCGGCCCCAGCGGACAGAGCGTCACCGTGCCGCTTTCCTGCGCGCGCAGGGTGCGAATGATGAAATCGACCCCGTGTTCCTCTTGCAGCGGCATCACGGGATCGGGCAGCACCGGACCGTTCAGCCCGGTTTCGCCGTGAACATGCTCAGCGGTGACCAGAGGACGACCGAGGGGACGGTCACATCCCGCGTGGACGGCAATATCCGGCCGGCCCGCCAGTTCACAGACGATCCGCGCATTCCTGGCCGTCAGGGCCAGAGGCACGTTGCCGGCCACGGCGGTGATTCCAAGGACATCGATCTCGTCCGGGCTGGCAAGCGCGAGCAGGATGGCGACCGCATCGTCCTGTCCCGGATCGGTATCGATGATGATCTCGCGCGTGCTCATGATGTGCCTTTCGCTCCGACAAGGGGAAACAGTGTCAATCCTCCGGCGCTTTGTCCAGCGTCCCGGCCGTGCCGGCTACCACGGTCGTGGATAATATGCGTCCAGCTGTTCGTAATCCTCGTTCAGAAATTCGCGAATACAGCTTTGGGTATCAGGCTGAAGGTCGGCATAATCGAGTTTGTCCGAACTTTCGTTGAAGCGGGGCAGGTTGACGTCCTGACCGATCCGTTCGGCAAGATCGCGGGCCAGTTCGCCCATTTCCTCGATTTTGTAGACACGATCATACCGGTGCGGTTTCAATCCGATGAACAGATGGGCGGGCAGGACATGATGCTTGATGACGGATGCAGCCTGTCGGTATTCGGGCAAGTGCCGGAAGAAGAAATCCGGGTCCGGATCGCGGGGAAGGGTGGCGTCCTGGCGCCTGAGCTTCGGGCTCTTGTAGAGATCCCGTCGTTTCACCACACGGTCGGTATAGGCCGATAACAGGCGCTTGAGAGGATCGCGGACAACTGCAAACCGCCACCAGCCTTCGTAGGCCTGCCACCGGTGCGGTCGAAACCGTCGGGTCCGGTAATAGCCATGCACGATGTCGGGGTTTTGCGCGATCGTCTCAAGTGATGTGTCGATGGCCGGATCAACCAGCGCCAGCCCGGCCTTTACCGAGGTGCAGGCCGCTTTCGGCAGTGGCATGTAGGCGATCTTGTACGCGTCGATATGGACGACCATTCGTTTCCCCTTCAGGCCGTTGCCGCTTTTTCGGCATCCTTGACCTTGTTCCACAGCAGGTCCATTTCGGCCAGATCGCTGTCTTTTGGTGATTTTCCCTTCTCCGCCAGATGCATTTCAACCCCCTGGAACCGCCGGATGAACTTGGCATTGGCGCGGCGCAGGGCGGCCTCGGGATCTATGCCCATGTGACGCGCGAGATTGGCCATCACAAAAAGCAGATCGCCAAATTCCTCTTCTGCATGGTCGGTGTCCTGCGCGTCGCGCGCCTCGACAAGCTCGGCGCATTCCTCGCTGATCTTGTTCAGGACATGTGACGCATCGGGCCAGTCGAATCCGACGCGGGCAGCGCGCTTTTGCAGCTTGTAGGCCCGCAGCAACGCAGGCAGGCCCACGGCGACGCCGTCAAGCGTGCCCTGCTGTGCCTTGCCCGCCCGTTCCACGGCCTTGATCGCCTCCCAGTCGGCAGTCTGCTGTTCCGCCGACTTGTCGCGCGATTCATCGCCAAAGACATGCGGGTGGCGTGCGACCATCTTGTCGGAGATTGCCCGCACCACCGATTGAAAATCGAAGTGACCGGCTTCCTCGCCCATCTGTGTGTGATAGACGGTCTGCAACAGCAGATCGCCCAGTTCACCCTGCAATTCGTTCCAGTCCTGGCGGTCAATCGCGTCGGCAACCTCATAGGCCTCTTCAATCGTGTAGGGCGCGATCGAGGCGAAATCCTGTTCGACATCCCAGGGACATCCGGTCTCGGGATCGCGCAGGCGACGCATGATTTCCAGCAACCGTTCTATTCCTGCGTTCCGGTCATGTATCAGCGTATCATCGGGCATTGCGGCGGCCTCTGTTCCTGTGTCAGATGAATAATCCATTCCGCGAGACAGGAGTCCACCTCATGCCCGTCGTCAACCGCATTGCCGATTTTTCTGCCGAAATGAGCGAATGGCGGCACTACCTGCATACCATTCCGGAACTGGGCTTCGATTGTCCCAAGACCGCGGCGTTCATCGCCGAGCGGCTGCGCGAATTCGGGGTGGATTCGGTAGAGGAAGGGATCGCGCAGACGGGCATCGTTGCGCTGATCGAGGGCAGCGAAGCGGGTCCGACCATAGGCTTGCGCGCGGATTTCGACGGCTTGCCGATCACCGAGGAAACCGGCCTGGACTATGCCAGCACCCATGATGGTAAAATGCACGCCTGTGGCCATGATGGCCATACCACCATGCTGCTCGGTGCGGCGCGTTATCTTGCGGAAACCCGTAATTTTGCCGGGCGCGTGGCGCTGATTTTTCAACCCGCCGAAGAGTCGGGCGGGGGTGCCGAGGTCATGGTGCAGGAGGGCATACTCGATCGCTACGGGATCTCGCAGGTCTATGCGTTGCATAACGCGCCGGGCTTCGAGGAAGGTGGCTTTTACACCACGCCCGGAGCGCTGATGGCGGCGGTGGATACCTTCCATATCGACATTCAGGGGGTCGGCGGGCATGGCGCAATGCCCCATGAAACCCGTGATCCGGTGATGGCCGCCTGCGGCATCGCGCAGGCGATACAGACCATCGTGAGCCGCAACCATTATGCGCTGGACGATCTGGTCATCTCGGTGACGCAGATTCACACCGGCACCGTAGACAACGTGATCCCCGATACCGCCTATATCAACGGCACCGTGCGCACCTTTGATCGCCGGGTGCAGCAGATGGTACAGGAGCGCATGGCCGCCATCGTCGCGGGGCAGGCGGCGAGCTATGGGGTGACGGCGGAACTTCGCTATGAGGTCGGTTATCCGGCGACGGTCAACGATCCGGAAAAAACCGCATTCGCGGCGGATATTGCCCGCGAAATCTCTGGCGAAGGACGCGTGATGGCCGAGGCCGGGCGCGAAATGGGGGCAGAGGATTTCTCCTATATGCTGCAGGAACGGCCCGGGGCCTATCTGTTCCTGGGGCAGGGCGATACCGCCGGGCTGCACCACCCGGCGTATAATTTCAACGACGAGGTTGCACCGGTCGGGGCCTCGTTCTTCGCGCGCCTCGTGGAGCGGGCGCAGCCTCTGTCGGTGACAGAGGCCGCCTAGGCTGACGGCAGATGGCTTGTGAAACTGGGAAATGAGACGTGTGATGGTGATCGTATGGCTGTGTGTGACCCTTGCTGTCGTGGCGATGGGCTATGTCCGGCTTGCGCCCAGCGATCCGGGAAAATGGCATCAGACGCCTGACGGACTACAGGCCGGTGATTTTGCAAATGGCGTGACTCGCGTCGTCGATACGGGCGGTGACGGTCTGGCCCGGTTTGATGCAATTGCCGTCGCCGAGCCGCATACCAAACGGCTGTTCGGGTCGGTGGACGAGGGGATGGTCACCTATGTCACCCGATCTGTCGTCTTTGGTTTTCCGGACTACACGACGGCACGGCAGGTGGGCGACCGCCTGGAGATCTATGGCCGTGCGCGGTTCGGAAAATCAGATCTGGGGGTGAACCGCGCCCGCGTCGAGAACTGGATCGATGCCCTGGAGCCGTGATGACAGGCAACCTTCGCGAATCTCGCGCCACATCGGAACGTTCAGCGACATCTGGCACTGGGCCATGAACATGCGGCCATCGACCTGCAGGCAGATGGTTTCACCCAGATCGACCCGCGCGCCGCTCTTGTCGGTGCAGTAGCACTCCTGCACCTTGCCACCCGGACCGGTCACATCGGCGAGGGCCGGGGATGTGCAAGCGAGCAGTATCGGCAGGAAAACACCTCTCATTGCGAGATCCTAGCACAGCCTGCCCCTTGACCAAAGACCCCCGATATAAGAAACCCCGCAGATGGTCCCTGAAGAACGCCTAGAACAGATCAACCAGCGGTTTCAGTTCCTTGAAGCCGCAATGGCCGATGGTGCCAGCGGCGGCGACATTGCCGCGCTGGCCAAGGAGTATTCCGACCTGCGCCCCGTGGTCGAACAGATCGAGACCTATCGCCGCCTGCGCGAAGAACTGGCCGAGGCCGAGACGATGCTGGCGGATCCCGACATGAAGGAACTGGCCGAGGAAGAACTGCCGCTGCTGCGCGCGCGGCTGCCCGAGGCGGAACATGCGCTGCAACTCAGCCTGTTGCCGCGTGACGAAGCCGATGGACGCCCTGCGATGCTGGAGATTCGTCCGGGGACGGGCGGGGACGAGGCCGCGTTGTTCGCCGCCGATCTTCTGCGGATGTATCAGCGATACGCCGAGACCCGTGGTTGGGGTTTTGACATCATCGAGGAACAGGCTACCGAACTGGGCGGGATCAAGGAAGTCGTTGCCCATATCAAGGGCCAGAACGTGTTCGCCCGCATGAAATACGAAAGCGGTGTGCACAGGGTGCAGCGCGTGCCGACGACCGAAAGCGGCGGGCGCATTCACACCTCTGCCGCGACCGTGGCGGTGTTGCCCGAGGCCGAGGATGTGGACATCCAGATCGACGCGAATGACCTGCGGATCGACACGATGCGAAGTTCTGGCGCAGGCGGGCAGCACGTGAACACCACCGATTCCGCCGTACGCATCACCCATCTGCCGACCGGGATCGTCGTCACCAGCTCCGAGAAAAGTCAGCATCGCAATCGCGAAATCGCCATGCAGGTGCTCAAGACACGGCTCTATGACATGGAACGTCAGCGGGTTGACAGTGAACGATCCGCGGATCGCGCGGCGCAGGTGGGCAGTGGCGACCGGTCCGAACGTATCCGGACCTACAACTTCCCGCAGGGCCGGATGACCGATCATCGAATCAACCTGACGCTCTACAAGCTCGATCAGGTGATGCAGGGCGACCTGGATGAGGTGATCGACGCGCTGACCACTGACGATCAGGCCCGTCTGCTTGCCGAGATGGGCGCGTGACGACCGCGGCACAGGCCATGGTGGCCGCAACCGCTCGCCTGCGTGCGGCCGGCGTGGCCGAGCCGGCACGGGATGCGCGGATTCTGCTGGCCCATGCCGCGCGCATCGAAGCCGCGCGCGTGACGCTGATTGCGCCGGAGGATCTCGCGCCGGATATCGGCGAACGCTATGAGCAACTGATCGCGCTGAGGTCTATCCGGGTGCCGGTCTCGCATCTGGTGGGCGAGCGGCAATTCTATGGGCGCCGCTTCAAGATCAGCGGAGAAGTGCTTGATCCAAGGCCGGAAACCGAAACGCTGATCGAAGCCGCGTTGTCAAAGCCGTTTTCGCGGTTACTCGATCTTGGCGTGGGATCGGGCTGTATCCTGGTGACGCTGCTGGCCGAAACGCCGCAGGCAACCGGGATGGGCGTGGACCTGAGCGAGGCGGCCTGTTTGCAGGCCAGCGCCAACGCCGTCCTTCACAATGTGCAATCGCGCGCCGAGATCCTGCGCTCGGACTGGTTCGAGGCGGTGTCCGGTGCGTTCGATCTGATCGTGTCGAACCCGCCCTATATCGCGCAGGCCGAAATGCCGGGGCTTCAGGATGAAGTTCGCCAGCACGAGCCCGAGATGGCGCTCACCGACGGGGGCGACGGGCTGGGAGCCTACCGGGCGATTGCCGCGCGGGCGCTACAGCACCTCAGTCCGGGTGGACGGGTGCTCGTCGAGATTGGCCCGACACAGGCAGAGGCGGTCAGCGCGCTGCTGCTCGCGGCGGGATTGGGCGATGCCGACGTGATTCATGATCTTGATGGCCGTCCACGTGTCATCCGCGCATCAGCCCCATAATTTTTCTGTAAACTGCGGCAGAAAACCACGATTTCAGGCAAATTTGCGCGAAAAATGTTCAGAAAGACTTGTCTGCGACTGCCGGACATGGTTACTCAAGGACGTTGCCCCGAAAGATGCTCAGCGAGCACGCGTGCAACGACAAGCCCAAAAAGTCGATGATCCGGTGTTTACTTGAACGCACGAGGCGTGAAGCGGATCAAAAGACAGCGAATACAAGGCTGACACTAAGCATATGAGATCGTCCAAATCACGTTCGCGGTCAAAGTCGAACCGCAACCGGTCGCAAGGTGGTGGAAATGTCATCAACCGGGTTTTCGACAGTTCCGGCCCGGAAGGCAAGGTACGTGGCACGCCACAGCAGATCATCGAGAAATACAACCAACTGGCACGTGATGCGCAGTTGTCCAATGATCGCGTGGCGACCGAGAATTTCCAGCAGCATGCCGAGCATTACCTGCGCCTTCTGAGCGAGGCGCAGCGGGAAATGGAAAGTCGCCGCGAAGAGCAGGAACGCCAGAATCGCGAGAGACAGGCGGAACGGGATCGCGAACGCGCCGAACGGCAGGAACGCGAGGCCGCTGCCGCCACGAGTCAGGCGCCTGAACCCGACGCAACGCCCGAGCCTCAGCATCAGCCCGATCCGGGTGCCGCGCCGCAACCCGACGTTCTTGACCTGAGCAATGATGAAAGCGACGAGAGCGGCCTGGTGGAAACACCCGAGAACAAGGCGAAAAAGCCGGCCCGGAAACCGCGTACGCGCAAACCGGCGACGAAGGCGGACGCGCCCAACGAGACCGAGGCCGCGCCCAAGAAGGCCGCTGCGCCGAGCAGGAAGCCCCGGACCACGACCAAGGCCAAGGCGGCCGCAAAGGTCGAGGCGACGGATAATCCGGACGGTGGCAGCCCGGAAGCTGCCGAATAGGGCGTCATGTGTCGCGCCGGACACGCGCGCGGCACCACATTCGGCGCTTTCGTCAGCCGTCGAGATTGCGTGCCAACGCGCAGAACCCTTCCAGCGGGACCTGTTCGGCACGGTCCGTCGGGCGCAGGCCAACCGCGATCAGCCGATCCTCGATATCGTGAGCAAGCCCGCGCAATGCGGCGCGCAGCATCTTGCGTCGCTGGTTGAACGCGGCGGCGACGACCCGCTCGAGGGTTTTTGCGTTTGCCGGATAGCGTGGTTCGGGCAGGGCGGTCAGATGCACCACCGCGCTTGAAACCTTGGGGGGCGGCGTAAAGGCTCCGGGCGGCAGGCTCATCGCGATGCGGGCCTCGGCGCGCCATTGTGCGAGAATGGCCAGCCGTCCATAGGCTTTGGTGCCCGGCCGCGCCACGATCCGCTCCGCCACCTCGCGCTGAAACATCAGCGTCAGGCTCTGCCAGAAAGGCGGCCATTCCGGCGGGGTCAGCCAGCGAATCAGCAACTCCGTTCCCACGTTATAGGGCAGGTTGGCCGCGATTCTGATCGGTGGCGTCAGGTGGGCCAGCGGGTCGATTTCGAGCGCATCGCCTTCGAGGATTTCGAGCCGCCCGGGACAGGCCGCCGCGATCTCTTGCAGGGCAGGGATGCAGCGGCTGTCTTTTTCCACCGCGAGCACCCTGCGCGCGCCCTCCGAGAGCAGGCCCCGCGTCAGCCCGCCGGGACCGGGCCCGATCTCCAGTACATCGCATTCGTCCAGCTTGCCCGCCTGTCGCGCAATCTTGGCCGTCAGGTTGAGATCCAGCAGGAAATTCTGGCCCAGTGATTTGCGTGCGGACAATTGATGGGCCGCGATGACCTCGCGCAAGGGGGGCAGGTCGTCGATGGCGCTCATCGCGCGCCGCCTCCATCATCGCCGCTGCGCGCCGCCGCGGATCGGGACGCCATCGTTTGTGCGCATTTCAGCGCTTCGATCAGGCTGTCGGGATTGGCCTGACCCTGACCCGCAATATCGAACGCTGTGCCGTGATCCGGCGAGGTCCGGATGAAGGGCAGGCCAAGCGTGATATTGACCCCGAGATCGAAATCCAGTGTCTTGATCGGGATCAGGGCCTGATCGTGATACATCGCGATCACCGCATCATAGGTCGCGCGCGCCGCCGCGTGAAACAGGGTATCCGCAGGGTGCGGGCCGGTCAGCGTCGCGTGTTCATCCGCGAGTTCCCCGAGCAATGGTGCGATCCAGTCGCGCTCTTCTCCACCCATTGTGCCGCCTTCGCCCGCGTGCGGGTTGAGCCCGGCGACGGCGATGCGGGGGTGGGGGATGCCGAATTGCTGGCGCAGCCCGTCGGCGGTGATCCTGATAGTGTCGCGCAGCAAATCCGGCGTCAGCAGGCGTGGCACATCGGCAAGAGCGACATGAATCGTTGCGGGCACCACGCGCAGGCGCGCGCTGGCCAGCATCATCACGGCCCGCTCGCATCCGGCGAGGGCCGCGAGAAATTCGGTGTGGCCGGGATAGGCGAAATCGGCGCCGTCTATCAGCACCTTCTTGCTGATCGGCGCAGTGCAGACCGCAGCGGCTTCGCCGGATTGCACCAGCGCCACGGCGCGTTTGATCACCTCGATGACATCCGCCGCGTTTTCCAGGTCCGGTCGGCCGGGTGTCGCCGGAGACGCAAACCGATGCGCCAGCACGGGCAACCCGCGTCGAGACGCAGCACAGGCTTGTCCGGCGTTGTCGATTTCGGCAATCGGCGTGGCCGGGGGGAGATGGCGCGGGTCACCGATCCAGAAGAACGGACAATCCGGGCCGAGCATCTGCCACGCCTTGACGGCAAGTTCCGGGCCGATCCCGGCAGGATCCCCGCAGGTCAGCGCGATCGGCGCGGTCATCTTTCCACGATGATGGCGTCGGCCTGAAGCTGGTCGAGATAGCTGTCGGCATAGGCGGTCAGGCGCTGCTGGATCAGCGATTGCGCAACCTGCTCCCGGGTGGCCTCTTCGTTGGCTTCGGCGGTGCGCCCGCACATCATCAGCAGGACGAGAGTCTGCCCGTTGGACCGGGTCAGTGCGGTGGACACCTCGCCCTCATCGAGCTTGGCCAATTCGACGGCGACATCACGAGGAATCTGCGACGGGGCCTGGCTCAACCGTTCCAGTTGCGACGGCGGCTGATCCTTGGCGATGCCATAGAGATCGTCACAGGTGTCGATGTCGCTTGCAATCCGCGCCGCATTGCCAAGCGCTTCGGGCGTCCGGCCGCCGGGCAGGTAATAGAGCGCATAGTCGATCTTGGAATAGCGCGGCGTACTCACGGCGGCTTCCCTGATGTCCCGAAGCTGGAACAGGGCAACCGCTTCGGAAAGGGAAATCGGGTCGGTCACCTCGCCCGGGGACAGCGCGAGGATCAGCGGACGAAGCCCTGGCGGCAGGGCATTCAGGTCGATCCACTCCATACGCCCGCCGTTGTTGCGGGTCTGTGTCGCCGAGTATTTGCTTGCGGCATCGGAGAATGCGGCAAAGCTCCTGAGCTGCGCCAGTTGCCCGGCCAGTTCGTCAACCTGATCCCGCGTCTGCGGTGTGACCGGGATCACGATTTCCGAGAGCAGAACGCGCAGCCCACCGCCCCCGCCGCTGCCGATGGCGCGGTCGATCTCGGCTTCGCTGGGACGTGCGCGCGACAGATAGAGACCACGGATCAATTCGCGCCAGGCCACGTTGACCTTGGCGAAATCGCGCAGGGTTTCGACCGAAACACCCCCCCTTTCGATTTCCTTTATGAACTCTTCCGGCGAAAGATCGGTGCGCGAGGACAGTTCTTCTATGCCGGCATCGATCTGTTCGGAGGTGATTTCCAGATCGACGGATTTGACGGCCTGCAATTTCAGCCGGTCCTCGATCAGTGCCTCGCGTGCGAGTTGGTCCGGGTTGCCCGGCACGCCGAGCAACCTGAGAAATTCGGCGCGCTGCTCGAGCTCATAGCGGGTGATGACCTGGTCGTTCACCGTGATAACCGGCGCAAACAGCCCTTGCGCAGCGGCGATTCCCGTTGTCGCTGACAGGGCCAGGGCGGCGAGAAAACCGGAACGCAGCCTGTTGGCGGCGGAGGAGATTCGGAAAGTGAGGTTCAACTGCATGATCGCCTATATTTTTCGGTTCCGCTGTCTACGGCAAAGCCGCGTAGCGAGATACTAAAGCCAAAATCGGTCGTTGGCTCAATACTTGTGGATGACGTATAGTCGCGACTGAGGGAAAGATCGACCGTTACGCACTCATTGCGGTAGACAAGCCCCAGACCGGCCCGTGTGGCGCGACGGTCGGAGATGTCATACCGCAGACTGGCGCCCGCGGACCAGCTTGGGCTGATGTCATACATGCCGTCGAACCACATTTCGGAAAGCGGCGATCCGCGGTCTTCCTCGGGATCGGTGCCCAGCCAGAGATAGGTGCCCGCCAGGTCGAGCCGGTCATTGCGCCAGCGGCCCCGGAACTCGGCCTTGTTCATGCTCAGCGAATTGTCGATCAAACCGCGTCCCATCAGCAAAAGACCGCTTTCGTGCTCAAACTGCCCTGCCACCAGGATCGAGGACGATGTTCCCGACAGCCCGGACGTGTCGGTGAACGAGCCGTCCTCGGTCTTGCGAAATACCTGTCCTATCGTGGCCCAGGCCTGCCAGCCGGAGGGCGCATAGCGCGACCAGTTCAGGCCATAGACCAGGGCCGCGCCATTCTCGCGGCGGTCGGGTGCCGGAAAGCGTGACAGGGACAGCAGATTGCCCTGATCGAATTCGACAAAGCGGCTTTCGTCGTTGGGCGGATCGTCTCCGTGAACGTCGCTCCAACCGAGCTGAACAACCGGACCCAGGTAATGGGTGACGCCGTTGCCCATGCTCTTGCTCATGGGATAGCTGAACGTCAACGCCGCACTCGGGGTCGTGCGGATGATGTCGTCGGGATAATCGCTGTCCTGGTAAATCTTGAAGATGTCACCGGTGACGCCCATTTGCCAATCGGTGCGCAGGCCGTTGCCTGCAATCCAGCTCCGCCGCCAGTTTATGTCGGCCGTCGCACGCACGACATCGCGTCCGTCGATATCGACGCTTGAGACACGTTCGTGGCCGTGGCCTTCGAAATTCAGCCGCAATTCGCCGCCGATCGCCCGGGGGAAGTACCGGCGTTCGTAGAATACGTCGGCAAAGCGGCTCGGTGTCGTCTCGTCGTCATCCTCGCGCAGGGACTGGTAGTGAATCAGGTCGATCTGAAAAGCGCTGTCGCGCTTGACGCGCGTCAACGCGATCTCGCTGCGCAGGCGGTCGAGATCCGGCAAGTCATATTCAGACAGGTAGGCATCGTCGGAAACCAGCGCCAGATCGAATTTCAGTTCGAAATCGCGGGGCAGGTCAAAGGCGCCATAGCCGAACAGGTAGCCGCGCGAATCGCCCGGCTGCAGGTCGTCGCGCGTATAGGCGCCTTCAAAATTGATGCGGCCGTTGCGGAACGCCTGCCGGTAGCGATAGTCCAGCGTTCGCGTGCGCGATGAGATATAGGGGGCAAGCGTGATATCACGCGAGTCACCCCAGGGGATGAAATACGGCAGCCGTACCCCGGTGCTCAGTTGCGTGGTCGTTCGGATCGACGGGATCAGGAAGCCGCGCGCGCGGTCGAGCGTCGGATCCGGCAGGCGGAACCGCGGCAGATACATCACCGGCACGTCAAGAATGCGAAACTGCGCATCCTCGAAATAGAGCTGTTTCTCGGTCTGGTCGTGGATCACCCTGCGCGCCCTGATCTGCCAGAGCGGTGGACGACCGTCCCCGCAGACATGACAGGAGGTCACAGCGGTCTTGAACAGTTGCGTATAGCGGCCACTGACCCGGTTCATCTGCAAGGCGGCCATTTGCAGTTGTTCGTCCAGCACCATCCGCGCGCCGGTCAAAAGGCCGTTCTGAAAGTCCGAATCGATCTGCGCGGCATCGGCGAGGATGACCATGTCGCCGCCGTCATCGATGTAAATTGGCCCTTCGATCGAGAGCAGCCCGGTTTCGCGATCATAGATGATCCGCCTGGCGCGCAGGCGGGTGGTGCCCTGAAACGCCTCGACATTGCCCTCGGCCACCAGTTGGCGATCCGGCGTGACAAAGACGCTGTCCGCAACCAGCATCGCCGGAACCGCGCCCTGCGCCGCGCTGTCAGGCTCCTGCTGTGCAACCGCAGGCGTGGCCGTCCAGACTGCGGTTGCGAGCAAAAGGCTTCTGAATAGGTTGCCGATGGTGTGCGTCATCCGTCTTCCGCATGCAAGAGTAACCCGAGGGTGAGCATAATCGACGCGATCGGCGGTGCCCAGGCGGCCAGCAATACGGGGATCTGGCCATTTTCTCCGAGTATTTGCGCAAAGTTGCGGATGAAGTACAGCCCGAAACCCAGAAGGACCGAGGCCAGCACCGCAATGCCGGTTCCGCCAAAGCGGGTGTGGCGCATGGTAAAGGCGGCCCCGACCAGAACCATCGCAACCAGGAAGAGCGGTCGCGCCAGTTCGCTTTGCAACCAGACCTCCTGGCGCTTGGTCGAGAACCCGGCCCGTTTCAGTTCGCGAATGGTCTGCGGCAGGTCATAGACCGAAATGCCGGTCGGTTTGCCGATACTGTCGCGGATACGGTCCTCGGTCAGCGTGGTCGGGATGCGCAGCGTGTCATATGTGACGGCGTTGGATTCCGGGTTCAGCCCGGCGGCGAGCGGCCACACCTTGACGTCGCCCAGTATCCATTCCTCCTCGGTCAGTGTGGCGCTTTCGGCACGAATACGCCGCACCGGACCGCCATCCCTGGCATAGGTCAGGATGGTCACATCATAGAGCACCAGCAAATCCTCGTCGCCGCCATATCCCGTGGCGTGAATGACCGACTGCCCCTGAAGCGCCCCTTGCCGCAACCACAGACCTTCGCCGCTGAGCGACAGCGCCGATGGACCACCGGTGCGGTAGGTGTCGGACAATTGCTGATAGCGGTTGGAGGTCGCGGCGACGATGGGATTGAGCGTGCTGACGGCAAGCCCCCCGATGATCATCGCCACCAGCACCGGAGCCGCCAGCGCGCGGATGCCCGATCGCCCCGCAGCGCGCGTCACGACAAGTTCGCTGCTGCGGGCCAGCCCTATGAACAGGACGATGGTCGAGAGGATCATCAGCAACGGCAGGATTTCGTTGATCGCCGCCGGCGCATTGAGCAGCATCAGGCGAAACAGCTGCCCGAAGCTGACATCGACGCCCTCGAACCTGCGCAGTTGCTCGATCAGGTCGATCAGCATGATCAGCGTCAGGAACACCGCGCCGATCATCAGGAAACTGATGAGAAAGCGTTTTGCAAAATACCGGTCGAGGATCATGGGGCGACCTCGGCGGGCGGGGCCGGGTTCGGCTTGATGCGCCGCAGGCGCGGTCGCGAGGCGAGACGCAGGAACAATACCGCGACCATCAGTCCAACGACGGTCGGCAGGTAGATCAGCGGCCATCGGTTCGCATTCTCCAGAACCGGGTCGGACACGACACCGCGCAGCATTTCGAGGAAGATCAGCAGCACGAACGCCAGAAGTGCCTGCCGCCAGACGCCAAAACGCGAGAACCCGCCAAGCATCAGGGTCGAGAACCCGATCAGTGTCACCGCCACACAGATCAGTGCCCGCGCGAAGCGCAGATGCAGTTCCTCGGCGATCTGTCCGGGCGTATAGCCGTCATTCTCGGTGATATCGCCTGGTGTCCGCATCAGTTCCAGGGTCGGAATGGCACGGATACTGCGGGTGCGATTGTCGTTCTTCTTGATCAGCGAGCTGATATCGAAGGAAAAATCCGCAAAAACCGTGGTCGAGAGGGTCTCGGTCGCCGTGTCGAGACGCTGCGCCATACCATCCACCATGATCAGATTGGCACGATCCCCCTCGCGCACGAGATAGGCCTCGGCCCCGGTATAGGTCACGCGTTGTTCGGGATCGCGTCGATCCGACAGGAAAACGCCGTTCAACCGGCCGTCCGGGTCGATCTGGCGGATGTAGAAGGTGACGCCGTTGGCAGGGTGCAGGAAACTGCCTTCGGTCAGAAGGCGGGCGGTGACGTTGCGGGCGATCTCGGCCTCGCGGATCGCCAGTTGCTTGGTCGAGGCGGGCATCAGCACATGGGTGAGAATGCTCATCATCAGCGCGGTGATCAGCCCGAAAGCCAGCGCCGGGCGGGCCAGTTGCCAGGGGCTCGATCCCGTGGCCTGCATCACCGTCAGTTCACTTTCGGAATTCAGCCGGTTGGTCACATAGACCGAGGCCGCAAACGCCGCCATCGGCAGCACCATCCGGATCAGGTTGGGAAGGGTCAGCGCAGTGAATTCAAGAAACACCATTGCCGACTGCCCGTCCCCGATCAGCCGGTCGAACAGCACGACCGCGCGGTTGATCCAGAACACGGCCACGAGAATCAACGAGAAGAAGCCGAACAACACAAGGTACTGCGACAGGACGTATCTGTCGTATCGTGACACCGCGCTCTCCCTGCTCGACTGCAAAATTCGTGAACGCGACCCTAATGCAATTCGAAGGTGGCGGAAACTGCTATCTGGTCAAGCTGTGCCGCCCGCGTTACCTGTAGCGGCGACACCAGATGGGAGAGCCCGAAGATGAGCCGATTGACGCCGATTGCATTCGAAACCACCGATCTTGACCTGATGGAGACCGCCGAGGGGCGGGTTGCCATCATCGTGGCGCCGGACGGCAAGCTGAACCCGGCGGCGCGCCGGGCCAACCGGCTGACCAGGGGGGCGCTGGCGCGGCTGTTGGAAAGCGAGCGTTTCTCCAAGGCCAAGTCGGGCCAGGTGATCTCGCTGGCCTGGCCGACCGGCATGGCGGCAGAGGCGCTGGATGTCCTCGTTCTGGATCGCAAGGTCTCGGCGGTCGACGCCCGCAAGGCCGGAGCGGCTCTGGCCAAACTGAAAGGCGACAAAGCGCTCAGCATCATGGCCGGCAGCAGCGGCAAGGCGGCGGAACTGGTTCTGGGAGTCGCGTTGCGTGACTACCGTTTTGACGTGCACAAATCCTCTGACGAGGAGACGCAGGACACGCCCGGCGCGGTCACGCTCTATCACACCAGGGCGGATGAGGTTTCCGAGGCCGCCGCGCCGTTGCTGGCGGTCGCCGAGGGCGCGCATATGACCCGCGATCTGGTGAACGAGCCGGCAAATGTGCTGACCACCACCGAGTTTGCCGACCGTCTGGCCGAGATGCGGGAACTTGGCCTCAAGGTCGAGATCCTCGAAGAGGACAAGCTCGAGGAACTGGGCATGCGCACCTTGCTCAGCGTCGGGCAGGGCTCTGCCAGCCCATCCAAGGTTGTGGTGATGCAATGGGACGGCGGCAAGGAAGGCGATGCGCC
The DNA here is from genome assembly GCF_041224545.1 of Sedimentitalea sp. XS_ASV28. NCBI lineage: Bacteria > Pseudomonadati > Pseudomonadota > Alphaproteobacteria > Rhodobacterales > Paracoccaceae > Sedimentitalea > Sedimentitalea sp. XS_ASV28. The sequence goes on along the minus strand of NZ_JBGFGP010000176.1, from coordinate 278,929 downwards.
ACTGGCTCTGGTCGGCAAGGGCGTGGTGTTTGACACCGGCGGTATCTCGCTGAAACCGGCGGGCGGCATGGAAGACATGACCATGGACATGGGCGGCGCGGGGGTTGTCGCCGGCACCATGCGCGCCCTCGCGCTGCGCAAGGCAAAGGCCAATGTCGTCGGGTTGGTCGGGCTGGTCGAGAACATGCCATCGGGCACGGCCACGCGGCCGGGCGATGTCATCACGTCGATGAAGGGCACCACCGTCGAGGTGATCAACACCGATGCCGAGGGCCGTCTGGTTCTGTGTGACGTGCTCTGGTACGCGCAGGAACGGTTCAACCCCGCGGGCGTGATCGATCTCGCGACCCTGACCGGCGCGATCATCATCGGGCTTGGCCACGACAATGCCGGGGTGTTCTCGAACGATGACGACCTCTGCAACGCCTTTCTCAAATCCGCGGCGGCGGAGGGCGAGGGCGCGTGGCGGATGCCGCTGGGCAAATCCTATGACGATCTCATCAAGTCGCGTATTGCCGACATCAAGAATACCGGCGGGCGCCCGGCCGGGTCGATCACCGCGGCCCAGTTCCTCGCGCGTTTTATCAAGGACGAGACGCCGTGGATTCATCTGGACATCGCCGGTGTGGCGTCGGTCAAGGCCGAGACCGACTTTGCCCCCAAGGGCGCGACCGGCTGGGGCGTTGCGGCGTTGAACCGGCTGGTGCTGGACAAGTTCGAAGCGTCGGAGTGATCGGGATCGCGTGATCATGCCGGAACTTCCCCCATTGCCCGTGGCGTCGACGCCGGGAAACCATGATCCGATGGCCGTGTCGTGATGGGGGCGGTGTATTTCTATCATCTCACGCGCCAGCCGCTGGAACGCACTTTGCCGGTGCTGCTGGGCAAGGCGCGTCAGGCCGGTTGGCGCGTCGCGGTGCGTGGCACCGATACTGCGCGCATGAACTGGCTGGATGAACAGCTCTGGCTTGGCCCGGAGGATGGATTTCTGGCACACGGGATCGCGGGCGGGCCGCATGATGCGGACCAGCCGATCCTGCTCACCACCGACCGCGCCGCGAATGCGCCGGATTGCATGATGACCATCGACGGGGCGGATATCGAACCGGCGGAAGTGACCGCTCTTGAACGGGCCTGTATCCTGTTCGATGGCAACGATCCTGCGGCGGTGCAGCGTGCGCGCGAGCAATGGAAATCGCTGACCGCTGCAGGATGCGCGGCGCAATACTGGTCCGAAGACTCCGGTCGCTGGGAGAAAAAGGCGGAACACTGATCCACGGTTTCGCCGGCGCGAAACGCTTCAGCTTTCCCCGGACTTGTCCAGTCGGAACATCTGTGCCGCGTATTTGGCCGTGAACCCGTGGACAAAGGCCGAAATCAGCACCGCGGTGATCGCGATGGCGACGATCTGCTGCACCATAACGATTCCCTTGAAATCGGTGGCGACAAAGATCGCGAACAACGCCGTCGCGAGCCCGCGCGGTCCGAACCAGCCATAAAACAGCCTTTCATTGGTGCTGGTTTTCGTTCCCAGCAGCGAGAGCCAGATGGCAAGTGGACGAACAACCAACAGCGACAGCAGGATCACGAGCAGCGCCGGCCCGGTCATGTAGCCAAGCGCCTCGGGGATGAACAGGACGCCGATGAAGAAGAAACTGAGCATGGCGAGAAACTGGCCATCGCCTTCGAGAAAGTGGCGGGCGGGCAGTATCGACGCCTTGACCGTATTGGCATAGGCGAGCCCGGCAACGAACACCGCAACAAAAGCGTTGCCCCCGATATGATCGGCCGCGAAATATATGAAACCGACCAGGATCAGGACGGCAACCTGACCGAGTTCCGGGTCCATCAATCCGCGCGCGTTCACGTGATTGCGCAGCTTGCCGATCACGAACCCGCCGGCCAGCCCGACGGCGGCGCCGATGCAGATTTCCCTGGCAACCAGCGTGACCAGGACGCTGCCACCAGAGGACGGATCGGAATCGCCCACCGCGAGCCCGGCAAAAAAGACCACGAAGGGCAGGGCCAGCCCGTCATTCAGCCCGCTTTCCGCGTTCATGGCATCACGGAAGTCCTGCGGGATGTTGTCATTGGACTGGATCGATTGCCCCAACGCCGCATCCGTCGGAGCGAGAAGCGCGGCCAGCAGGCAAACCTCCCACAACGGCCAACCGGGCAGCAGCAGCCAGTTCACACAGGCGCCGATGACGATGGCAAGGGGCAGGCCAACCAGCAGCATGCGCTGCGTGCGTTGTCCGATCTTTCGCAGGCTGTCGCGCCGCAGGCTGGTCGCGTCGGCAAAGAGCAGCAACGCCAGCGTGACTTCCGCCAGGTGGTGAAAGGTGGTGGCCGCGCCAAGACCAAGCGTGGAATCGGCCAACCCGAACAGGACGCCGAGCGCAAGGCAGACCATGGGCATGGTGACGCCGAACGAGCCGATCCTGGCCGAGTACATGCAATACAGAAGCATCGCGAAGGCGATGTAGACGAGATAATGTTCCATGCACGGGTCCTGCGTTCGACAGCGTCAGGACCATCTATGCATCATCGAGAGCGCGGGCCAACCCGATTTCCAGCCGGATCGCAACGTGTTAGCGGGTCAGCACCAGCGCATTGTCGCTGATCTCGATGCGGCTCCAGCGGCGCAGATAGGTCATGCCGAGCAGGGATTGCTCCATCTTGCCTTCGTTGACCCATGCGGTCACATCCCGGTCACGATGGTCGCCAAGGGCAACGCTGTCGAGGCGGGCACGCGCGGTGCGTACCTCGCCATTTGCAGTCATGGCGCGGCCGGAAAAGATCAGGTCGTCCATGACCAGCCCTATGCGTTCCGCGTCTTCGGCGGTCAGCACCATCTCGGACGCGCCGGTATCGACAAGGAAATCAACCGGTGTGTCATTGATCTGAAGGGTCAGATAATAATGTCCGTCGGGCGCACGCGGGACCTCGATCTGCCCGGTTGCGGTTATGACGCTCTGGGTCGGGCGCAGTGTCTGACGGATATCGTCCCAGACCCCGATTGCCGCGACGACGCCGACAAAGATCAAACCCCAGGCCAGCGCCTGTTGCGCAACCCGCCCCAACGACCGGCGGTTCTGCGCGACATACCATGTGAGTACCATGACCAGCAGCAGGATCAGGTAGAGCGCGTTGCCTATTTCGAATGACGACATGGGGACCTTTCGCAGCGTACCCGATGCATATAGGCAGTCGGCGCGCGCTTGCTAGCTGGCAAAGCCGAAATTGCGCAGCCCGTCGAGCACGAACTGGGTTGCAAGTGCGGCGAGCAACATGCCGAGCAGACGGGTGACAACGACAATCCCGGTCTTGCCGAGCGCCCTGGCGAGAACGTCGCTGAGCAGGAACATGAGAAAAACAAGCGCGACAACCGCGATCATGATGCCGATCACGACGGCGAGTCCCTCGACCCCCGGTTTCTGTCCTGCCAGAAGGATCACGGTCGCGATCGACCCCGGACCGGCGATCAGCGGGATGGCCAGCGGAAACACCGACGGGTCCGGTCCCTCGTCTTCCTCGGCCTTGTCTTCGCGTCGCTTGGTGCGCCGTTCGAACAACATGTCCAGCGCAGTCAGGAAAAGCAGAATACCACCGGCGACGCGAAAGGCGGGCATCGAGATTCCGATGAAGCTCAGCACCGCCTCGCCAAACGCGGCAAAGACGGTCAGGATGCAGATCGAGATCACACAGGCGCGAATGCCGATCGCCCGCCGTTTTTGCGCCGATGTGTCATGGGTCATCGCGATGAACAGCGGTGCAAGCCCGATCGGGTCGATCACGACAAACAGCGTGACAAAGGCGGTGATCAGAAATGCGGTATCCATGCTCAGGTCTCGGCCCGTTCGAGTTTTTCCAGTGCGCTCATCCACAGGGCCTCGGCCCGGTCAAGCCCGTCCATCACCTCGGCATATTTGCGCTGCCAGACCTCGGCCTCGCCCTTCTTGTCGTCATCATAAAGCGCAGGATCGGCCAGTTTCGCAGCCAGCCTGTCGCGCATGTCGTTCAGTTTCTGCACCCGTTCCTCGCCCTTGCGGGCCTCGGCTCGCAGCGCAAGGATAGCATCGCGCGACGGACGTTTGGGTTTCGGCCTGGCCTCGGCCTGCTTGCGCGCCGGCTTGTCGCGCGCCAGCAGCAGGTCGCGATAAGAACCCAGATCGCCCTCATACGGTTTCACCGTGCCCCCAGAGACCAGCCACAGTCGATCCGCGACCAATGACAGCAGATGCATGTCGTGGCTGACGAGGATCACCGCGCCGGAATAGGCGGTCAGCGCCTCGACGAGCGCCTCGCGGCTCTCGATATCAAGGTGGTTCGTGGGTTCGTCAAGGATCAGAAGATGCGGCGCGGGCAGGGTGGCCAGCAGCAGCGACAATCGCGCTTTCTGCCCCCCGGACAGGCGCCCCACCTCGGTATCGGCCTGGTCCGCGCCCAGCCCGAAGCCGGCCAGCCGCGCGCGCAGTCTCGATTGCCCCTCGGCGGGCCGCTCGCGCAGCAGATGTTGCAGCGGCGTTTCATCGACCCGCAGTTCGTCCACCTGATGCTGCGCAAAGAAAGCGATGCGCAGCTTGCCCGACCTGTTCATCCGGCCTTCCATCGGCGCGAGACGGTCGCTGAGCAGTTTCGCAAGGGTCGATTTGCCCTGACCGTTCTTGCCAAGCAGCGCGATGCGATCATCCTGGTCGATGCGCAGGTCCAGGTTGCGCAGCACGACCGTATCGCCATAACCGACCTTGATGCCTTCGGTGGAAATGATCGGGGGCGACAATTCTTCCGGCTCGGGAAAGGAAAACACCGTGCGGGCCGCATCTTCGGGCGCGCGGATGGTTTCCATCTTTTCCAGCATCTTGATCCGGCTCTGAGCCTGTTTCGCCTTGCTCGCCTTGGCCTTGAAGCGATCGACAAAGGCTTGCAAATGCGCGCGCCGCGCATCCTGTTTCTTGGCCGCCGCCGCCTGCACCGCGCGGTTGGCGGCGCGCTGGCGGGCAAACTGGTCGTAATTTCCGGTGTAATAGGTCAGCCCCCGGTTCTCGAGATGCAGAATGCCGCCCACCGCCCGATTGAGCAGTTCGCGGTCGTGGCTGATGATGATGACCGTATGCGGATAACGCGCGAGGTAGTTCTCGAGCCACAACGCCCCTTCGAGATCGAGATAGTTGGTCGGCTCGTCCAGCAGCAGATAGTCAGGTTCGGAAAACAGCACCGCCGCCAGCGCCACCCGCATCCGCCAGCCGCCGGAAAAGGCGCTGCACGGCATTGCCTGTTCCTCGCTGTCAAACCCGAGCCCGCGCAGGATCGACGATGCCCGCGCCTCGGCCGACCAGGCATCGATATCCGTGAGCCGGGTCTGCACCTCGGCGATTCGCGCGGGATCGGTTGCGGTCTCCGCCTCGGCCATCAGCGCCGCGCGCTCGGTATCGGCCGCGAGAACCGTATCGAGCAATGACACCTCGTTGCCCGGCACCTCCTGCGCAACGCCGCCGATGCGGGCCTGTGCCGGCAGGCTGATCGACCCGCTTTCCAGCGCAAGTTCGCCCCGGATCAGGCGGAACAGCGTGGTCTTGCCGGTGCCGTTGCGCCCGACCATGCCCACCTTGTGACCGGTCGGAATCGTGGCGCTGGCCGCCTCGAACAGCGGACGTCCCTCGACCGCATAGGTGATATCGTTGATGCGTAACATGTCGCGGCTCTTAGCAGAGGCGGGGAGGCTATGGCCAGCCTGTCCGCGACGTGATAGCGCGGCAATATACAGACCCCTGGTATGGCCGACCCACATGCGTCCCGCGCAAACCCCACCACATCTGTTCACACTCGTGATCCTGAACGGGGTGTCGGTGGTCACCCTGAACATGATCCTGCCGTCGCTGACACGGATCGCCGATGAATTCGGGGTTTCCTACGGCTATGTAAACCTTGCGATCTCTGGTTATCTCGCGATCACCGCCGTGCTGCAAATCCTGATCGGGCCCCTGTCCGACCGGTTCGGGCGTCGCCCCGTGCTGCTGGTCTCGGTGGCCGTTTTTGCGCTGGCCTCGGTTGGATGCCTGCTGGCCCGGGATTTCCGCATGTTCCTGTTCTTTCGACTGCTGCAGGGGGTCATCGCCTCCGGCCAGGTTCTGTCCCGCGCGATCATCCGCGACATGTACCCCCCGAACGAGGCCGCGAGCCTGATGGGCTATGTGGCAATGTCGATGGCGCTGGCCCCGATGCTGGCACCGGTACTGGGTGGCGCGCTGGACATGCTGTGGGGCTGGCGCGCCGGCTTTGTCGTTTTCGCGACTCTCGGGGCCGCGCTTCTGATCCTGCTCTGGGTCGATCTGGGCGAAACCCATCGCAATCGCTCAGCCGGGTTCGCTCAGCAGATACACGACTATCCCGACCTGCTGAAATCGCGCCGTTTCTGGGGCTACAGCCTCTGCATCGCCTTCTCCGTCGGCGGGTTCTATACCTTCATTACCGGCGCACCGCTTGTCGCCTCTGCCTGGTTCGATCTCAGCCCGGCAATGCTCGGGGTGGGAATCGGAATCATCACCACCGGTTTCATGGCCGGCAATTTCGTGACCGGGCGCATGGCGACCCGCACCGGGGTGATGCCGCTGATCCTCTGGGGGCGCGGCGCGGCAACCATCGGGCCATTGATCGGCCTCTTGTTGTTTCTGCTCGGCCTCGGGAACCTCTGGGTGTTTTTTGGCGCGGCGGTGGCGGTGGGCTTTGGCAACGGTCTCACCGTCGCAAATGCCAGCGCTGGCCTGCTGTCGGTCCGCTCCGACCTCGCCGGGACGGCATCGGGGCTGTCCGGCGCGCTGGCCGTTGCACTCGGCGCGGTCCTCACCAGCGGCACCGGCGCCATCGTGACGGCAGACAATGCGCCTTTCGCGGTGCTGGGCCTGATGTCGTTGATCAGCGGCCTCGGGCTTCTGTCCGCGCTCTATGTCCGTCATTGCGACAGGATCGATCCGCTGCCCGGTATCTCCTGACCGCGCCGCCGCCACAGTCGCCAAAATGCGTGCCGCACACCGTCAACGCGCCTTTTCAAACCCGCCAGCCCATGCTAGGCGCGCGCCATCCATTACCCGGCCGGCACGCGGCCGGCCGAATTGCAAGGAGATGCCCGATGGCACTGGAACGCACCTTTTCGATCATCAAGCCCGACGCCACCCGCCGCAACCTGACCGGCAAGATCAACGCCAAGTTCGAAGACGCGGGTCTGCGCATCATCGCGCAAAAACGCATCCACATGACCAAGGCGCAAGCGGGCGTGTTCTACGAGGTCCACAAGGAACGCCCCTTCTATGACGAACTGTGCGACTTCATGTCGTCGGCCCCGGTGGTCGTGCAGGTGCTGGAAGGCGAAAACGCCATCACCCGCAATCGCGAGATCATGGGCGCCACCAACCCGGCAGACGCTGCTCCGGGCACGATTCGCGCCGAATTCGCGGAATCCGTCGGTGAAAACTCCGTGCACGGTTCGGATGCTCCGGAAACCGCCGCTGTCGAAATCGCCTATTTCTTTTCCGGTCTCGAACTGGTCGGCTGACGCGTTTCGCGAAAAACTGCACCGGGGCTGGTCCAGGACGGATTGGCCCCTCTGTCTGCCCGGCAATCCCCACAGCACTTCATCTTTGTGAAAATACTCCGGGGGAGCCGTCCCGTGGACGGCGGGGGCAGAGCCCCTGTCGCGTTACCCGCTTACACGCGCGAGTGCGGCTCAGCCGTTGCCATTGCCGGTAAACCGCGCGGCATCCGCGGCGGCGCGCCGGATGGCGTTCGATTTATGGACGGTCTCCTGGTATTCCGCCTCGGGATCGCTGTCATAGACAACGCCACCGCCGGCCTGGATATAGAGCTTGCGGTCCTGCACCACGGCGGTGCGCAGCGCGATGCACATGTCCATGTCGCCCCCGGCCGAGAAATATCCGACACCACCGCCGTAGACACCGCGCTTTTCCGGTTCCAGTTCGTCGATGATCTCCATCGCGCGCACCTTGGGTGCGCCGCTGACGGTGCCTGCGGGCATCCCGGCAAAGAACGCATCGAGCGCGTCCTTGTTCTCGTCCAGTTCGCCGACGACGTTGCTGACGATATGCATCACGTGCGAATAGCGCTCGATGATGAACTTCTCTGTCGGGCGCACCGTTCCGATCCGCGCCACGCGGCCGGTGTCGTTGCGCCCGAGATCGAGCAGCATCAGATGTTCGGCCAGCTCTTTCTTGTCCGCCAGCAGTTCCGCCTCGAGCGCGCGGTCCTCTTCCGGGGTCGCGCCGCGCGGACGGGTGCCGGCGATCGGTCGAATTGTCACTTCCCTGCCAAAGACCCGCACGAGGATCTCCGGGGATGCGCCGATCACCTGAAAGCCGCCGAAGTTGAAATAGAACATGAAGGGCGACGGGTTGGTGCGCCGCAGGCTGCGATAGAGCGCAAAGGGGGGCAGGGGGAAATCCTGCGTCCATCGCTGCGACGGCACGACCTGAAAGATGTCCCCGGCGCGAATGTATTCCTTGGCGGTCTCCACCGCGGCGCGATAGGCTTCGGGGCTGAAATTGCTGACCGGCGGGGCGATCTCGGCCGCGTCGCCCAGGTCGCGGGTTTCCGCCGGCATCGCCCGTTCCAGGTCGCGCACCGCGTCCATGACCCGCTCGGCGGCCTGCGCATAGGCGGCCCGCGCTGTCTGTCCGTCGCTGACCCAGGCGGGCGAGACCACCGTGACTTCGCCCTTGACGCCGTCCAGAACCGCCACCACCGACGGGCGCAACAGCACCGCATCGGGCAGCCCCATCGGGTCGGGCGGCACATCCGGCAGATGTTCCACGAGACGCACCATGTCGTAACCCAGATAACCGAACAGCCCGGCGGCGGCCTGCGGCAGGTCATCGGGCAGTGCGATGTAGCTTTCCGCGATCAGCGCGCGCAGGTTCGCCATGGGATCGCCGGGTTGCGGTTCGAACGCATCGGAGTCAAAGCGGGCAGAGCGGTTCAACGCGCTTTCGGTGCCGTGACACCGCCAGATCAGGTCGGGCTTCATCCCGATGATCGAATAACGGCCACGCACCTCTCCCCCGGTCACGGATTCGAGCATGAAGGCGTCCTTCTGGGCCCCAGCCAGCCTGAGCATCAGCGAGACGGGCGTATCCAGATCGGCCGCCAGCCGTGTATAGACAACCTGGTTTTCCCCGGCTTCATAGGCACGGGCAAAGCTCTCATAATCGGGGGTCAGCACGTTCATCTGCCCCTACTGGAAACTGGCCTGCACGGCGTTCAGGGCCTGCTGGTCGATCTGCGGTTTGGCGCGCAGGCGGGCGTCGCGCGCGAACACCTCGAACAGGGCCTCGGACAGCGCCTGATCGACCCCGTCCGCAAACGCCGTTTGCATCGCCGCCAGCTCATCCGTCTCTTCCGGCGGCAAAGTGTCGTCAAGCCGCACGATGAACGCAGTTCCCGGCCCGGAAATGACGCGCAGTTCACCTTTGTCCATCGCAAATACCTGTGACATGAAATCTGTCGGTGCGCCGTCTATGAAGGCACTGCGGGTCATGCCGTTTTCGACGCGGACGGACAGACCGGTGGTCGCGAAATCGTCACTGTCGCTCAGATCCGCGACGATCCGCTCCGCCTGCTCGCGCAGCGCGATGGTGGTTTGTTCGAGTGTCCAGGCATCGGCCACCTTGTCACGCGCCGATGCAAAGGGTTCCGGGCGAACCGGAAGCACTTCTTCCAGGCGCAGGGCAAAGATCGCGCCATCTTCGGTAAAGCCGATCTCGGGGAAATCATCCCCTGTCACTGCGGCGGCCGCGGCGCGAAATTCCTCATAGGCCGCCACACCCTCATGGGCATCGTCGGTCCAACTCATGGTGCCGAGTTCCATGTCGGTCTCCTGCGCCAGCTCCTCGAGCGTCGCGCCTCCAGCCATCAGGTCGTTGATCTCTTCGGCGCGCGTTTCTATCAGACGGCGTGCGCGATCCCCGGCGAGTTCGGCACGCAGCTCCTCTTCCGCATCCTCGAACGGCGTGACACGCGCCGCAAGAGTGCCGTTGACCCGGAACAATGCGGGGCCAAGCGACGATGGAAGCGGACCCAGGACATCGCCTATGTCGGCGGCAAACACGTCGTCGGCCGCATCGCCGAGATCCGAACGCGTGACATCGCCGAGATCGACATCGGCCAGCGCCAGCCCGCGTTGCTCGACCAACGCCTCGAAGGTCGTGCCGCCCACATCGATCTGTGCCTTGGCGGTGGACGCGGCGGTGACGTCGGAAAACACCAGCCGCTCAACCAGACGCCGTTCTGGTACGTCATATTCGACGCTGCGGCTGTCATAGAGATCGCGCAGGGCAGTTTCGTCGACGTCGACCTCGTCCAGGATCATTTCCGGAGTCATGAGCAGATAGGTCAGACGCTTGGTTTCCGGCAGCATGAAATCATCCGGTTGCGCGTCGTAGAAGGCCTGCAACTGCTCAGGAGTCGGCTCGGGCACCGGTGTCTGCAAATCCTCAGCCGTCATCTGGGTCCAGGTAAAGTTGCGGCGCGCGGCGATGTAATCGACCATCGTGTCGCCCAGGACAGCAGGCATCCTGGTGCCTGCCATGATCGCCCCCTGCACGAGCGTGCGCGCAGATTCCTTGCGCAGGTCGTCTTCGAACTCGGTTTCGTTCAGACCGGCCTGGCTGAGCGCAAATCGATAGGCTTCGCGGTCAAAGCCGCCGTCGATCCCCTGGAACGCCGGAATTTCGATGATTTCCTTTTGCAGGTTGGCATCACCGATCGAAATCCCGAGATCGGCCACTTCGTTGTCGATCGATGCCAGCCCGACCAATCGCGAAAGCACCACTTGCTCAAGCCCCATGGCGCGCACCTGTGACATCGGCAGGGTCTGTCCCGACTGGGCCTCGATCGCGCGGATCTCGCGCTGGAGTTCGCGGGCATATGAATCGACGCTGATAGGTTGATCGCCCGCATAGCCGATGGTCCGGATGGTCCCGCTCAGATTGGTCGCCCCGAATCCGGCCAGCCCCACGATGAGAAGTGCGAGAATGATCCAGACGAATGTCCTGGACATACTTTTTACGCCTGCGGCCATGATGCCTCCCTGCTGGCAGTGAACTGCCTTGAATTTCGCCGCCTTGTCTACGACGCACATACTGGGGGGGCAAGACGGGTTCAGGCGGGCAGGGCCGCCATTCGGTCGAAAAAGGTGGCAATTCCGGCGCGATCGAGGTTGGCAAAGGCCACACGCAGGTGGCGCGCGCCATGGGAATCGCCGGGCGGGGTGAACATGGTGGCAGGCAAGGCAAGAATGCTCGCGGTTTCAACCATCGATCTTGCCAGCGCGTCGGACTCTTTGTCGAACGGATGTTCGAGATAGGCGAAATAGGCCCCCAGCCCGCGCAGTTTCCACCCGCGTTCGGAAAGCACCGAAAAGCCATCGCGGATCGCGGCGCGACGCGCCAGGATTTCCGCGCGCTCACCCGCCAGCCATTCAGACAGGTTGCGCATGCCCCACAATGCCGCGCGCTGCCCGGTCTGGGTCGGGCATATTGTGACGGTGTCCAGGAACTTTTCGACCTCGCTCAGCAGTTGCGGAGAGGTCGCAAGCGCGCCAACGCGGTGGCCGGTCAGTCGGTAGGCCTTGGAAAAGGAATAGAGATGTACCAGCGTCCGATCCCAGTCCGGATCGCCGAACAGGTCATGCGGAGCGCCATCGCGGCTGTCGAAATCGCGATAGGTTTCATCCACGATGAGCTTCAGTCCCCGTCTGCTGGCAAGATCGTAAAAGGCGTGCAGCAACCCGGCGGGGTATTCGGCGCCGGTCGGATTGTTCGGGGTGACCAGCACGATGGCGCGCGTGCGCTCGGTAATCAGGGCAGCGGCCTGCTCGGGATCGGGCAGCATGTCGCGCTGAACCGGCAGCGGCACGGCAGTGACGCCGGACATGTCGAGCCACATCTTGTGATTGAAATACCAAGGAGTTGGAAGGATAACTTCATCCCCCTGACCGGTCAGTGTCGCGATGGTCGCGGCAAAGGCCTGGTTGCAGCCAGAGGTGATGGCGATCTGCTCGGGTGCGACCTGGCCACCATATTTGCTGCTGCATTGCGCGGCGAGTGCCGCGCGCAAATCCGGCAGGCCAAGCACCGGCCCGTAAAGATGGATCGAGTCATCATGCATCACCATCTCGGCCAGCGCGCGGCGCAACTCTTGTGGAGGGGGCGCGACCGGTGCGGCCTGTGACACCAGCATCAAGGGGCGATCCGCCGGATGCTCGATGCCCTTGAGCCAGCCAAAGGTCTCGACGATTGGAGAGGCGAAGGTGGATTGCGTTCGTGTCATCGCTGGCACCGGCAAACGTGACCTCTGCACCTAGTCCGTGCCCCGGTAGGGCTCGACATATTGCAGGGCCATGTCCCAGGGAAAGAAAATCCAGGTGTCCTGGCTGACTTCGGTGATGAAGGTGTCAACCTGCGGCCGTCCCTTGGGTTTGGCGTAAACCGTCGCGAAATGCGCTTTGGGGAACATCCTGCGCACGACTTCGAGCGTCTTTCCGCTGTCGACGAGATCATCGACGATCAGAACGCCCGTGCCGTCCCCCATCATCTCGCTGTTCGGCGCCTTGAGCACCTTGGTCTCGGACTGTTTCTGATGATCGTAGGATTTGATGCTGATCGTATCGACGGTGCGGATATCAAGCTCGCGCGCCACGATCATCGCGGGGGCCATGCCGCCACGGGTGATGGCAACGACGGCGCGCCAACCGCCGTCATCCGGGCCGTGACCGTCCAGACGCCACGCCAGCGCGCGGCTGTCCCGGTGAATCTGGTCCCAGCTGATGTGAAACCCTTTCTCATGGGGCAGGCGGTTGTCGGTCATGTGATCTCTCCTCGTCTGTGCCGCCTTAGCGCAAGCGCGGGGTCGGCGAAAGCCCGATCACGCCCTATCCGCGCGACAACAGCAGCCGCAGGCCAAGCGCACCGAGAACGGCGGCGGCGATCCTGTCCAGAACCGGTTTCAGGCCCAGATAGCGACGCCGTATCACCGCAGTCGACAGCAGCACCGCCAGCAAGGGCTGTACGGTCAGTTCGACCACCAGGTGGTTGAAGAAAATTAAGGTCTTTTCGGCAACGTTCAGATCGGATGGAAAGATCACCAGCAACACGGCGGCGGCGAACATCACCGATTTGGGATTGCCCAGGTTGATCAGCACCCCTTGCAGGAACATGCGCCGTCCCGAAGGCGCGGCCACCTCGTCCAATGGTTCGCGAGCGCTGCGCCACGTGGTCCACGCGATATAGAGCAGATAGCCCGCGCCCAGCAGCTTGAACGCGCCATAGGCCCAGGGGAACAGGATAAACAGCCCCTCAAGACCCAGCAGCGCCATCAATGTCCAGAGCGCGGCCATGACCGCGAGCCCGCAGGCGGCGGCGACACCGGCGCGCCGGCCATGCGCCATCGAACTGCGCGTCAGGAAGAGCAGGGAGGGACCGGGGCTTGCAATGGCCGCCAGCAGCGTCAGGTTGAACGCGATGACATGTGCAAGCTCCATCGCGACCTAGCCCTTGGCCATGTCCGGCGCATCGACCGCCTTCATGCCAACCACGTGATAGCCCGCATCCACATGCAGAACCTCGCCGGTGGTGCCCGCAGCCAGATCAGACAGCAGATAGAGCGCGGAACCGCCCACATCGTCGATTGTCACGTTGCGGCGCAAGGGCGAATTGTACTCGTTCCACTTCATGATATAGCGGAAATCGCCGATGCCGCTGGCGGCCAGCGTCTTGATCGGGCCGGCCGAGATGGCGTTGACCCGGATCCCGTCCTTGCCCAGATCCTCGGCCAGATAACGCACCGATGCTTCGAGCGCCGCCTTGGCAACGCCCATCACGTTGTAATGTGGCATGACGCGTTCCGCACCGTAATAGGTCAGTGTCAGACAGGAACCGCCTTGGTTCATCATCTTTTCGGCACGGCGCACCACCGCAGTGAACGAGTAGACCGAAATGTCCATCGACATCTGGAAATTCGCGCGGCTGGTGTCGACATAGCGGCCCCGCAATTCGTTCTTGTCGGAGAAGCCGATGGCGTGCACCACGAAGTCGAGCGTGCCCCAGCGTTCCTGCAATTCGTCAAAGAGCGCGTCGATCGACGCCTCGTCGCTGACATCGCAGGGCAGGACGATGTCGCTGCCAAGTTGCGCGGCAAGTGGATCGACTCGCTTTTTGAGCGCATCGCCTTGATAGGAAAACGCCAGTGTCGCTCCGGCATCGGACAGCGCTCTGGCAATGCCCCAGGCAATCGACTTGTCGTTCGCGAGGCCCATGATAAGACCCCGTTTGCCGGCCATTAGCTGATTTGACATTCTTTTCTCCGACCAATGCGCAATGTGGGCTTGACCTTTAGGCGATTGGTCTGACTGCTTCAAGTGCCGGCGGGTCGCCATAAGCGGCGGTCGGACGATCGATGCAGAGGGCCATGCAGAGGGAACATGATGACCGAACGGGACGGGATATTCGCGGGTGACGACCCATTTGAAATCGCACGGCGCTGGCTGGCCGAGGCCGAGGCGGTCGAGCCGAACGATCCGAACGCCATCGCGTTGAGCACGGTCGATGCGGATGGTCTGCCCAATGCGCGGATGGTCCTGCTCAAGGAGATCGAACCCGCAGCTTTCGTCTTCTACACGAACTATGAAAGTCAGAAGGCGCAGGAACTCGACGCGGCAGGCAAGGCCGCTTTCGTGATGCACTGGAAATCGCTGCGCCGGCAGGTTCGGGTGCGTGGCACGATCAGCCGAGAGGACGGCGAACAGGCCGATGCCTATTTCGCGTCGCGGTCGCTCAAGAGCCGTCTCGGGGCCTGGGCCTCGCGGCAATCGAGACCTCTGAGCAGTCGCGCTGCCCTGATGGCCGAGGTTGCCAGGGTCACGGCGCAGCATGGCACGACTCCGGCGCGCCCACCGTTCTGGGGAGGCTACCGCATCGTTCCGAGCCATATCGAATTTTGGGCTGACGGTGCGTTTCGATTGCATGACCGGTTCCTCTGGCAACGTCCGGATGCGGGTTCGGAATGGCAGATTCAGCGACTCAGTCCGTGACATTCACGTCACGCGAAATGCAACTATTTGTAATACCGTCGTAATTTCTTCTTGAAATTGGTGCTTAAACTTGTCCACTACTTCGTGTAACAATGGGGCAACAATCATCGTGGTGGTTAATTTGTGGCGGACGATCTGAATAGCATGTACCGCGTGCGCGGTCAGGTGAAGTGGTTCGATCCCGTCAAGGGGTTCGGCTTCGTCGTGAGTGACGAAGGGGGGCCTGACATACTGCTCCACGTCAACGTTTTGCGGAACTTCGGACAAAGCTCGGTCGCGGACGGCGCCGGCATCGAAGTGGTGACCCATCGGACCGATCGGGGCGTGCAGGCGGTCGAAATCGTCAGCATCACGCCCCCCGTCCGGGACGAAGCGCCGGTTCTGACCGATTTCGCGGCGCTGGAATCCGACGCCATCCATAACGCGCCGCTCGAACCCGCGCGGGTCAAGTGGTTTGACAAGTCAAAGGGCTTTGGTTTTGCCAACGTGTTCGGCCGGCCTGAGGATGTGTTCCTGCACATCGAGGTGCTGCGCCAGTCGGGTCTTGCGGATCTGCAACCGGGCGAGGCGCTCGCGATGCGCGTGATCGATGGCAAGCGTGGACGCATGGCTGCCGAGGTCATGGCCTGGGAAATGGCCGTAACGGCATCCAAAAAGTGACATGATACGCGTTCTCGCGGTTGTTCTGGCCCTTGTGTGTGGCGCAGCGGTCGGTGCCGCCGAAACCACATGTCGTGAGGATCATGTGCAGTTGCGCGGATCCTGGGGCGAGGCAGGCTTTGACGTCGAGGTCGCCGATACGCCGAAAACACGGTCCAGGGGGCTGATGTTTCGCGAGTCACTGCCGCGTGGCGCGGGCATGCTGTTTGTCTATGAAGCGCCGCGCCGCGCGAGTTTCTGGATGAAGAACACCCTGATTCCCCTGGACATGATTTTTGTCGATCAGACCGGGACCGTCATCTCTGTGCATCATCGCGCCATCCCCGGTGATCTGACGCCGATCGAAGGCGGCACCGGCATATTTGCGGTGCTCGAGATCAATGGCGGGCTGGCGCAACGCTATGGCATCGCGCCGGGAACCCAATTGCGGCACCCGGTTTTTTCCGCAGGCCCTGCAATCTGGCCCTGTTAAAGCCTCTCGCGACAGACTTGAAACATCCCGCATCACCGACCGCGCCGGACATCTCTGATTTCAGGCAGCGTTTGCCGAGTCAGGGCCATCGCGGCACGCTTTTGGGCTTTTCAAAACGGATTGTCTTGGCTAGAGAGGCGCACGGTCCGGGGCGTGGCGCAGTCTGGTAGCGCACCTGTTTTGGGTACAGGGGGTCGTGAGTTCGAATCTCGCCGCCCCGACCATTTTACATGACGTTGCAGAACTGATGCGTGAGCCTTGAACTGTCGGGTGATCGCTGAGGGGCGCTGCCCCTCAGACACCCCGGAGTATTTCAACAAAGATGAAATAAAGCGTTTCGTGATTGATTTGAAATATCAGTTATCACCTGACGCATTGAAATCTTCTGTTTCAAGTAGCGTCGGATGATGCAGGATTATCGCGAAATGCTATAGGCGGCCGGGTTTCGCGGCACCGTCAGGGCGTGGGTGTGCCGCCGGAACGGCGATAAAGCGCGGCGACGACGCGGTTGAGCCGGGGATCGCGCTGGTAGACATGCAGAGGCGGTCCCGATTTCTGCGGCACGTTCAGATAGACGTCATTTTCGACAAGGTAGCCGGTGGCATCCTTGCGGGTCTGGAAGCGTATCACCAGCTGGGGCAGGTCGTCGGGGACACCATCATAGGTCAGGATGATCGCCGCCGTGGGGTCAGGGGGGAGGTATTCACGGCATTCGATCGAATCCCGCGTCGGCCGTGCGAAGGTTTGCGCCGGACCCTCGCAGGCGGATTGCAGCGCGGAGATCAGCGAGTCGGGGTAGGTCGCGAAGCGGGCCTTTGCGGTTGTTGCCCCCATATCTTGTGGTGCGCAGCCGCCGAGCATGACCGCCAGCAGCGATCCGAAAACAGGTAGGGCCGGGCGCATGGGGCGGTTCTCCGAAAAATCTGTGACCGGAACGCGACGCGGCAGCCGTGTCGCATGTCGGTGTATAAGTCGTGGCTTTCCATGTGCCGCGGTGCAGCAAAAGGCAATCCGGTTTCTTAACATGACATGCCAAAGCCCCTTGAAACAGGTGTATTCTCGTCCTGGTGCCCGCATCCTTCGGCGGGTGCGGCACAATTAACCTTTTGTGGATGAATCGGTCGCTCTGCCGGGGTCGGAATGCAGGCGGGCATGGTCAACAGAAAAGAGTCGAAAAATCTGGAAAAATTGCGTTGACCACCCATGGCCTGATACGTCAGATTGTATGAGCCGGCCGCTGAGCCACTAAATCTGGTAGCAAAAACCAGAAAAGGCTCTGACAAGGTTGGGACGGTAAGGCACCACGGTCAGATCTCGGCGCGCACGCCGACAGAGCCCTTGTTTCGTCAGGGGACCGGGACAGCTTTGCCACGTGCAACCGGGCACATGAGAGAGCGTCGGCATTTCCGGCGCGGGCCTGACAACAGGCTTTTAAGACAGCTGGAAGACAGAGGCAGCGCACATGAAGATTGAACGCAAATTCACCACCGCCGGCGAGGACGCCTATGCGGCGCTCGATTTCATCTCGGCGACATCGGAGATACGCAATCCCGACGGAACCACCGTGTTCCGGCTTGAGAATGTCGAGGTGCCCTCGACCTGGAGCCAGGTGGCAAGCGATGTGATCGCGCAGAAATATTTCCGCAAGGCGGGTGTGCCGAGCCGGCTGAAGAAGGTGCGTGAAAAGGATGTGCCCGAGTTCCTGTGGCGTTCGGTTGCCGATGGCGATGACGTGGAGATGGGGGGCGAAACCTCGTCCAAGCAGGTGTTTGACCGTCTTGCGGGCGCCTGGGCCTATTGGGGCTGGAAAGGCGGGTATTTCAGCACCGAGGAGGATGCGCGTGCCTATTACGACGAAATGCGCTTCATGCTGGCCACGCAGAAGGCCGCCCCGAACAGCCCGCAATGGTTCAACACCGGGTTGCACTGGGCCTATGGCATCGACGGCCCCGCGCAGGGACACCATTATGTCGACCACAAGACCGGCAAGCTGACCAAGTCGAAATCCAGCTATGAACATCCACAGCCGCATGCCTGTTTCATTCAGGGGGTGCGGGACGACCTGGTGAACGAAGGCGGGATCATGGACCTCTGGGTGCGCGAGGCGCGGCTGTTCAAGTATGGCAGCGGCACCGGCACCAACTTCAGTCATCTGCGGGGAGAGGGTGAGAAGCTCTCGGGAGGTGGCAAGTCGAGCGGTCTGATGGGCTTTCTCAAGATCGGCGACCGGGCGGCGGGCGCGATCAAGTCGGGCGGCACGACCCGTCGCGCGGCCAAGATGGTCATCGTTGACGCGGATCACCCGGATATCGAGGATTTCATCAACTGGAAGGTGCTGGAAGAGCAGAAGGTGGCGAGCATCGTTGCCGGCTCGAAAATGCACGAGAAAAAGCTGAACGGGATTTTCGACGCGATCCGCGCCTGGGATGGTGCCGAGGACGACGCATATGACACCGCCAGGAATGGCGCGCTCAGGGATGCGGTGCGTGACGCCAAGCGCAACATGATCCCCGAAACCTATATCAAGCGCGTTCTGGATTATGCGCGGCAGGGACACACCGGTATCGAGTTTCCGACATATGACACCGATTGGGATTCCGAAGCCTATAACAGCGTGTCGGGCCAGAACTCGAACAATTCGATCCGCGTGACCAACGCGTTCCTGACCGCGGTCGAGAAGGATGCGGATTGGGAATTGATCAACCGGGTCGATGGCAGCGTGGCGCGCACGGTGCGGGCGCGTGATCTGTGGGAGCAGGTCGGACATGCCGCCTGGGCCTGTGCCGACCCGGGCATCCAGTATCACGATACGGTCAACGAATGGCACACCTGTCCGGAAGATGGCGAGATTCGCGGCTCGAACCCGTGTTCCGAATACATGTTCCTGGACGACACCGCCTGCAACCTTGCGTCGATGAACCTGCTGACCTTCCTCAAGGATGGCGAATTCCAGGCCGAGGACTACATGCATGCCTCGCGGCTCTGGACGGTGACGCTGGAGATCAGCGTGATGATGGCGCAGTTCCCTTCCCGCGAGATCGCGCAACTGTCCTATGATTTCCGCACGCTGGGGCTGGGTTACGCCAATATCGGCGGATTGCTGATGAACATGGGCTACAGCTATGACAGCGACGAGGGCCGCGCGCTCTGTGGTGCGCTGACCGCGATCATGACCGGTGTCGCCTATGCCACCAGCGCCGAGATGGCCGGCGAGCTCGGCCCCTTCGCGGGATACGAGCGCAACAGCGACCATATGCTCCGAGTCATCCGAAACCACCGCAACGCGGCATATGGCGAGACCGAGGGTTACGAGAACCTGTCGGTCAAGCCGGTGCCGCTGGATCATGGCAACTGCCCGGATGCGCGGCTGGTCGATCTGGCCAAATCCGCTTGGGACGAGGCGCTGAGCCTCGGGCAGAAACATGGCTATCGCAACGCGCAGGCGACGGTGATCGCGCCGACCGGCACCATCGGTCTGGTCATGGATTGCGACACCACGGGGATCGAGCCGGATTTCGCGCTGGTCAAGTTCAAGAAGCTGGCCGGTGGCGGATACTTCAAGATCATCAACCAGTCGGTGCCCGCGGCGCTGGAAAAGCTGGGTTATGGTTCGGCACAGATCGAGGAAATCGTATCCTATGCGGTCGGGCATGGAAGTATCGGAAATGCGCCCGCGATCAACCATACCACGCTGGCGGGGCATGGGTTCGGTGCGAACGAGCTGGCCAAGGTGGATGCGGCGCTGGAGAGCGCCTTTGACATCCGCTTCGTGTTCAACCAGTGGACGCTGGGCGAAGAGTTCTGCCAGAACGTCCTCGGTATCCCGGCGGCCAAGCTCAACGATCCCGCCTTTGATCTGCTGCGGCACCTGGGATTCAGCCGCAAGGATATCGAACTGGCGAATGACCATGTTTGCGGCACCATGACGCTGGAAGGCGCGCCATTCCTGCGCAAGGAGCATTACGGCATCTTCGACTGTGCCAACCCCTGCGGCAAGAAGGGCAAGCGTTATCTCTCGGTCAACAGCCACATCACCATGATGGCGGCGGCCCAGAGCTTTATCTCGGGCGCGATCAGCAAGACGATCAACATGCCCAACGACGCCAGCATCGAGGATTGCCAGCGTGCCTATGAACTGAGCTGGTCGCTGGGCATCAAGGCAAACGCGCTTTATCGCGACGGGTCCAAGCTGTCGCAGCCGCTGGCTTCGGCGCTGATCGAAGATGATGACGATGCGGCGGAAACGCTGGAAACCGGAACGCCGCATGAAAAGGCTGCGGTAATCGCCGAGAAGATCATCGAAAAGGTGGTGGTCAAGGAAATCATCAAATCGCATCGCGAAAAGATGCCGCAACGGCGCAAGGGTTATACGCAAAAGGCGATCGTCGGCGGCCACAAGGTCTATTTGCGGACCGGTGAATACGAAGACGGCAACCTGGGCGAGATCTTTATCGACATGCATAAGGAGGGCGCGGGTTTCCGGGCGATGATGAACAACTTTGCCATCGCCGTTTCGGTTGGCCTGCAATATGGCGTGCCGCTCGAGGAATTCGTTGACGCGTTTACCTTCACCAAGTTCGAACCGGCGGGGATGGTGCAGGGCAACGACAGCATCAAGAACGCGACCTCGATCCTCGACTACGTGTTCCGCGAACTTGCCGTGTCCTATCTCGACCGGACCGACCTGGCGCATGTCAAGCCACAGGGGGCGACCTTTGACGACCTTGGGCGTGGCGAAGAGGAAGGTGTCTCGAACGTCAGCGAGATCAGCGAAACCGCGGCGAGCAAGTCTCTGGAAGTGCTCAAGCAGATCAGTTCGACTGGCTATCTGCGCAAGCGCCTGCCGCAGGAACTGGTGGTCTTGCAAGGCGGTGCCAATATCGGCGCCACGGCGCTGAGCGGGACGGATGCACAGGCTGCGATCCAGACCCTGGTGCCCGAGACCACGGCGACGATCAGCACCACGACCACAACCGCAATGGCCAGCGGCACCGTATCGCTGGACGCGCGCACCAAGGCCAAGATGCAGGGGTACGAAGGCGAGGCCTGCGGCGAATGTGGCAACTATACGCTGGTGCGCAATGGCACCTGCATGAAATGCAACACCTGCGGCGCGACGAGCGGCTGTAGTTGATCGGGATCGCGTTCCGCGAGGAGCGCGTAGGGGTCGCGGGGCTGCCGACCGGTGACCGGACCCCGACGAGACAAGGAAGCAGGGCGATGCGATTGCCCGCTTCACCCCGACGGGGCAGGACTTCGCAGAAACCTCTGGTTTCCGCTCTGTCCTGCCCGGTGAAACCAAGCGGTTTCACCGGAGACAAGGGGCGGGTGCGCTCGCTCTGGACGACGTTCAGGCCGCAGGCAAAAAACACCGGGCGGTAAACTAGATGAGCCTGGACGGCGAAACTCAAACGGGGGTCATTCGGCCCCCGTTTTTTCGTTGCCTGATCACACTTTTCCGTGCCTCGCCCGAGAATACGGCAAAGGTGAAGTGACTCAATCATAAGGAGATATTATTGTGTGGTGAGTCCCGGTATAGGATTGTTCCGGGCGATCATGGTTGCGCACGAGTGCTGTCTTTTCCTCATCCCGTCACCTGACACCACCGCAAGGAAAGCTCCGATGCCTTTTACGATTGTCCTGCCCGACGACTCTCACTTCGCGATTGCCGATATCCCTGACGTCATCGAATTCGTTTCGACCGAAGCCGTACTTGGAACCCGGTTCAGTTCGACGCAGTTCACGGGGAGCGGCAGTTACCGGGGGGATGCCGCCACCTATTCGGCGTTTGGAAACGGCTTTTCCACGGCGGTGACGGTCGATGGTTTGATCTATGTCGCAACTGGCGTCATTGACACGATCCTTGTCACGACGGTTATCGACTCGATGACCATCACGGGTGTCGATATCGACATGCTGACCTTCGCCCCCATCCGTCTTCTGGACCTTTCAGGGGTCGATCCGATTGCAATCGAAACCTATATCATGAGTCGCGCCTGGGACATCACGCTTGGCAAGCTCGATGACGTGTTGCCCGAAGGATCGACAATTGGCGACGGCGCCACGTTCAACACGCTGGGCGATGACATCTTTCGGGGTGGCAGGGGCAATGACGACCTGTTCAGCGGTGATGGTCGTGACATTCTGTTCGGCAACCGGGGCGATGACAGGCTCAGCGGTGGCATGGGCAGGGACATTCTAAAGGGCGGCCAGGACGATGATGTCCTTGAAGGGGGAATCGGCCGCGACCGGCTCTTCGGGCAGATTGGCAATGACCGGCTCGACAGCGGCAAGGGCGATGACGTCCTGCATGGCGGGGCGGGGAACGACGTGTTCGTTTTTGCCAACAAATACGGCAACGATACCGTCTTTGACTTCGACGCGACGAATGACGATGAACTGATCGACCTGACTGCCGTGACCCGGATCCGGAGCTTCGATGACCTGATGAACAACCACATCAGCCAGGTTGGGACCAGCGTGGTGATCGATGACTCCGACAGAACCATTATCACACTCCATAACGTCGATCTGGCCGATCTCGACGCCGCCGATTTCCTGTTCTGAGCCCGAATCCCCGCGTTTGTCCCGCGCGTCGCCGTCGGCTCGATTCACCCGCACGGTGGTGGCCGGTTTTTGCCGGTCGCTAACGCGGCTCTTCTCAAGCAAGGGACTGCCAGTTCCGGGCTGCGGCATAGGTCGGGAACCGCCGAGCAAGGCCGGCAAAGAATGCGCCTGCAAATCCTTGCCAATCCACAGCGGGCGTTCCGGCGATCTTTGGCGCGCCCCGGACGATCTGTTCGTGGTCTGATGACAGAGGGGCGTCGCGGGTGTCTGTAGAGGCTGTCCACCACTTACGGGCAACGACGAAACCCTTACGACACACGAGGATACAAGACCATGAAACTCAAAGCACTTGCCGCGCTCGCAATCGGACTTCCCGCAATGGCCTTTGCCGCAACCGAAATCGACGCGAACGGCGATGGCGTTCTGACACTGGACGAGGTCCAGGCGGTCTATCCGGAGATCAGCGTCGAGAGCTTTTCGGCGATGGACCTGAATTCGGATGGCGCGCTGGATGATGCCGAATCGGTGGCCGCGCAGGATGCCGGGCTGCTGCCGAAGTCGCGGGGCTGACACGCCCGCACGCCTGTGTCGTGCGATCGATGGAAACAGGAACGCCCGGCAGCTTTTGCCGGGCGTTTTCAGTTTTCGATCATCAGGCGGGCAGGTGGATGTTGAACCGTGCCCTGATTTCGGCGTCAGTCACCGGATCGAACCGCGCGGCAGCCGGCTGCGCGAGGATCGCGTTCTTGCGCGCGGTCGCGCGTTGCACGAGGTCGGGTTTACCCAATTCGTCCCATTCCTTGGGCGAGGAGCGGTCGCCCATGGCGGGATAGACGTGATCTGTCTGCATCCGCCCGAGCGTTTCATCGGTTCCCAGGTAGTGCCCCGGTCCTGACATGCAGACCGAACGGATCTGTTCCAGCGCAAGCGTGTCGTCAGTCACCTCGATCCCGCGCACACAGCGCAGCGCCTGACCGATGATGTCGTCGCCGAGAATCAGCGATTCGTGACAGAAGCCCAGCAGCGACGCATGCATGCCCGCCGCTTCGTAGACCATGTTCAACCCGGACAGCCCGGCCATCACGTTCGAACACATCTGCTCCCATCCGGCCTGCATGTCGGGCAGTTTGGAATCGCTGATACCCGCCGCAGCGCCACCGGGGACGCCATAGAACTGATGCATCTGCGCGCAGCCCGCGGTCAGCAGGGCCTGTTCGCCGGACCCGCCGGTCATCGCGCCGCTGCGCAGGTCGAGCCCGAAGGGCCAGGTGCCGAAAATCGCCGGATGCCCGGGCCTGACTGAGTTGACATAGACCAGCCCGGCCAGACACTCGGCCACCGCCTGCACGATGGCGCCAGCGATGGTTGACGGGGCGGTGGCACCGGCCATGCCCGCAGACAGCAACAGGATCGGCATCCCGCCTTCGATACAGCGCTCCATGGTGTCACAGCTTTCGGTGGCAAATTTCATCGGTGGCACGACAAAGCAGTTGGAATTGCTGACAAAGGGCCGTTCGCGCCATTCGTTTTCGCCGCCGGCGATCATGTGCAGCAATTCGAACCCCTGCGCCACATGCGACGGATCGCTGAAGGACATGCCGACATGCTTGGTCGTGCCCGAACAGCAGGCATAGATCGAGTTGAGGTCCATTTCGAGATTGTCGGCGATGTCGCGGCACACCATCGGGCGCTGCACGAAATGGATGTTTCCCAGCTGTTCGGCAATGCGCGCGGCATCGTGCAGGTCCTGCACGGTGCTTTCCCGGTAATTCCGCCCGTCGACATCCACCATGTGGACCGCCGCGCCGGCTGTGCCGAAATGCACGCGGCTGCCGGACAGGGTGAGATCATGGGCCGGATCGCGGCCCATCAGCGTCACCGAGCGGTTGGCCCTGGCAATAGTGTCCTCGACGAGGGCACGGGGGAACCGGATGCGGCCGTCGTCGCCAAGGCGCGCGCCGGCACCGGTCAGATACCTGATTCCGCTTTCGGGCGCGTCCGCCAGCCCCACCTGTTCGAGGGCATCGAGCGCGGTTGCATGGATACGCTCCATGTCCCGCTGGCTGAGCGGTTTGTAGGTGCCGCCGGGCAGGCCGGGACGGATGGGGCGCAGATGCGCGGCAAGCGGCGCGCTGCGCGCGGCACGACGCGCGGCGCGACCACCGCTGCGACCGTGGGCAGAGTGCGTGGACTGATCATTCATGTTGGGAACTCGTGTTGAGAGAAAGGGAAGGCGCTCAGCGCGTGCCGGGCCTTCCGCGCGCGGCACGTCCGCGATCCGCACCGATGGTGCGGGAGATCAGCCTGATCTTGCTCTCTTCAGCCTGCATCGCGTCTCCTCTTGGCACCGAGTGTGACGCGCTCCTGCGGTGAATCTGTCCTGTTTGCGACGCAGGTGACGTATTTGCCGGGCGCGGCTTGTACGCGCCCGGCAAATACGCGGGCTCTGTCTGTGCCGGAGAC
Source organism: Sedimentitalea sp. XS_ASV28 (assembly GCF_041224545.1). Taxonomy (NCBI): domain Bacteria; kingdom Pseudomonadati; phylum Pseudomonadota; class Alphaproteobacteria; order Rhodobacterales; family Paracoccaceae; genus Sedimentitalea; species Sedimentitalea sp. XS_ASV28. Next base: position 253,670 of record NZ_JBGFGP010000176.1, on the reverse strand, counting down.
GACTGCTAGCCGGTTTCGCAGGCGCGGCTCTCGGCGAATTCGCACAGGGTCGCGAGCGCTCTGGCAAAGGCGCGATCCTCGATCGTCATCGCCACGCGCACATGACCCGCTGCCGCCGCGCCAAAGCTCTCACCGGGCATCACCGCAATATGGTGAGCGTCAAGCAGCGCACCTGCAAATCCCTCGCCGGTCATCCCGGTCGCGCGGATGTCGAGCATCAGGTACATGGCGCCCTGCGACGGGATCAGCCCCACGGTGTTCTGCCGCGCAAGAATATCCTGCGCGATGACGCGGCGCCGGCGGAACGGCGCAGCCACTTCCTGCTCCAGCCCGTCGCCCTGGGTGAGCGCGAAAACCGATGCGTCCTGAATGTAACCCGGCACGCCATAGGTGGTATGGGTCGCAAGCGTGATCAGATGGTCGATGGCCGTTTCCGGACCGGCGATCCAGCCACAGCGCGAACCGGTCATGGCAAAGGATTTCGACATGGAGCCGACGACCAGCGTACGCTCTGCCATGCCGGGCAGGGCGCGCGGTGACAGGTGGCGGCCCTCCCAGACCTGGGTGTCATAGACCTCGTCCGAGATCAGCCACATGTCATGACGGCGGCACACATCGGCGATGCGCGTCAGGGTGTCTTCGCTATAGACCACGCCGGTCGGGTTGTTCGGCGAATTGATCAGCAGCGATGCAGCGCCGACCGCCGCCGCCTCGACGTCTTCTGCACGGGGTTGAAACGCGTTGTCGGCGTGGGCCGCGACCGCACGCGGCACCGCGCCGACACCGCGAATGGTGCCGGGGTAGGTGGCATAATAGGGGTCGATATAGAGTGCGACGTCGCCATCGTCGCACACCGCCATGTGGCTGGCGAACAGGGCCGACTGTCCGCCGGGCGTGATCATCACGTTGGCGGCAGTGGTGGCAACCCCGGTCTGTTCCTTCAGCCGCGCGGCGACGGTTTCGCGCAGCGCGGTGGTTCCGGGAACCGCGGCATATCCGGTGTGCCCGCCAAGGGCTGCGTCGTGCATCGCATTGAGAATGCTGGGATGGGTCGGGATGTCATGCTCGCCGATTGTCAGTTCCGTGACCTCGACGCCTTGTGCGATCATGGCGCGCGCACGGTTGAACAGATCCCAACCATCCGATCCGCCGCCGGTGATGTTGGTGATACGCTGGGACAGGTGCATGTGGATCTCCATCGCTGGTTTCGCGCGCGAGAGGGTCAGAGTCGCCGCGCTTTGTCAATGCGATGGCCCGGGGTGGTGGCCAGTGCGATGGCCGGACAATTGGGAATGCGACAATTACCTTGGCGAGTGAGTGGATCCTGTGCTATGCGCCTTGTCATGACCTGCAACCGCGCCATTATTTGCTGCATTCCCTGCTGATCTTACCAGCGGGCCGGTTTCTGTCATTTTCTTCTCCTGACCAAGTTGCTAAGCCCGCGCTGCCTGCGTGAGGATATTGCCATGACGATCAAGCTGCACAACACCAAGACCCGCAAGAAGGAGCCGTTTGATCCCATCGATCCCGGGAATGTGCGGATGTATGTCTGCGGGCCGACGGTTTATGATCGCGCGCATCTGGGCAATGCGCGCCCCGTCGTGGTGTTCGATGTGCTCTACCGGCTGTTGCGCCACACCTATGGGGCCGATCACGTGACCTATGTGCGCAATTTCACCGACGTGGATGACAAGATCAACGCCAGGGCCGCCGAAAGCGGGCGTTCGATCGGCGAGATCACCTCTGAGACGACGCAGTGGTTCCTCGATGACATGGCGGCGCTCGGGGCGCTGGAGCCGGATCACATGCCGCGCGCCACGCAGTATATCCCGCAGATGGTCGCGATGATCGAGGAGCTGATCGGCAAGGGCCATGCCTATGAGGCCGAAGGCCACGTGTTGTTCGCGGTGGACAGTTGGCGCGAAGGATATGGCAGACTGTCCGGCCGCTCGGTCGACGACATGATCGCCGGCGCGCGGGTCGAGGTCGCGCCGTACAAGAAGAACCCGATGGATTTCGTGCTGTGGAAACCGTCAGGCGCCGATCTGCCGGGGTGGGAGTCGCCCTGGGGACGGGGCCGTCCGGGCTGGCATATCGAATGCTCGGCGATGGCCTATGAATTGCTGGGCGAGAGTTTCGACATTCACGGCGGCGGCAACGACCTGATGTTCCCGCACCACGAAAACGAGATCGCCCAAAGCTGCTGCGCCCATCCCGAAGGCGATTTCGCCAGGGTCTGGCTGCATAACGAGATGCTGCAGGTCGAGGGCAGGAAAATGTCCAAGTCGCTGGGCAATTTCTTTACGGTACGCGATTTGCTGGAACAGGGCGTGCCGGGGGAAGTGATCCGCTTTGTGTTTCTAAGCACACATTACCGCAAGCCGATGGACTGGACTGCGGAGAAGGCAGAAGAAGCAAAAGCGACCTTGATGAAGTGGCGCAGTGCGGTGGATGGAATCAAGCCATCAGATGTCGATCCGGAAATGCTGCGTTTGCTGTGCGACGACCTGAACACGGCAGGTGCGATTGCGCGGTTGCATCAACTTCATCGCGAAAAGGACATGGGGGGCCTTGCCGCATCGGCAGGGATGCTGGGCTTGCTCGATTTTGAAACCGGCGCATGGTGGCGAGAGATTTCGGATTCTCCGACGGATGAGCTGAAAAAGACCGTTGAACGATACATATCCGAACGTGCTGAAGCCAAGAAGAACCGAGATTTCGCAAAGGCCGATGCGATCCGCGACGATCTCGCTTCGATCGGAATAATGTTGTCGGACTCCCCAAATGGGACCGATTGGATGCTGGATCACACAAATCCGCAGCTTGGAAACTTCGAGGCACTGAAATGACGGACGCGACGCAGGTCAGCGCCCGACCCTGTGTGGGTGCAAAGCGCCCTCCCGGGGGGAAGGTCGGACACTGGTCGGGCCGTTGGCCCGTCCCGGTTGATTGTCGCGGGAGAGTCCTATGAGCCGCGAGCGTCTCTATCTCTATGACACCACCCTGCGCGACGGGCAGCAGACACAGGGGGTGCAGTTCTCGACCGCCGAGAAGATGCAGATTGCCCGCGCACTCGACGATCTCGGCGTGGATTATATCGAGGGTGGCTGGCCGGGCGCCAATCCGACCGACAGCGCGTTTTTCGAGGAAGCCCCGCAAACCCGCGCCAGGCTGACGGCGTTTGGCATGACCAAACGTGCCGGCCGGTCGGCGGAGAATGACGACGTTCTTGCGGCGGTGACAAATGCCGGCACGAATACCGTCTGTCTCGTGGGCAAGGCGCATGATTATCACGTGACCGCCGCGCTGGGGATCACGCTGGAGGAAAATCTCGAAAACATCGGTGCGTCGATTGCCCATGTCGTCGGGCAGGGGCGCGAGGCCCTGTATGACGCCGAGCATTTCTTTGACGGCTACAAGGACAATCCCGACTACGCGCTGGCCTGTTGCCGCGCGGCACTGGACGCGGGCGCGCGGTGGGTGGTTTTATGCGACACCAATGGCGGCGCGCTGCCATCACATGTCGGGCGGATCGTGGCCGAGGTGATCGCCGCCGGTATTCCGGGGGACCGGCTGGGCATTCACACCCATAACGATACCGAGAACGCGGTCGCCTGTTCGCTGGCGGCCATCGAGGCCGGGGCGCGGCAGGTACAGGGCACGCTGAACGGGCTGGGCGAGCGGTGCGGCAATGCCAACCTGACCTCGCTGATCCCGACGCTGCTGCTCAAGGAGCCTTATGCCAGCCGGTTCAAAACCGGGGTCAGCCGTGCGGCGCTCAGGGGACTGACCCGGACGAGCCGGATGCTCGACGATATCCTGAACCGGGTGCCGATGCGGCAATCGCCCTATGTCGGGGCGAGCGCCTTTGCCCACAAGGCGGGGCTGCATGCCAGCGCGATCCTCAAGGATCCGGGCACCTACGAACATATCGAACCGGATCTCGTGGGCAACCAGCGGATCGTGCCGATGTCGAACCAGGCCGGGCAGTCGAACCTGCGCAAGCGGCTGGCCGAGGCGGGGCTGAAGGTGGACAAGGGCGATCCGGCGCTTGGGCGCATCCTCGAACAGATCAAGCAGCGCGAGGATCAGGGCTATTCCTACGACACGGCGCAGGCGAGCTTCGAGTTGCTCGCGCGCGAGGAACTGGGGCAGTTGCCCGAGTTTTTCGAGGTCAAGCGTTACAAGGTCACGGTCGAGCGACGCAAGAACAAGTATAACCGGATGGTCAGCCTGTCCGAAGCGGTCGTGGTGGTCAAGGTCGATGGGCAAAAGCTGCTTTCGGTGAGTGAATCGCTTGATGAGGACGGCAGCGACCGGGGTCCGGTCAATGCGCTGAGCAAGGCGCTGGCCAAGGACCTGGGACAGTATTCCTGGGTGCTCGAAGACATGCGGCTCGTGGATTTCAAGGTGCGCATCACCCAGGGCGGGACCGAGGCCGTGACCCGCGTGATCATCGACAGCGAGGACGGCAAGGGGCGGCGCTGGTCCACCGTCGGGGTCAGTCCGAACATAGTCGACGCGAGCTTCGAGGCGCTGCTGGATGCGATCCGCTGGAAACTGGTGCGCGATTGTGGGAGCGCCACATGATCGATCCCGAGATGCTGGTGCGGATCTACACCGGCCTGGATCGTGAAGGACCGGGCGAGCCAGCGGATGTGGCCTGGGCGATCGCGCGGCTGGGCCTGTCCGGCAGGATCTCGATCTGCGATGCCGGTTGCGGATCGGGCGCAGACAGCGCCACCCTTGCGGAACTGCTGCCGCAGGCGCAGATCACCGCCATCGACCAATTGCCCCACCTTGTGAAAGAGGCGCAGGCGCGGTGCGGCAGCCTGGCGAATGTCACCGTGCGGCAGGGCGATATGGCGGATCTCACGGGTCGCCATGACCTGATCTGGTCCGCCGGTGCCCTCTATTTTCTGGGTGTGACGGAAGGGTTGCGTCGCTGGCGCGATGCGCTGGCAACCAATGGCAGCGTGGCGTTTTCCGAGCCGGTGCTTCTGGGGCCGCCGGATGACACGGTTTCCGCCTTCTGGAAAGGATATCCCGCGATTACCGATCTGGACGGGATTGTCGCGCGCATCGATGCCGCCGGTTTCGAATTGCTGGATCATCGCGTGATCGTTGGTGCGCCCTGGGCGCGATATTACACGCGGTTCGCGGCCCATCTGGCGACACTGCGCGCCGAAGACGATCCGGATCTGCGCGCCGCCGTCGCCACGTGCGAACGGGAAATTGCCATGTGGCGCGCGGCGCAGGACCGCATTGCCTATGCCCTGATGCTGGTGCGCCCCCGGTGACCACGGCGGCCGTTTTTTCCGACGATCTCATCGCCTGTGCCAATCTGGTCCGGCGTGGCGATCCGGATCGGTTCATGGCCGCGATGGCCGCGCCGGTGCAGGCCCGGCGCGTGCTGTTTCCGCTTTATGCCATGAATGTCGAAATCGCCCGCGCGCCCTGGGTGACGCAGGAACCCATGATCGCGGAGATGCGCCTGCAATGGTGGCGCGATGCGCTGGCTGAAATCGCCGGGGGCGGTCCGGTTCGGCCGCACGAGGTGGTGACCCCGCTTGCCGGGAGCCTGCCGCCGGAACTTGCAGCGCAGGCGGACGAGATGATCGCGGTGCGCCGCTGGGACATCTACCGGGAGCCGTTCGAGGACAGCGATCATTTCGAACGGTATATCGACGCGAGTTCGGGAACGCTCATGTGGTTGGCGGTGCGCAGCCTGGGGCGCGCAGAGGAAACCGTTGTCCGCGATTACGCTTATGCGGTGGGACTGGCCAACTGGTTTCGCGCGATTCCGGAGCTGGAGGCGCACCGGCGTGTGCCCTTGCTCGACGGGACGGGCGACGGTGTGCGCCGTCTGGCCGAGCAGGGACTGGCGCGGCTGGCGCGGGCGCGCAGGAACAGATCAGGGGTCGACCCCGAGGCGCGGGCCGGCCTTCTGGCCGGGTGGCAGGCGGAAACCATCCTGGACCAGACACGCCGCACGCCGGATCGGGTGGCCCGTGGAACGCTGGGCACCAGCGAGGCGCGCAAGCGGCTGAGCCTGATGCTGCAATCGGCGACCGGGCGCTGGTAAGTGCTCAGACGCCTTGTTCGCGGGGTTGCAGAACCAGCCAGAGCAAGGCTCCGCCGGCAAGGCACAAGAGCGGCACCATCGCCATGTTGACGGCGGTCCAGCCTTCGACGGCGCTGCCACCGGAACAGTTCATGAGACCGCCCGAGGCAAGCGACGCCACTGTCACGCCACCAAATACCAGCAGGTCGTTCAGCCCCTGCATGCGGCCGCGTTCCTCGGGTCTGTGGGCGCCGGCCAGCATTGTCGTCGCGCCGATAAAGCCGAAGTTCCAGCCGAGACCCAGCAGGATGAGCGCCACGAAGAAATTTTCCAGCGCCACGCCGCTCAGCGCCACCGCACCGGCACTGGCCAGGATCATCAGGCCAAGCGCGACGATCCGCTCGACCCCGAAGCGGGCGATCAGGTGACCGGTGAAAAATGACGGGGCAAACATCGCGAGGACATGCGCCGAAACGATGTCGGCGGCATCGCCCTTGGTAAATCCGCATCCCACCACGGCCAGCGGGGTCGATGTCATTACGAGATTCATCAACGCATAGGACACCATCGCACAGATCACCGCCACGGCAATGCGCGGGGTGGTGATCAGCTCCCATCGACTGCGGCCGCGCGGGCTGTCGGCACCGGGCGGCGGCGGTTTGGGGATGTCAATGAACAAGAACAGTAACGAACCAATCAGGTTGATCGCGATGATCGCCAGATACGTGCCGGCAAATGCCGAGACCACCGCATTCGGGGAGAGCACCAGACCGGATGTTGCCTTGACAAGTTGTGGGCCGATCACTGCCGACAGCAGCCCGCCCGCCATCACGTAGGAAATCGCCTTGGGGCGATAGCTGTCCGACGCGGTGTCGGCGGCGGCAAAGCGATAAAAGCCCTGCGCGCTCATGTAGAGACCGGTGAGAAAGCTGCCCAGCAGAAACACCGGGAAGGAGTTGAGATAGAGGCCATAGGCACCCACCGCGCCGCCAAGGGCCCCGCCAAGCGTGCCGAGAAAGAACCCGGCGCGGCGTCCGAACTTCTGCATGATCGCCGATACCGGTGTGGCCGAGACCATCGATCCCAGCACGATCAGCGAAATCGGCAGCGTGGCAAGGCAGATATTGGAGGCCAGCGACTGACCCGCCAGCCCGCCGACCGTGAAGATCATCGGCATCTGCGCCCCGAGAAAGGCCTGCGCCGCTACGAGCACCCAGACATTGCGCCGGGCGCGCTTATCATCGAACTGGTTTGTCATATGGATTGGTTATCCGCGAGACTCAATATGGGTTGGTTATCCGCGAAACTCAGGGGGTACAAGCGGCTTGCACGCGCGCGCCAGCGGGATAGTGTCGCGGCCATGGCAAATGTATCGGGACAGCATCGGCATATCCTGCTTCTGGCCGGAGCGGGAGAGGCACGCGCAATTGCTGCGGCGCTTGCCGAACGCGACGATTGCAAGGTGACAGGCTCGTTTCTCTATCCGCCGCGCAGTTTCGGCCCGCTGCCGGTGCCGACCCGTTATGGCCGGTTTGGCGGAGAGGACGGCATGGCCCGATACCTGATGGCCGAAGGGATCGATGCGGTGATCGACGCCACCCATCCTTTTGCGCATCAGATCAGCGCAAGCGCGGCGCGGGTCTGTGCGAGGCTGGCCATTCCGCTGCTTCAGGTGCTGCGCCCGTGCTGGACACCGGGCGCTGGCGATCGCTGGACCGAAGTCGCCGATGAGCGCGCGGTTGCGGCGCACCTGCGTCCGGGGCAGCGGGTGTTCACCACCACCGGTCGTGCCACACTCGATCATCTGGTGTCCCGGTGCGATGCGCGCTTCTTCGTGCGGCAACTCGAAGAGCGCAGGCCGCCCGAGAACTTGAAGAATGTCCGCTATGTCACCGGAAACGGTCCATTTTCGGTCGAAGAAGAGAGGGACACCCTGAGCGGGCTGGAGATCGACGTGCTGGTTGTCAAGAACAGCGGCGGCACGACCAGCGAGACCAAACTGATCGCGGCGCGATCCCTCGGTCTGCCGGTGATCCTGATCGCGCGGCCGCCGCAGCCGGATGTCCCGCGCGTTGAAACCGTGTCTGGTGCGCTGAACTGGGTCGACGGGTTATGAGTGTCGGGCGGATCATCGTCTGCGATGACTGTGTCGAGGAAGGCGCGGCATGGCTTGCCGAGCGGGACGAGCGTATGGCGGCGGCGCTGCGTGACACGGGGCCGCTGCCCCTGCGCCTGCGACCGGACGGGTTCGACCAGCTTCTGAGCGCCATCGTCAGCCAGCAGGTCAGTGTCGCATCTGCGAACGCAATCTGGACCCGTATGCAAGAGGCGGGACTGTCCGATCAGGCGGGCGTGCGCCGGGCCGATGATGCCGCGTTGCGCGCGGTCGGTCTGAGCCGGCAAAAGATGCGCTATGCCCGCGCCCTCGCCGGGGCCGATATCGATTACGTCGCCTTGCGGACGACACCCTCGCCGGAGGTGATCAAGACGCTGACGCAGGTGCCCGGCATCGGCGCATGGACAGCAGAGATTTACGCCATGTTCAGCCTTGGCCGCGCCGATGTGTTCGCGCCGGGGGACCTTGCCCTGCAGGAAGCCGCGCGTATCCTCTATGGTCTGTCGGAGCGCCCCAGAGAACCTGCGCTGCGTGAGCTGGCGCTGGTGTGGTCGCCGTGGCGATCCGTGGCGGCGCGGATACTCTGGGCCTATTACAGGGTTGCAACCCGGCACAGGGGCATCTCCGACTGATGCCGGGCGCTCGCCGGTTCCCGTGTGGGAGCGGTGGCCGGGCACCAAGTTGCAGCAATCGCCTTGTCAGTCACGGGAGCGCATGCCAGAACCGTGCAATTGCAGGCCGTGTCGCGAAGGTTGTGTGGCACCCTGCGGCAAACAGGATCGAGGATTTCATGACGCGCGTATTGACTGCAGGCCGCAAAGAGCCGCTCTCGGGCACAACACGATCGGTGGTGGTCTTCCTGCACGGGTACGGGGCCAACGGGGCCGACCTGCTGGGATTGGCCGACCCCTTGGGCGAACATCTTCCGGATACGCTTTTCGTGGCGCCCGATGCGCCGGAGAGCATTCCGGGAATGCCCAATGCCTATCAGTGGTTTCCGATCCCGTGGATAGACGGGTCGAGCGAAGAAGAGGCAATGCGCGGGATGTCGGCCGCGATCGACGATCTCAATGCGTTTCTCGATGCGCTGATGGTGGACGAGGATCTGCTGCCGGAACAACTGGTCCTGTTCGGTTTTTCGCAGGGGACGATGATGGCGCTGCAGGTCGGGCCGCGCCGCGAGGACGAGATTGCGGGAATCGTCGGGTTCTCGGGCCGGTTATTGTCGCCGGAAACGCTGGCGGACGAGGTGGTCGTGCGCCCGCCGATCCTGTTGGTGCACGGAGATCAGGATGACGTGGTGCCACCGCAATCCTTGCCGGAAGCCGCCGAGGCGCTGCAGGAAGCCGGCTGGCAGGATGTCTATGCCCACGTGATGAAAGGCACCGCGCACGGTATCGCGCCCGACGGGCTGAGTGTGGCGCTGGCCTTCATGCGCGACAAGTTGAGCCTGTAGGGCAAACACCGCTTTGACGCCGCCCATGGCTGCCCGTCGCGCGGCCTTGGGCGGGATCGGCGTGGTTTCGCGCGACATCGTGAAATATCCCGCCGGCGTACGCAGGAGTCTCTGTCAGCGGGTCATTCCCAGAGCCAGGGTTCGGCAAACTCGACCGAATTTCCTGCGGGATCGCGCACATAGAGCGAATGGGCACCGTTGGGCCAGTCGAACTCGGCATCCACCGCGACGCCCGCAGCGATCAGGCGCGCGCGCATGTCGGCAATCTGCGGGCGCGGCATGGCAAAGCAGACGTGACCCGATCCGCGTGCGCCATGCGCCGGAACCGGTATTTTCGCGTTCCTCGACGGTTCCGATGTCGCATCCGGGTTGAAAACCAGAAGAACCGCGTCGCCGATCCGGAAAAACACGTGCCGGCCCGGAACGGTCTGAAACGCCTCAAGTCCCAGCAATCCCTGATAAAAATCTGTCGCCGCGCCGAGGTCTTCGGCATAGAGCGCGGTTTCGAGCACCTTGGCCGGGGCCGTGGCGGAGGGGAGATCCGTGGTCTTCATGCGCCCATGCTATCAGCGCCGCAGGCGTCTGTCAGCGTCCGCGTCGCGCCATTCTCCCGGTGGCAGACCGTCGAGCGACCACGGCCCGATGCGCGCACGGATCAGGCGCAGGGTGGGATGCCCGACCGCTGCGGTCATGCGGCGGACCTGCCGGTTGCGGCCTTCGGAAATCACCAGTTCGATCCAGCAATCGGGCACCGATTTGCGCACGCGGATCGGCGGGGTGCGGGGCCACAATCCGGCGGGCGGCGCGATGCGCCGGACCTTGGCGGGGCGGGTCGGACCGTCTTTCAGGGTGACACCGCCGCGCAAGGTGGCGATGGCATCGGTATCGGGTATCCCTTCGATCTGGACCCAATAGGTCTTGTCCATCTTGTGCCGCGGATCGGATATTCGCGCCTGAAGCCGGCCGTCATCGGTCAGGAGCAACAACCCCTCGCTGTCGCGATCCAACCGCCCGGCGGGGTAGACACCGGGCAGGTCGATGAAATCGGACAGGGTGCGACGCGGACTGTCACGGCTGCCCGAATCGGTGAATTGTGACAGCACGTCATAAGGTTTGTTAAAGCGGATGAGGTGGCTCATGCCGCCGTCCTACAGCGCCCGGCAGCACCGGTTCAACAGGGCAAAGCGCAGCAATGTGGATAACTGTCATACCCCGGTTACCTTGCACTTGCAGCATGCGCGCGAATTGATGGCGACATATTGTGGCAAAACAGGACTTGTCAGGTGGTAACCACGATATATAGTCATCTTCAGGCTGGGGCGGGTTCCCCGCTCTGGTGCCGCGAAACGGGCAGACAGGGCGAGGACGGAGTCACCCATGAACGCTGAATTCAGGACGGATTTTGTCAGAGAACCCGGTGCGTTGCGCCAGAACCCGGCTTTGGTCCTGAACGCCGATTATCGCCCCTTGTCCTACTATCCGCTCAGCCTCTGGAGCTGGCAGGAAGCGATCAAGGCGGCGTGGCTGGACCGGGTTGATATCGTGGCCGAATATGACGAGGTGGTGCGCAGTCCGAGTACCAGTATCCGAATACCTTCGGTGGTGGTGCTGAAGGACTATGTAAAACCTCAAAAGCGCGTGGCCTTCACGCGCTTTAATTTATTTCTGAGAGACGAATTCCGCTGCCAGTATTGCGGCAGCAAGGGGGAACTGACCTTTGATCACGTGGTGCCTCGCGCCAGTGGCGGGGTGACAAGCTGGCAGAACGTCGTCGCGGCGTGCTCTCCCTGCAATCTCAAGAAAGGCTCCAAACCGCTGCATCGCACCGGCATGTCCCTGCGCAAGCCGCCGCGCCAGCCGCGTGCCGAGGAACTGCGCAATATGGGTCGCAAGTTTCCGCCAAACCATCTGCACGAAAGCTGGATGGATTTTCTCTATTGGGACGCCGAACTCGAGGCCTGAGCCGCTCTTGTGACGGTCGTCAGCGTCGATCGGATCGACGCGTCTTGCGGTCACTCGGGAAAGATCGTCTTCCAGTCCGTCTTCATGTCGATCACCAGCCAGCCATTATCGTTGGCGGCGTCGAGCGCCTTGTCGAGTTTGCCGACAGGCGAGGCGCGGTCATAGGCGTATTCCCGATCGGCGTCGGTGTGATGCACGATGGCGCCGAGGCTGGGGCCTTCAACGCCCACCGTGGTATATTCCAGCATCTGGAAATCGCCATCTGAATTGCCGAAGGCGATGATGGGACGACGCCCGATATGTGAATTGATCCCGACCGGCTTGCCCGCCTTGTCGTCAACAAACGCGATCTCGCCGGTGCGCATCAGGGTCGGTTTTCCGTCCACGATCTCGTATTCGGTGACTGTTGATGATCCGACCACCTGTTGCGGCGGGATGTTATAGACCTCCTGGGTCCAGGGGCGCATGAATTCGATACCGCCACCGGACACGATGTAGGTTTCGAAATCATTGTCCTGAAGATAGTCGATCAGTTCCAGCATGGGTTGATAGACCAGCTTTGTATAAGGCTTGTCGAACCTTGGATGTTTCGCCTCCGTCAGCCAGTCGAGGGCGATCTGTGCGAACTGCTCGGTGCTCATCCCCGCATGGGTCGCCGCGACGATCTCGAGCAGCCCCTTGTCACCTGTTGCGGCAAGAGCATCCATATCGTCCTCCAGAACCGCCTGAAACGGCTGTGTGGTTTTCCAGTCCGGGTGATCGGCGGCGATGTCCCTGACCCGGTCCAGCGCAAAGGCGAGCTGGGTATAGATCGGCTGTTCCACCCATAGGGTGCCGTCATTGTCAAAGGTGGCGATGCGGTCGTCCTCATCGACATGGGCATCGCCATTCTCATCCGTCACGTCTTGCACGAAGGCGATGATCGCGCGCTTGCTCTCCCCGTCATTCCACGAGGGCAGCGGATCGTCCTGTGCCGCCGCGGGCAGGGCAAGAGCGATTGCGATGGCGAGGCCGGGTGCTGCTGGTGTCATATCATCTGCGCCTTGTCGCTAGACAGCCTGGGTGTCATGTCGGTCCTGACCGGGCGAGACCGCCCGAACACCTCCCAGTTTAGACCTCCATCGCCGTTCGGCAAGCGAATGTCGGGGGACCGGCGCAATCGGGATACGGCGATTGCAATACCTGAACACGCGGCAAAAGAACCGGCGGTCAGGCCATGAGCGCGGCTTGTCCGATCTTCATGCCGGATATTTATTTGGCGGCGCGGCTCAGCATGCCGAACAGATCGCGCGGGTCATCCGGATCCGCCAGCAGGTCGAGCGGATGGTAGAGGCCGGTCTCCGGCAATTGATCGCGAACATAGCGCAGGGCCGAAAAATCCTCGATCGCAAAGCCGACGCTGTCAAACAGCGTGATCTGCCGCTCAGACGTGCGCCCCTGCGCCGTGCCGGATATCACCTTCCACAGCTCTGTGACCGGGTGATCGGGATCAAGCTGCTGAATCTCGCCTTCGATACGGGTCTGGGGCGGAAATTCGACAAAGATGTCCGCACGATTCAGGATCGCCGGTGCGAGTTCGGTCTTGCCCGGACAATCCCCGCCGATGGCGTTGATATGTACGCCCGCCCCGACCATGTTGTCGGTCAGGATGGTGGCATATTGCTTGTCGGCGGTGCAGGTGGTCAGGATTTGCGCGCCCTCGATGGCGTCTTCCGGCGATGTGCATGCCACCACGTTAAGTCCGTGACCCGCGAGGTTGGTGGCGCATTTTTCGGTGGCGGCGGAGTCGATGTCGTAGAGGCGCACGGATTTCAGCCCGCAGATCGCCTTCATGGCGAGGGTCTGGAATTCCGACTGGGCACCGTTTCCGATCATTGCCATCGTGTCGGCCCCCTTGGGCGCAAGGTGCCGGGCGACCATCGCGCTGGTTGCGGCGGTGCGCATGGCGGTCAGGATGGTCATTTCTGTCAACAGAACCGGATAACCCGAGGCGACATCGGCCAGCAGGCCGAAGGCGGTCACGGTCTGCAGTCCCTCAGCGGTGTTCTTGGGATGGCCATTGACATATTTGAAGCCGTAAACCTCGCCATCCGACGTCGGCATGAGTTCGATGACGCCCTCGGCGGAATGGCTGGCGACGCGGGGCGTCTTGTCGAACAGTTCCCAGCGTTTGAAATCCGCCTCGATATAATCCGCGAGACCACGCAGCATCGGTTCGATCCCGATATGGTGGATCAGTTGCATCATGTGGTCGACGGAAACAAAGGGGACGAGGGCCTTGTCGGAAGGTTGGGTCATGTCGGTCTCTTTCATCTTCATCAGCGGCGGGCCGGACGTCCGGCGGTTTTGAGTCTGGACAGAACCAGCGGCGAACGGCTGGGGTCGCGGCGTGAGAGCCGGGCCGTCAGGTCGGACGATCAAAGACGCGGCGTCCGAGCGACGATGCGGCAAGGTCAACCATCACCGTCGCGGTGCGGCCGCGATCATCCAGAAACGGGTTCAATTCCACGAGATCGAGCGACGTCATCAGGTCGCTGTCACAGATCATCTCCATCACCAGATGTGCTTCGCGGATGGTGGCGCCGCCCGGAACCGTGGTGCCAACCGCAGGGGCGATCATCGGATCGAGAAAATCGACATCGAGGCTCACATGCAGCAAACCGTTCGCTGCGGCGACCTTGTCAAGGAATGCCGCCAGCGGAGCGGCGATGCCGGTCTCGTCGATCGCGCGCATGTCGTGGCGTTCGATCGCGGTCTGCTGGAGCGCTTTCCTCTCCGCTGCATCGACTGAGCGCAGTCCGATGATACAGATGTTTTCCTGCGGCACCGGGTTTGTGATGACGGGAAAGCCGCCGAAGCCCGACCGGCCGGTGACATAGCCCAGAGGGGTGCCGTGCAGGTTGCCGGAATCCGAGGTTTCGGGGGTGTGATAGTCGCTGTGGGCGTCGAGCCAAAGCACGAAGAGCGGCCGGCCGCGGGCGGCGGCGTGGTTGGCGACGCCGGCGACGCTGCCCAGCGACAGCGCGTGATCGCCGCCCATGAAGATCGGCAGGCCGCGGCCCATGGCGTCTTCGGCGACACGGATCAGCCGGTTGGTCCAGCCGATGGTTTCGTTCGGGCGCACCAGCCTGCCTTCGCCGGTATCGGGGGCGTGCGCCGCCGGGGTGAGGTTGCCCATGTCCTTGACCTTGTGACCAAGATCGCCGAGCGCCTCGGCGAGGCCGGCGGTACGATAGGCGTCCGGGCCCATCAGACAGCCACGCCGCTCCTTGCCACTGTCGACGGGCGCACCGATCAATATGCAGGTTTTTTGTGTCATGAAAGCCTCGCAGAATGGGGTGCTTTATGATTAACTTCCGAAATGGTATTGTCGAAAGTGCGTATTTTGCACGATTGCTCCGGAATATGTGCAAATCGGAAGTTTGAATGGACAAAACGGATGAGCGTCTGATCGCCGCGCTGCGTCACAATGCGCGCGCGTCGCTTTCGGAACTGGCGGCGACGCTGGGTCTGTCGCGCACAACCGTGCGCTCAAGGATCGAACGGTTGCAGCAGAGTGGCCAGATTCTCGGGTTTACCGTGGTGATGAAAGAGGACACGCTGCGCGATCCGGTGCGCGGGCTGATGATGATCGGGATCGAAGGGCGCGGGACGGAACGGGTGGTGCGCCAGCTGCACGGGCTTGCCGCCGTGCGGGCGGTGCACTCCACCAATGGCCGCTGGGATCTGATCGTGGAACTGGGCACTGAAACACTGGAGGCGCTCGATGCGGCTCTTGCGACGATCCGGCGGTTCGATGGTGTCAGCACCAGCGAAACCAGCCTGCTGCTCGCCACAAGAAAGGCGACCTGAGCTACTCCGAAGAGGTATCGGGCAGGTTCACGGGCCGGTAGAACCGCCAGCGCCGCATGCGGTCATGCACCGACTCGTCGATGCTGTCGTCCGCTTCGATGACGCGCGGCTCGGACAGGGGCAGGTACCAAAGCCATCCGGGCCGATTGCGCCATTGCCGACGCAGGGTCGTCTTGGGAAAGATTTCGAGCGGCGCCCAGGCCAGCGACATCGAATTGTGCAGCGGCGCCATGGCATCCGGCTGCGCAAAACGCTGGCCGTCCGGTGTCCGGCGCTTGCGATCCTTGCCTTGCAGGAATCCCGAGCGATAGCGCGATTTGATCTCAAGCCCATGAACGGGCCTGGCGCGCCGCTCGCCCGGTTTTGGCGGATCGAGCGCGGTGTCTTCTTTCCAGGCGAGGTGTTCCATGCGGCGCAATTCGTCGAGCATCCAGAGCAGGGTGATCTTGCCGATCCCGCTGAAATACTCGCGCGGTGTGCCGCCTATGTCCGAGTGGTATCCCGGGAACCATCGCTGGTGAACGAATTGCGTGCGCTTGTCGCGCGCGTGGCGAAACCGGTCGCCGTAATAATCGCTCTGCTTCCATCGCAGGGGGCGGAACATGCTGCGGCGTTCGTCGACCGCCATGGCGTGCAGGACGATGCGCACCGAACTGTTGGTCTCGACATTTGCATGGGTGCTCAGTTCCATCGGGCTGCGGTAGGTAAACAAGGACGAGAACGGTCGGTTCAAGCGCACCATCGAGGCCACGGTATCAAAGAGGCCAAGGCATCGGATGGGCACACGTCCTTTTGGCCTGAGTACGGATTCGTACTGGCGCAGGGCCTTGAACACCACGGCATTCGGGGCATCGCGGTCATGTTCGGTGACGATCCTGTAGGCGCGGAACGCCTTGGTGATCATATGCAGTCTCGCGGGATCGACCAGGCCGAAATTGTGGATGAACCCCGCGAGGATCCGCGCCGCATAGGCCCCGCGGGAAAACCCGAAAATATAGATCTGGTCATCTTCCGCCCGGGGCGCGGAGGTCTGTTTGCGCGGCGCCTTCATGCCGAGTTCGCGGGCGGTTTCCCGCAGGGCCATGCGGTTGGCCGCATGGGCGCGGCGCTTGTCCGAGGCGCTTTGATAGGTGTGGCACAGAAAGCGATAGGCATCGAGCACATCGTCCTCCAGCCCCATGCCGAAGGCCAGCCCGGCCAGAGCCCGCGCCTTGCGCGTGAGCGCCGATTCAAAGAGCCGCGGGCCGTCCATGGTTCCGACGCCCGGCACATAGTGAACGATCTGCCGGTCCGATTGGGCCAGGCCCTTGTACAGCTTGAGAATATTGCTCTCGTTATCTCCGACCTGATTGCCGGTGCCGTCGATGCAGATGATGATCTTGCGGGCGTGCATGCGCAACCTTGTGCAATGACTGGATCAGGACCTCCAGCATGCCGGTTCCGCGCGCGCTGACAAGTGGGGGATACCCGACCCGAGAGGTCGCGGGCGCAGGTGTTTCACTTGCGCCGCCGCCGTCGTTCGCGCGTCTGGGTTTCCCGTCCACCCTGATTGAAGTTGACATCGGGCAGCGTCACGATGCTGTTGAGGATCGGATAGGGTTCGATCGCGTTCGGGATGTTCGAGGCATTCACGAAATGCTCCTGAAAGCGCGGCTCGATTGCTGTTTCGATCTTGTGGATGGCGCGCACGGTCTGTTCGATCTCGTCGCGTGCCTTGCGGTTGAGCAAAGCGATCCGCGCCCCGGTGCCGGCCGCGTTGCCCGCCGAACTGACCTTGTCGAGCGGCGCATCGGGGATCATGCCCAGAACCATCGCGTGTTTCGGGCTGATATGGGCTCCGAACGCACCGGCCAGGACGATCCGGTCAACCTGGTCGACCTCGAACTTGTCCATCAGCAGCCGGGCACCGGAATAGAGCGCCGCCTTGGCCATCTGGATCTCGCGAATGTCCCGGTTGGTCACGGTGATGCGCGGTCCGCCATCTGCGGTGCCATCCCAGACGAGATAGGAATAGGTGCGCCCATCCAGAATGCAGCGGTCGCTGCCTGTCTGTTCGGGCGATCCGATCAGCCCTGGCGCATCCACGAGACCCGCCATGCGCATTTCGGCGACCAGTTCGATAATGCCCGAGCCGCAGATGCCGGTAATGCCGGTGGTGGCGATGGCATCGGCGAACCCGTCTTCGTCCGACCAGACATCGCTGCCGATCACGCGAAAGCGCGGCGCCTTGGTCACCGGGTCGATCTCGACCCGCTCGATGGCACCGGGCGCGGCCCGCTGGCCCGAGGAAATCTGCGCCCCTTCAAAGGCCGGTCCGGTGGGCGAGGAACAGGCCAGGACCTTATCCTTGTTGCCCAGCAGGATCTCGGCATTTGTGCCCACATCGACCACCAGAACGAGGTCTTCGGATTTGTCGGGCGCTTCGGACAGGGCCACCGCGGCGGCATCGGCGCCGACATGGCCGGCGATGCAGGGCAGCAGGTAGATGCGCGCGCTCGGATGCAGTTTCAAATCCATCTCGGC
Organism: Sedimentitalea sp. XS_ASV28; assembly: GCF_041224545.1. Lineage (NCBI taxonomy): Bacteria > Pseudomonadati > Pseudomonadota > Alphaproteobacteria > Rhodobacterales > Paracoccaceae > Sedimentitalea > Sedimentitalea sp. XS_ASV28. The sequence continues at coordinate 235,697 of NZ_JBGFGP010000176.1, read as the reverse complement.
CGCCGTCAGGTTGAGCGCGTCCGAGGTCGCCAGAGCGAACGGTGCCTGTCCCAGTTCGAACGGGTCGATCCCCAGGAACAGGTGGTGCATCACCGGGTTGCACACGAACACCGCATCCATGATTTCGGTCTTGTCGATCCCGGCCTCGGTTGCGATCTGATCGAACAGCGTGTTCATCCCGGCCCGCACCGCCGCAGTCATTTCCGCCGCGCCGCCGGTGTTCATCATCGAATAGCTGACCCGGCTCATCAGGTCCTCGCCAAAGCGGATCTGCGGGTTCATGATCCCCGATGAGGCCACGACGTCACCGGTCTGCATGTTGCACAGATGCGCCGCGATGGTGGTGGAGCCGAGGTCGACCGCAAGACCATAGACGGGGGCGTCGTGAAAGCCCGGCCAGACCTGCATGATACGCGGCCGATAGGCACGCGATCCGAGATGCACCGCGCAGGTCACTTTCCAGTCGCCCTTGCGCAGCACCGGTTGCAGGGTTTGCAGTGTCGCCAGGTCGATCTGCAGATCGGTCACGTCCCATTGCTCGCGTATGGCGTTGCGCAGGCGTTCGAGATCGCCGGTGGGATCATGCATGTCCGGTTCCGCGACCTCGACGTAAAAGAGTTTGACGCTCGGGTCGAGAACGATGTCGCGGGCCTCGGCCCGCTTGCGCACCACCTGTTTGTGGACCTGGCTTTCGGGTGGCACGTCGATCACCACATCGCCACGGACCTGTGCCTGGCATCCCAGACGGCGCCCGTCGATCATGCCACGCTTGGACCTGTAGCGTTCTTCGACCGCATTCCATTCGGTCAGCGCATCGGCGGCAACGCGGACGCCGTGCTTTGGGAATTCGCCATAGCTCGGGGTGATCTGGCACTTGCTGCAGATGCCGCGCCCGCCGCACACGCTGTCGAGGTCAACGCCAAGTTGGCGCGCGGCGGTCAGAATCGGCGTGCCCACGGGGAAACGGCCGCGTTTGCCCGAAGGCGTGAAGATCACGAGAGGGTCGGTTTGCATGCCTCTGTTCCACCTTGTGTGTCGACTTGGGTCACCATAGCCGGGGCTGTGTAAAGCGAAACGCGGGTAACGGCAATTTCTGATGCGCCAGCGTCATCGCTCTTGCGCGCCGGGCTGTCATGCCATGTGGCGCGTGCAAAATGCGCGGGATACGTCACAATATGCTGTATGAACCCTTTCCCCCATCATCCAACCGTGCCATAGGGAAGCGCCAAACGAGATATCCACGGAGAAAGACGATGGAGATTCGCGAGGCTCTCACCTTCGATGATGTTCTGCTGGTTCCCGCGGCCAGCAACGTGTTGCCTTCGACGGCGAGCACCGTGACCCACGTGACGCGGAGCATCCGGATGAACATTCCGCTGCTGTCCAGCGCGATGGACACCGTGACCGAGGCGCGCATGGCGATTGCCATGGCGCAGGCGGGCGGCATGGGGGTGGTGCATCGCAACCTGTCGATCGCGGAACAGGCCGAGGAAGTGCGGCGGGTCAAACGGTTCGAGAGCGGCATCGTCTACAATCCGATCACGCTGCGTGCGGATCAGACGCTGGCGGATGCCAAGGCCCTGCAGGAGCGCTACAGCGTGACCGGCTTTCCGGTGGTGGACGAGTCGGGGCGCGTGGTCGGCATTGTCACCAATCGGGACATGCGTTTTGCCACCGACGACAGCACGCCGGTGCGGGTGATGATGACCTCGAACAACCTCGCGATCCTGCAGGAACCGGCGGATCGTGACGAAGCGATCAGCCTGATGAAGGCGCGCCGCATCGAAAAGCTGCTGGTGACGAATGCCGAGGGCAAGCTGACCGGCCTGCTGACGCTCAAGGATACCGAGCAGGCGGTGCTGAACCCGACGGCCTGCAAGGATCATCTGGGGCGTTTGCGCGTCGCAGCGGCAAGCACCGTCGGAGATGCTGGTTTTGAACGCGCCGAGGCGCTCGTGGATGCGGGGGTGGACATGGTGGTGATCGACACCGCGCATGGCCATTCAGAGGGCGTGGCACATGCGGTCGAGCGCGCCAAGAAGCTGTCCAACGAGGTGCAGATCGTCGCCGGCAACGTCGCAACCGCCGAGGCGACGCGGGCGCTGATCGGGGCAGGGGCGGATGCAATCAAGGTCGGGATCGGACCGGGCAGCATCTGTACCACGCGCATGGTGGCGGGCGTCGGCGTGCCGCAATTGACCGCGATCATGGACTGTGCCGCAGGGGCCGGGGATGTGCCGGTGATTGCCGATGGCGGCATCAAGTTCTCGGGCGATTTCGCCAAGGCCATTGCGGCCGGGGCCTCCTGCGCGATGGTGGGCAGCATGATTGCCGGGACAGACGAGTCCCCCGGCGAGGTCATTCTCTATCAGGGGCGCAGCTTCAAGAGCTATCGCGGCATGGGCTCGCTCGGCGCGATGGCGCGCGGATCGGCGGACCGGTATTTCCAGAAGGACGCCGCCAGCGACAAGCTGGTGCCCGAAGGCATCGAAGGCCAGGTTCCCTACAAGGGCAGCGCCGGAACGGTCATTCACCAGTTGGTTGGCGGGTTGCGTGCCGCGATGGGCTATACCGGATGCGCGACGGTGGACGAGATGCGAAAGAACTGCAGCTTCGTCAAGATAACCGGCGCGGGTCTCAAGGAAAGCCACGTGCATGACGTGCAGATCACGCGTGAGTCTCCCAACTACCGGATTGGTTGAGGCGGCACGTTCCCGCTGTGCTTTTGGCAGGTCGGGGCGACGTAGACAGGACTGGGCAGTGGGACGACACGGTATCGATCATTCTGTGGCTGCTGCCGCGGCGACGGGGGCAAGGCAATGACACCTGCGGCGCGGGTACAGGCGGCGATCGAGATTCTTGACGAGATCGAGGCGGGCAAACCGGCGGAGCAGGCGCTGACCGGCTGGTCGCGCCGCAGCCGTTATGCCGGGTCCAAGGATCGCGCGGCCGTGCGCGATCATGTGTTCGATGCCCTGCGCTGCCGGCGATCTTTCGCGGCGCTCGGCGGCGCGCAGACCGGTCGCGGACTGATGCTGGGCGCGCTGCGACATGCCGGTATCGATCCGGACACGGTGTTCACCGGCGCAAATTACGCCCCTGCCGTGCCGGACGACCAAGAGCGCGAGGCGGGAACCGCGCTATCTGCGGGCCCCGAGGCGCTGGATATCCCGGACTGGCTCTGGCCACGCTTCCGGAACAGCCTGGGCGCGCAGAGCGAAGACTGTGCGCGTGTGTTGCAATCCCGCGCGCCCGTGCATCTCAGGGTGAACCACGGCAAGGCCGGGATCTCCGATGCACAGCAAAGCCTTCTGCGCGACGGGATCACGACGATCGCCCATCCGGCGGCGCGAAGTGCGCTTGAAATCACCGATGGAGCCCGACGCTTGCGGCAGTCGGCGGCCTACCGCGCGGGGATGGTTGAATTGCAGGACGCGGCAAGCCAGGCCGTGGTCGAGATGCTGCTCCTGCGCGACGGGATGCGGGTGCTCGATTTCTGTGCCGGGGGCGGGGGCAAGTCGCTGGCGATGGCCGCGCGGGCGCGCCTCAAGCTCTTCGCCCACGACGCCGCTCCGGATCGCATGGCTGACCTGCCGGCACGCGCCGAACGGGCGGGGGTGCATGTCAACCTGATTTCGGGTGACGATGTGGAACAGGTTGCGCCGTTTGACATTGTCCTGTGTGACGTCCCGTGCTCCGGAAGCGGCGCATGGCGGCGTTCGCCCGAGGGCAAATGGCGACTGAACGAGGCGGCGCTGCAACGGCTTGGCGAGGTTCAGGCGGGTATTCTGCAGACCGCTTCGCGCCTTGTGGCGGATGACGGTGTGCTGGCTTATGCCACATGCTCGGTGCTGCGTGACGAAAACGACGACCAGATCGAGCGTTTTCTGCAACAAAATGCCGGCTGGAAGCGCGCTGTTCAGCGACAGTGGACAATGCTGGACGGGACCGACGGCTTTTTCACGGCACACTTGACGCGGGATGTTTCAGGTGGATAGACAACCTATACGGTAAAGTTCGCACGTTAATCATCGGTTAACGTCTGGCCTACGACAGTAGCGCGGACGAACACAGGTTTGGGAGTCGTCGTTTGAAGAACATCCGCGACTTGTCTTTCTACTCCTTTCTGGAGGCGCATTTTCCCAGCAGCGTGCGTCTCGGTATCGTTGCCGGGCTGGCCTGTGCCCTGGGGGCGATCGGGTTTTTCGTGATGCCGCCTGGCGTCCTGTCACACAGCATGCTCGCGGGCGCGGCGACGTTGCTGGTGGTCTCGATTATCTTTTCGGCCCGCAACATCACGCAGCGCAGTTCCGCCGATGCCGAAAGTCAGGCCCTTGCGGCGGTGATCGAACGGGATGCCGCGCCCGGTTTCGTGACGGATGAGGACGGTTCGATCCGGTTGTGCAATACCGCCGCCAGAACGCGGTTCTCGGATACCGAGAGCGATACGCTTGCGAGGACGCTTCGGATCATGTTCGCCAACCCGTCTGCCGTGCTCTACCGATTGCAATGCCGTGCGCGGCTGGAGGGCGCCGCGCACGAAGACCTCGTGACGCGCCGCGGGCACATTCGCCTGTCGGTGCATCAGGTCGGGGAGACCGGCTTTCTCTGGCGGCTCGAAGACATGCCGGCGCGCGCGACCAACGCCGGGCGCGGCGAGACATTGCCGGTGCCGATGATAACAACCGGGCGTTCCGGGGCGGTGCTGTATATGAATGACGCGGCGCTCGATCTGGTGGGCAAGCGTGTCAAGTCGCTGGATCGGCTGTTTGCCGAGCTTCCGGTCAAACCCGGCAGCGTCAACCGGCTGAGCGCCAAGGATGGCCCGATTGCCGTCATGGTGGCCGAGAATGACGGCTTTGCCGGTCGGCGCGAACTCTATTTCCTGCCCGCGGACACGGCCGGGAATGCCGGGCATGACATCGTGTTCGAAACCCTGCCGGTGCCGATGATCAAGATCGCCACCGATGGGCGTATCGTGCTGGTGAACCAGATGGCGGCCGCGCTGCTCGGCAATGACAGCGCCGAAGGGCTGATGCTCGGACAGACGATGGAGGGGCTGGGCCGACCGATTTCCGACTGGTTGCAGGAAACGGTGTCGGGGCAGGCGCAGAAGATTTCCGAGTTCCTCCGCGTGAGCCGCAAGGACAGAGAGGTCTTTTTGCAGGTCACTCTGAGCCGCGTCACGGAGAACGGTGAAACGATGCTGATCGCCGTTCTGAATGATGCGACCGAATTGAAAACGCTCGAAGCGCAGTTCGTGCAGAGCCAGAAGATGCAGGCCATCGGCCAGTTGGCGGGCGGCGTCGCGCATGATTTCAACAATCTGCTGACGGCAATTTCCGGGCATTGCGATCTGTTGCTGTTGCGGCATGACCAGGGGGATCAGGATTATGGCGACCTGGTGCAGATCAACCAGAACGCCAACCGCGCGGCGGCGCTTGTCAGTCAGTTGCTGGCGTTCTCGCGCAAGCAAACGCTGCGCCCCGAGGTGCTTGATCTGCGCGAAACGCTGTCGGATCTGACGCATCTGCTGAACCGGCTGGTTGGCGAGAAAGTGGCGCTGACACTCAGCCACGACCCGGTGCTCAGCCCGATCAGGGCCGACAAGCGACAATTGGAACAGGTGCTGATGAACCTCGTGGTGAACGCCCGCGACGCCATGCCCACCGGCGGTGAAATCCGGATCGAGACGGAGATCACCACGCTCAAGACGCCGCTGACGCGCGATCGGGCGACGGTGCCGCCGGGATCTTACGTGACCGTCAAGGTGGGCGATGAAGGGGTGGGAATCCCACCGGACCGGCTGCAAAAGGTGTTCGAACCGTTCTACACGACCAAGCGGACAGGCGAGGGCACCGGGCTGGGCCTGTCGACAGCCTACGGGATCGTCAAGCAGACTGGTGGGTTCATCTTTGTTGACAGCACCGTCGGAAACGGCACCGTATTCACGCTGTTCTTCCCGGTATACGAGGCCGAAGCCGAAGCGAAGCCGGAGGTGGCGAGGCCCGCGCCGAAACCCACCGCCAAGCAGGGTGAGGGTGTGATACTGCTGGTCGAGGACGAAGCACCGGTTCGCGCCTTTGCGTCCCGCGCGCTCAGGCTGCGGGGCTATACCGTGCTCGAGGCGGAATCGGCAGAGGACGCGCTGAAGACGCTCGAAGATCCGGATCTGAACGTGAATGTCTTTGTGACCGATGTCGTGATGCCGGGCATGGACGGGCCGAGCTGGGTGCGCGAAGCATTGAAAACCCGCCCGAATGTGCGGGTGGTTTTCGTGTCGGGATATGCCGAGGGCGCGTTCGGAGATGCGCAGCCGGCAGTGCCGAACTCGGTCTTTCTGCCGAAACCGTTCTCGCTCAACCAACTCACCGAAACCGTGCATCAGCAATTGCACTGACGGCGAAGAGGTCAGCCGATACTCTCGTAGAGCTGGAACTCTTCGTGGCATTTGCGGCGGTATTTGCGCTCGACCTCGGGCGACAGGTCCAGGGCCATTTCGGGCGAAACATTCTCGCGCGTCAATTGAATTTCAATACCTAGTCGCTCCTCGAGAAACCTGTCGAGACGCGGCAGTTCCTCATATCGGAAAAGATGCGTGATCGCGGTACCGTTGGGATGGGCCCTGAGAAATTTGGCCTGGCTACCGACCGCGGCAAAGGCGGGCCGGTTACCCCGCATGTAGGCGAGCACGAATTCGTCGAAACTCATCCCGCGCGTGCTGCGTTCGGTATCGCGTAGATAGTCGCGTTGCCTGTACCTGTACCAGCTTCCCAGCCAGCTGATCGGCTCGCGCATGACCGCGAGAAGTTCCATTTCGGCGCCGCCCACATTGGCGAACATCGGCTTGAAGAACCGGCCGTAACGATTGACCGAGGCGTGTTTCAGCCCGGTCGGGTGCGAAACAACGATGTCGGCACGTTGCGACAACGCAGCGTGATAGGCCGTGGTGCCTGTTTTCGGAATGGCGAGAAACGCGAGGCGTTCTTTATGAAAAACAAGCATTTACCTGGAATATCTCCGGGGGTGGGCGACGAAATTAGTGGGTAAACTACTCTTTAATACCTTTGGGAAACAGTGGAAGCGGGAAAAATTCCGATTGAAATGTTCTCTTTTTGATCCTATCTGGAACAAGAGGTGAACAAAGCAGCGATTGCCGCCCGTCCGCGGGTGTGACAATAAGACAGGGAAACAGGACTATGGCGGATCTATTGACCATGAGCAGCAAGAAGAACGCGGACAAGCAAAAGGCGCTGGACAGCGCCCTTGCCCAGATCGAGCGGCAGTTCGGAAAGGGCTCGATCATGAAGCTGGGGGCCGAGGGCGCCATTCAGCAGATTGAAGCCAGTTCCACGGGTTCTCTCGGGCTTGATATCGCGCTTGGGATCGGCGGTTTGCCGATGGGCCGCATCATCGAAATCTACGGGCCGGAAAGCTCGGGCAAGACGACTCTCGCGCTGCACTGTGTCGCGGAACAGCAGAAGCGCGGTGGGGTCTGTGCGTTCGTCGATGCCGAACACGCGCTTGATCCTCAATATGCCCGCAAGCTCGGCGTTGATATCGACGAGTTGCTGATCAGCCAGCCCGATACCGGGGAACAGGCGCTTGAGATCACCGATACGTTGGTGCGGTCGGGGGCCGTGAACGTCGTGGTTGTGGACTCGGTTGCCGCCCTGACGCCGAAATCCGAACTTGAAGGTGACATGGGCGACAGCAGCGTCGGAGTGCAGGCCCGCCTGATGAGCCAGGCCATGCGCAAGTTGACAGGCTCGATTTCGCGCAGCAATTGCATGGTTATCTTCATCAACCAGATCCGCATGAAGATCGGCGTGATGTTCGGGAGCCCGGAAACCACATCGGGTGGCAACGCGCTCAAATTCTACAGCTCGGTGCGGCTGGACATTCGCCGTACAGGATCGGTCAAGGATCGCGACGAGATTGTCGGCAACACCACGCGGGTCAAGATCGTCAAGAACAAGGTCGCGCCGCCGTTCAAGCAGGTTGAATTCGACATCATGTATGGCGAAGGCATTTCAAAGATGGGCGAATTGCTCGACCTTGGCGTCAAGGCCGGTGTCGTGGACAAGTCCGGTGCCTGGATGAGTTACGGCGACGAACGTATCGGGCAGGGGCGTGAGAACGCCAAGCAATACCTGCGTGACAATCCTCATATCGCCTATGAGATCGAGGACAAGATCAGAGCGGCACATGGGCTGGATTTCGATATGCCCAAACCCGGCGACGCCAGCGACGAGGATGTGCTCGAGGCGTGATCGCTTTTTGCGAACCGGGGTGTGCGGGCGCGGTAGCTCGGCTCCTGAACGTGTGAGCGTGAGAAAATTCGGGGCGTGCCGATGGGCGCGCCTTTTCTTGTTGCCGGATGGCACATGGCGGCGGTGGACAGTGGCTGGGCTTGCGGCTATTTGAGTTGCCAGACCAGAACCGCCGAAAGCTTGACCATGCCCACGTTGAATGACATTCGCTCCACCTTTCTGAGCTATTTTGCCAAGCAAGGTCATGAGGTTGTGGAAAGCAGCCCGTTGGTGCCGCGCAACGATCCGACCCTGATGTTCGCGAATTCCGGCATGGTCCAGTTCAAGAACCTGTTCACCGGGGTCGAACATCGCGATTACAAGCGGGCCACGACGGCGCAGAAATGCGTGCGTGCCGGTGGCAAGCACAACGATCTGGACAATGTGGGCTATACCGCGCGTCACCATACGTTTTTCGAGATGCTGGGCAATTTCAGCTTTGGCGACTACTTCAAATCCGATGCGATCCATTTTGCCTGGGAGTTGATCACAAGGGATCTGGCGATCGACAAATCCCGCCTGCTGGTCACGGTCTATCACACCGATGACGAAGCGGCGGAGATCTGGAAAAAGGTTGCCGGCCTGCCGGATGACCGGATCATCCGGATCCCCACCAACGACAATTTCTGGCAGATGGGGCCCACAGGACCCTGTGGCCCCTGTACCGAGATTTTCTATGACCACGGTGAGCAGTACTGGGGTGGCCCTCCGGGGAGTCCCGAAGAGGATGGCGACCGGTTTGTCGAAATCTGGAACCTCGTCTTCATGCAGTACGAGCAGTTCGAGGATGGCAGCCGCCGCGAGCTTGATGCCCAGTCGATCGATACCGGCATGGGAATCGAACGGGTGGCGGCGCTGTTGCAGGGCACGAACGACAATTACGCCACCGACCTGATGCGCAGCCTGATCGAGGCCAGCGCGGATGCCAGCCATACCGACCCCGACGGGCCGGGCAAGATGCATCATCGGGTCATCGCGGATCACCTGCGCTCGACATCGTTCCTGATGGCGGACGGGGTGATGCCGTCCAATGACGGGCGGGGCTACGTGCTGCGCCGGATCATGCGGCGCGCGATGCGGCATGCGCATCTGCTCGGTGTCAAGGACCCGCTGATGTACCGTCTGGTGCCCGCTCTGGTGCAACAGATGGGCGCCGCCTATCCCGAGCTTGGCCGGGCGCAACCCCTGATCGAAGAAACCCTGAAACTCGAGGAAACCCGGTTCAAGCAGACCCTTGATCGCGGTCTCAAGCTGCTGGATGACGAAGTTGCCAAACTGCCGGATGGCGCGATGCTTCCCGGGAAGGCAGCGTTCAAGCTCTACGATACCTACGGTTTCCCGCTCGATCTGACACAGGATGCCCTGCGCGAGATGGACAGGGGCGTGGATACCGAAGGCTTTGATGCCGAGATGGCCGAACAGAAGGCCAAGGCGCGGGCCGCCTGGTCGGGCAGCGGCGAGGCGGCGGATGCAACCGTCTGGTTCGATGTTGCGGATCAGCATGGCACCACCGACTTCCTCGGATACGATACCGAGACCGCAGAGGGGCAAATCGTGGCGCTGGTGCAGGATGGCGCAACCGTCACCCAGGCCGGGAAGGGGCAGGAGGTTCAGATCGCGCTGAACCAGTCGCCGTTTTACGCGGAAAGCGGAGGCCAGGTTGGCGATACCGGAGAAATACGCACCGAGAGCGGCGTCGCGCAGATCACGGACACCCGCAAGACCGCGGGCGTGTTCGTGCATTTTGCAACGGTGGTCGAAGGCTATGTAAAGGTTGGCGAGGCCGCCGCCCTGACGGTTGATCACGCGCGCCGGACGTCGATCCGCGCCAACCATTCGGCAACCCACCTGCTGCACGAAGCATTGCGCCGCGCGTTGGGCGATCACGTGGCGCAGCGCGGCTCTCTGAACGCAGAAGATCGTTTGCGGTTCGATTTCAGCCATACCAAGCCACTGAGCGCCGAAGAACTGCAACAGGTGCAGGACGAGGTGAACAGCTATATTCGTCAGAATGCCCCGGTCGAGACCCGTATCATGACCCCGGATGACGCCCGCGAGATCGGCGCGCAGGCCCTGTTCGGCGAGAAATACGGCGACGAGGTGCGCGTGGTTTCGATGGGGCTTGACCCGCAGTCGGGCAAGGGCGGCAATGGCGCCACCTACTCGATCGAACTCTGCGGCGGCACCCATGTGCGCCAGACCGGTGACATCGGGGTGTTCGTGACCCTCGGCGATTCTGCATCAAGCGCGGGCGTGCGCCGGATCGAGGCGCTGACCGGGGCCGAGGCGTTTCGCTATCTGCGTGAACAGGACCAGCGGCTTTCGGAGATTGCGGGTGCCCTCAAGGCGCAGGCCGCCGACGTGCCCGATCGCGTGCGTGCTCTGATGGACGAGCGCAAGGCCCTGTCCAACGAGGTGGCGCAACTGCGCCGGGAACTCGCCATGGCCGGCGGCGGTCAGGCCGCACCCGAAGCGCGGCAGGTCAACGGTGTTCCGCTGGTGGCGCAGGTTCTGAGCGGTGTGACCGGCAAGGATCTTCCGGCCCTCATTGATGAGCACAAGGCCCGCATCGGCAGCGGTGCGGTGTTGCTGATCGCGGATGCGGGGGGCAAGGCCGCGGTTGCGGCGGGCGTCACGGGCGATCTGACGGACCGGCTGTCGGCGGTCGATCTGGTCAGGGCCGCGGTACAGGAACTGGGCGGCAAGGGGGGCGGCGGACGCCCCGACATGGCGCAGGGCGGCGGCCGGGATGCGGCTAATGCGGATGCGGCGATCGCCGCGGCGGAAAAAGTTATCGGAGGATAGGATGGGCGCACTCTGGATTGCACATGTGACGGTGACGGATGCCGACGCCTATGGAAAATACGCCGAGCTTGCCGGGCCGGCCATCGCCAGCCATGGGGGCGAGTTCGTCGCGCGCGGCGGGCGTTTCGTTCAGCTTGAGGGCAAGGAGCGCCCGCGCAACGTCGTGGCGCGGTTCCCGTCGGTCGAGGCGGCGGTGGACTGCTACAATTCGCCCGAATATCAGGCGGCACTTGACCACGCACGCGGCGCTTCCGAGCGCGAGCTGATGGTTGTGGAAACCAGCGACTGATCCGCCAAACGCGTTCGTTACATCACAACAGGCCGGGCAGATATGCCCGGCCTGTTTCTTGTCAGATTGCCGGTGGCGTCAACCGGCGGCCTTGGCGGCGCGTTTGCGCTCGTGCGGGTCGAGATGCCGCTTGCGCAGGCGGATCGCGTTGGGTGTGACCTCGACCAGTTCATCGTCGTCGATATAGGCGATGGCCTCTTCCAGCGACATGGTGATCGGCGTGGTCAGGCGCACGGCCTCGTCGGTTCCGCTCGCACGCACGTTGGTCAGCTTCTTGCCCTTGAGCGGGTTGACCTCAAGGTCATTCTCGCGGCTGTGCTCGCCGATGATCATGCCCTGATACACCTCGGCCTGTGCGCCGATGAACATGCGTCCGCGCTCTTCGAGGTTCCAGAGGGCATAGGCGACGGACTGGCCTTTCTCCATCGAGATCAGAACCCCGGCGCGGCGGCCCGGAATCGCGCCCTTGTGCGGCGCCCAGCCGTGGAACACCCGGTTCAGCACACCGGTGCCCCGCGTATCTGTCAGGAATTCGCCGTGATAGCCGATCAGCCCGCGCGACGGCACATGCGCGATGATACGGGTCTTGCCCGCGCCGGCCGGCTTCATCTCGACCAGCTCGCCCCTGCGCGCGCCGGTGATCTTTTCGATCACCGCGCCGGAATATTCGTCGTCGACGTCGATGGTGGCCTCTTCGATCGGCTCCATGCGCTGTCCGTCGATGTCGCGGAACAGAACCTGCGGGCGAGAAATCGAGAGTTCGAACCCTTCCCGGCGCATGTTTTCGATCAAGACGCCCATCTGCAATTCGCCACGGCCCGCAACTTCGAATGCCTCGCCGCCGGGGGTGTCGCTGATCTTGATCGCGACGTTGCTTTCGGCCTCTTTCAGCAGCCGCTCGCGGATCACGCGGGACTGCACCTTTTTGCCGTCACGACCGGCAAGCGGGCTGTCGTTGATGCCGAAGGTCACGGTGATGGTCGGCGGATCGATCGGCTGTGCGGGCAGCGCGTCGTCCACCGAGGGGGCGACGATGCTGTCGGCCACGGTGGCCTTGGACATGCCCGCGAGCGAGACGATATCACCGGCCTCGGCGGTTTCGATGGCCTGCTGGCTCAGTCCGCGAAAGGCCAGGATCTTGGTGCAGCGGAAATTCTCGATCAACGCGCCGTCACGGCTCAGCGCCTTGACCGTCTCACCGGCCTTGAGCGTTCCGCTTTCGACGCGGCCGGTCAGGATGCGGCCGATGAAAGGATCGCTGCCCAATGTGGTGGCGAGCATGCGGAACGGTTCGTCCTTGCGCGAAATCTGCGCCGGGGCGGGGACATGATCGACGATCAGGTCGAACAGCGCGGCCAGGTCCTTGCGCGGTCCGTCCAGTTCCATATCCGCCCAGCCGGACCGGCCAGAGGCATACATCGACGGGAAATCGAGCTGATCGTCATCGGCGCCGAGATTGGCGAACAGGTCGAAACATTCGTCCAGCGCGCGGTCGGGTTCGGCGTCGGGTTTGTCGACCTTGTTCAGAACCACGATGGGGCGCAGGCCGAGCGCGAGCGCCTTGGACGTCACGAACTTGGTCTGGGGCATCGGGCCTTCGGCGGCATCGACCAGCAGCACGACACCATCCACCATCGACAGGATGCGTTCGACCTCGCCACCGAAATCGGCGTGGCCGGGGGTGTCGACGATGTTGATCCGGGTGCCTTTCCACTCGACCGAGGTGGCCTTGGCCAGGATGGTGATCCCGCGCTCGCGTTCAAGGTCGTTGCTGTCCATGGCCCGTTCGGTGGTGGCCTGGTTGTCCCGGTAGGTGCCGGATTGTTTCAGCAGTTCGTCCACCAGCGTGGTCTTGCCGTGGTCCACGTGAGCGATGATTGCGATATTGCGCAGGTCCATGAGGTCAGCCTTTGTACGGGAATTGCCGCGCGCATAGCGCGACACGCCGACAATGGCCAGAGTAAATCCGTGATTTACGTATGGTTCAGTGGCTGGCCGTATTCGAAAACAGCTGGATGATCACGATACCGGCGATGATCAGGGCAAGGCCCGCCATGGCCGCGAGGTCGAGTTTTTGTCCGAACATCACCAGCCCGATCAGCGCGATCAACACGATGCCAAGGCCGGACCAGATCGCATAGGCGACACCGACCGGCATGAATCGCAACGCCAGTGCCAGAAGATAAAAGGCCGCGCCATAGCTGATCACCACGATGATCGACGGGCCGATGCGGCTGAACTGCTGGCTGGCCTGCAACGCGGTGGTGCCGATGGTCTCGGCGACGATGGCCATGAACAGATAGAGATAGTGGATTGGCATCACGATACCCTGATTTTGCGAGGCTCTTTCCCATCGCGTCTAGACCGGCTTGCACGACGTGACAATGACCTATCGCCACGGTTGAATCCATGCGGGAATCTGTGCTCTCTGGCGGTGTTGATACATGATCAACAGATTGGTCTGTATGTGGTGAAACCAACTGACCGATGGAGCCGTCCCGGGTCCAGATGCCGGTCCTGGCCACGTGTCGGGCCGGCAAGTCGGCGTGAAGAGCTTTGAGAGGCTGCGAAAGATGGAATTGAGACAACGGGGTGCGGTGGTAACGATTGCGTCTGCCGGGTACGGAGCAGGGGGCACCGACCCCGAGATTGCCGTTCTGCCCAATGGCAACCTCGTCATGGTCTGGTCGGAAGTCCTGCGCCGATCCACGGATCGGTTCGAGGACACGGATGGCGCCGTTTTCATGCGCGTCCTGGACAGCGACGGAGTTCCGCTCGGCGAGATTGTGCAAGTCAACAGCTCGTCCATCTTCGTGCAGGACAGGCCGCAGGTGCTTGTTCTGTCCGATGGCAGCTTTGCGGTCGGGTTCACCCACACCGCGCAATATGGCGACCAGCCCACGGATCAGGACGTGTTCGTCAAGTTCTATCAGCCCGACGGATCCGCGATCACCGGTTTCGCTATTGATGTGGTGGCGGACACGCCCTCGGGGATATCCGGACAGCCGACCGAGATGCAGGTGCTGCATCGCATGGTGGAACTCAGCGGCAATCGCTTTGCGGTGATCCTGACCGAGCCCGCGTCGGCGGCTCCCGCCGGATCGAATTACGGGACATATATCTACGATACGGGCGGATTGCTGCGAGCGCGCCTGACCGTTGACGTCGACGACATGGTGCAACTCAGTAGCGGCAATATTTTGAGTGCTGCGCAGTTCGCGATGCCGGACGGCTCTGATACGCATCATATCCGGCTCGTGCTGAGCGATAGCCGCTTTGAAGGTCCGGACGGTTTTGTCGGGGTTTACGATCCGCTGACGTTTTACGTTAACGCCACGCCCGGGCGGGATATCGCGGAAAACAGCCTTGAACTCGCGGCGCTCGGCGGTGGCGGATTTGCGCTCGCCTATGTCGAAGAGCGGGGGCGCGGCACATCGGTCATCAATCTCAAGCTGTTTTCGGCGCAAGCGGTGCAGGAATTCGCCGCGGCTCCGATCCCGCGCGAGATGCGCTTTGACAGCGAGCATGGCGAATTCGACATGCTGGCCTTGTCAGGGGGCGGTCTCGCTCTGGCAATGGTCGTTCCGGATGCGTCCGGGGCGGCAAGGAACATCGAGCTCCTGCTCTTTGACGAGAATGGCCGTCCGCAAGGTGACGAGATCACGGTCGGGTTCTCCGACGCCGGGGCACAGGGCATGCCGTCGCTTGCGGAATTGCCGGACGGGACCATCGCGCTGGCCTACACCGACCAGGGTGCGATGGACGGGAACCCACTTCAACTGGCCTTCTTTCACGTCTCGCAACCGCGGGCGCATCTTGCCGGCACCGGGGGCGATGACAATCTTGGCGGGCTGGCGGGTGCTGACCGGATACTCGGGCTGGCCGGTGATGACGAGATCGACGGGCGCGCGGGCAACGACATTCTGCGGGGCGACGAAGGGGCGGACAGGCTGTATGGCCGGGCCGGTCATGACACCCTGCGCGGTGGTACCGGTGACGATCTGTTGAAAGGGGGCGCCGGCAATGACGGCATGAGCGGCGGCGCGGGCGCGGATCGGCTGTTTGGCGAGGCCGGTCGCGATATCATGGGCGGCGGTGGCGGCAATGACCGGTTGTTCGGAGGTGGCGGTGATGATGTGCTCATAGGCGGAGGCGGCAGCGATGTGATGTCCGGTGGCGCCGGGCGCGATACGTTCGTCTTTGTCAACGGCAACAGGGGGCGGGACACGATCGGCGGATTCTCTGCGAGCGAGGATGTGATCCGGATCGAACTGCGCGGTGCCAGCGCATCCGAACTGGAGGTTGCGTCTGGCAGGGGAGACACCATGATAACGCTCGGGACCGTCGATATTGTCCTGTCGGACGTCCTGCTGGATGAAGCGGATATCGTGTTCCAATTCATCTGATCCCGCCGGGGCCGATGCGTGAAACGGTGGCGATCTGCGTGCTGGTCGGGCGTGTCAGCGCCTGTGGCAAGGCCAGCCCGGACCTCGCCGAACGCGGATCGGCCCGCAACGCCGGGGCGACGGAGGTTGCGGCGCGCGAACGGCAGATCGAAGCGTCAGACGCGCGATTGAACCGAGTCCCCAACCCGGCCAGTCCGGGATGTCAGCAGGGGTTTGAGGGCGAAGTGGCCTGCATCTGAGCGGATCAGCTTTGAACCGGTCAGTCGATCGTGATGCGCGCGCCGCGACGTTCCGGGCGCGCGCAATGTCCTGTTTAGCCGATGATGCCGTTCAGGGTGGCACTTGGGCGCATGACGGCGTTCAGCTTGTCGGGAACCGCCTTGTAATAGCCGCCGATATCCGCCGCCTGTCCCTGCACCGCGGCGAATTCCGATACGATTGCCGCTTCGCCATCGGCCAGCGCCTGAGCGACCGGTGCAAACCGGGCGGCGAGGTCGGCATCCTCGGTCTGTGCCGCGAGTGCTTCTGCCCAATACCGCGCGAACCAGTAATGGCTGTCGCGGTTGTCGGGCTGGCCAACCTTGCGGCTGGGGCTGCGGTCGTTATCCAGAATACCCTGTGTCGCGGCATCGACCGCCTTGCCGAGCACCGCCGCCTTGGCATTGTTCTTGCGTTCGGCGAGGAAGGAAATGCTTTCGCCCAGGGCACAGAACTCGCCCAGGCTGTCCCAGCGAAGGTGATTTTCCTCCAGCAACTGTTGAACGTGTTTGGGCGCCGAGCCGCCGGCACCGGTTTCAAACAGCCCGCCACCCTGCATCAGTTTGACGATCGAAAGCATCTTGGCCGAGGTGCCAAGCTCCAGGATCGGGAACAGGTCGGTCAGATAGTCGCGCAGCACGTTGCCGGTGATCGCGATGCTGTCTTCGCCCTTGCGGATCGTTTCCAGCGTGAGGCGGGTGGCCTCGCGCGGGGCGAGGATCTGGAACTTGTCGGCAACGCCCTTGGCGTCGAGGATCGCCTTGACCTTGTCGATCAGCACCGCGTCATGTGCCCGGTTTGCATCCAGCCAGAAGATCGCCTGTGCGCCGGTCGCTGCCTGACGGTCGATGGCAAGCTGCACCCAATCCTCGATCGGAGCCTGTTTCGCGCTGGACGAGCGCCAGATGTCGCCCGCCTCGACCTCGTGCGTGTGCAGCACGTCGCCATTTGCCGCGATCATGCGGACGGTGCCCGCCACGGGGATTTCGAATGTCGTGGGGTGCGAGCCGTATTCCTCGGCCTTCTGCGCCATCAGGCCGACATTCTGCACCGTGCCCGACGTCGCCACGTCCAGTGCGCCGGTTTCCTTGAAATAATTGATTGTCTCGTCATAGACGGACGCATAGCAACGATCTGGGATGACACATTTGGTGTCGGCCTCCTTGCCGTCCGGTCCCCAGCACTTGCCGCCGGCGCGGATCACCGCAGGCATCGACGCGTCGATGATCACGTCCGAGGGCACGTGAAGGTTGGTGATGCCCTTGTCGGAATTGACCATGTACATCGGCGGTTGCGCCTTGAGCGCCGCCGCGAGATCGGCTTTCAGTGTTTCATCGTCGGCGATGCGGGCTTCGATATCGCCGATTCCGGAATTCGGGTTCACGCCCAACGCATCGAGCGTGTCGCCATGCCTGGCAAAGAACTCTTCGAGATAGACCGAAACCGCGTGCCCAAAGATGATCGGGTCGGAGACTTTCATCATCGTTGCCTTCATATGCAACGAGAACAGAACGCCCGGCTCCATGTCGGAGATTTCATCCTTCAGGAAACTGCGCAACGCAGAGGCCGACATGAATGTCGCGTCAACCACGGTCCCTTCGGCGAGTTGAACGCCCTCTTTCAGAACGGTCTCGCTGCCATCCGCTGCGGTCAATACGATCCTGGCGGCACCGGCCTGATCCGCGCTAATGGTCGTGGAGGTTTCGTTGGCATAAAAATCATCTGCGGGCATCGACGCGACATGCGTCTTGCTGTCCGCGCTCCACGCGCCCATGCGGTGCGGGTTGGCCTTGGCATAGTTCTTGACCGCCTTGGCCGCACGACGGTCAGAGTTGCCTTCGCGCAGGACGGGGTTCACCGCAGAGCCCTTGATCGCGTCATAGCGCGCCCGAACGTCTTTCTCCTCGTCGGTGGCGGGTTCTCCGGGATAGTCGGGCAGAGCATAGCCCTTGCCCTGCAACTCCTTGATCGCCGCGACCAGTTGCGGAACTGATGCCGAGATGTTCGGCAGCTTGATCACATTGGCGTCGGGGGTTTTCACCCATTCGCCCAGTGCGGCAAGGTCATCGTCCTGTTTCTGCGCGTCGGTCAGGTAGTCCGGAAACGCCGCGATGATCCGGCCGGCCAGCGAGATGTCGCGGGTATCGACCGTGATATCGGCGGCTTTGGCGAAAAAGCGCACGATCGGAAGCAGCGACGCGCTCGCCAGTTCGGGCGCTTCGTCAACGGTTGTATAGACAATATCGATGTCGGAGAGGTCTGCCATAGGGTCTGCCTTTCGAGCCTTTGGGTCAAATTCAGGGGCGATATAACTGATCCCGACAGCATCTTAAAGTCCTGTATGCCATGGTATACAGATTTTGTCGCGGATTCGGAGCGACACTTGATCCTTCTTCGTCTGACAGAGAAATTTTCAACAAACGGTTTTCAAGGTCGGGCATGAGTCGTCGGGGCGAGTGTGGAGTTTCGCACGGGTCTCGGCAAGGGGCTTTCAATGGATGCCTGAAGGCGCATCAATGCGTTTCATCGGCGCAGGAGAACGGTGACGGCTCAGATGTTTCGGGCAAAGAAGGCACGCAGCTGGGGCAGGAGCCAGTCCCATACCCGCGGCAGGCCACGTCTGACCGGAACACCTACCCGCTGTTCCAGTTGCTCCAGTGTCACGTTGTAATCGACCCAGCTGTCGCCACCGGAAACGAGATTTGCGATCGGCGTTTGCAGGCGGTCGATGCTCTTGGCAAAGATGGCATCCGGTGTCGTGGCGGCTTCGAATTCATTCCACAATGCGCGAAATTGCACGGCCTGATCGTCTGGCAGCAAACCGAACAGGCGGTCGGCGGCGGCCGCTTCCCTGGCAGCCATCGCTTCATGGTCGACATCCCCGTGGATGGGGGCATCACCAGCGTCGATCTCGACAATATCGTGCAGCAGCAACATCCGCAGGACCCGGTTGATGTCGACGTCCGGGCCGGCCTGATCCGAGAGCACCAGAGCATAGAGCATGATGTGCCAGCTGTGCTCAGCCGAATTTTCGCGGCGCGAACCGTCAATCAGCCGAGAGGCGCGCAGGACGGATTTCAGCTTGTCCGCCTCGCGCAGGAATGCGATCTGCGCGTCCAGCCGCTCGCTCATCCCTGAACTTTTCCGGATGCGGTTTGCCTGGCGGCGGCGACCCTGCCATTCAGCAGCCTGCGGGCCGCCTGTTCGGCGAGGCGGACCCGGATCGCCGTCAGGTATGTCTCTTCCAGTGTCTGCGACGAGGCCCCGATCAGTTCGCCGATCTCGACATAGAGTCGGTTATCGCCGGTGATCCGCATCGCCTCGAGCGTGTCGTCTGCAAGCTTGGCGGCTATGGTTTCCAGGGTACTCATCGCAATGCGCGCTCAGCGCGAGGTTTCCGTCAGCCTGCGCTTCACGTAATCGCTGACATTGCCGATCATGGTGTCCATGTGCGGCTCCTGAAAGAAATGATCCGCGCCCTCGATTTCCTGATGCGTGATCGTGATTCCCTTTTGCTCGTGCAGCTTGTTCACGAGCGATACGGTGTCCGCAGGTGGCGCGACACGATCGGAGCTGCCGTTGATGATGAGACCCGAGGACGGGCAGGGGGCCAGAAACGAGAAATCATACATGTTCGCGGGCGGCGAGACGCTGATGAAGCCGGTGATTTCCGGGCGGCGCATCAACAGCTGCATCCCGATCCATGCGCCAAAGGAGAAACCCGCGACCCAGCAATGCTTGGAGTTGTTGTTCATCGATTGCAGATAATCCAGCGCGCTTGCCGCATCCGACAATTCGCCGATTCCCTGATCGTATTCGCCCTGGCTGCGCCCGACCCCGCGGAAATTAAAGCGCAGAACCGTAAAGCCCATGTTATAGAAGGCATAGTGCAGGTTATAGACAACCTTGTTGTTCATCGTCCCGCCAAATTGCGGATGTGGATGCAGCACGATGGCGATTGGCGCGTCCTTCTCCTTTTGGGGGTGGTAACGGCCTTCAAGGCGGCCATCGGGTCCGGGAAAGATGACCTCGGGCATTGGGCGGTAAGTCCTGTCTGTTTCTGCTCAGGTGCAGCGAAATTCTTGACGAATTCGCTAGGCCACCTTAGAACGGTTCTAATTGGGCGCGCGAGCGTTGCCTCGTGTGTGTGGGCACATACGCATTGGGCGCGCAAACGTCAATGATTTCGCGCAAATGTTGGCCTCGCGGGGAGAGTGAGAATGAAACTATCGACCAAAGGCAGGTATGCAATGGCCGCGCTTGTCGATATCGCGCTGCAACCCGAGGATGCGCTTGTGACGCTGGGGGATATTTCGCAGCGCCAGAATATTTCGCTGCCATATCTTGAGCAGTTGTTCGTCAAGCTGCGCCGCGCCGAACTCGTGCAATCGGTACGCGGTCCGGGCGGCGGATATCGTCTGGCCAAACCGTCAACTGAAATCCGTGTTGTCGATGTGCTGGGGGCGGTGGATGAAACGGTCGACGCGATGCACAAGGGGGCCGGGGCGTCGGGCGCCTCTTCGGGTAGCCGCGCGCAATCGCTGACCAACCGGCTTTGGGAAAGCATGAGTGCGCATGTCTACGTGTTTTTGCACCAGACACGCCTGTCGGACGTGGTGCGCAACGATCTGGCGCCATGCCCGGCTGTGCCAAGCCTGTTTGACGTGGTTGATGAATGACCCGGATCTACCTCGATCATAATGCGACCATACCGCTGCGCGCCGAGGCACGGGCGGCAATGATTGCGGCCATGGATGTGGTCGGAAACCCGTCGAGCGTACATGCCGAAGGGCGCGCAGCCAAGGCTCTGATCGAGCGGGGACGCGCGCAGATCGCGCGCGCCTTCGGGGCGGAAGGGCACGATATCGTTTTCACGTCCGGTGCGACCGAGGCGGCAGCGCTGGCGTGCAAGGGGCGCGACCTGCACGGGGCGGCGATCGAGCATGACGCAGTGGCCGCATGGGTCGATGACACTCTGGCGGTTGCCGAATCGGGCCAGGTGGCTGTGCCCGCGCCATCGGCGTCCGTGTTGCAACTCGCGAATTCCGAGACCGGGGTGCTGCAAGCCCTGCCGGACGGGCTCGCGGTGGTGGACGCGACGCAGGCGTTCGGCAAAATCCCGGTTTCCTTCGACGAGATAGGGGCGCAGATGGCGCTGATCTCGGCCCACAAGCTGGGCGGGCCAAAGGGGGTCGGCGCGCTCGTGATCCGCCGGGGCACCGAACTGGCTGCACAGATTCGGGGTGGCGGGCAGGAGATGGGGCGGCGGTCCGGCACCGAAAATGTCATCGGAATCGCCGGGTTCGGGGCCGCGGTCGAAGCGGCGGCGCGCGATGTTGCGGATGGCGCATGGGCACGTGTCGATGAATTTAGAAATATTCTAGAAAATGCCCTTGTGGCCACGGCAAAGAATACTATTTTTGTCGGAATAGGCGCGGCAAGACTTCCGAACACTTTGTGTTTCTCCAGCCCCGGTTGGAAAGGCGAGACCCAGGTCATGCAGATGGACCTGGCCGGTTTTGCCATCAGCGCCGGTTCCGCATGTTCCAGTGGCAAGGCCAAGGCGAGCCGGGTGCTGGGCGCGATGGGATATGACGACATCACCGCAGGCAGCGCGATCCGCGTTTCGCTGGGGCTGGAAACAACGGAAACCGACGTGCTTCGCTTTGCGGATGCATGGTTGGAAAAAGAACAGAAATTTCGCGCCCGCGCGGCGTGAGTGAAGGAGAGTGCCCATGACCATGGTGGACCAGACACAAGTCAAGGAAGGTGTCGATCAGGATACGGTGGATGCCGTGCGCGAGGTTGGCGGGGCCTATAAATACGGCTGGGAAACCGAGATCGAAATGGAATATGCCCCCAAGGGGCTGACGCCGGACATCGTGCGGTTGATCTCGCAGAAAAACGAGGAACCCCAGTGGATGACCGATTGGCGACTCGCGGCCTATGAGCGCTGGTTGCAAAAGGAAGAGCCCGACTGGGCCATGGTCGATTACCCGGAGATCGATTTTCAGGATCAATATTACTATGCCCGCCCCAAGAGCATGGAGGTCAAGCCCAAGTCGCTGGACGAGGTCGATCCCAAGCTGCTGGCAACCTATGAAAAGCTGGGTATCCCGCTCAAGGAACAGATGATCCTTGCCGGGGTCGAAGGTGCCGAGGCCGCCCCTGCGGAAGGGCGCAAGGTGGCGGTGGATGCGGTGTTTGATTCGGTGTCCGTGGGCACCACGTTCCAGGCGGAGCTGAAAAAGGCCGGGGTGATCTTCTGCTCGATTTCCGAAGCGATCCGCGAACATCCCGAACTGGTCAGGAAATATCTTGGCAGCGTCGTGCCGGTCAGTGACAATTTCTATGCCACGCTGAACAGCGCGGTGTTCTCGGATGGCTCGTTCGTTTACGTGCCGCCAGGCGTGCGCTGCCCGATGGAGTTGAGCACCTATTTCCGCATCAACGCCGAAAACACCGGCCAATTCGAACGCACGCTGATCATCGCGGACAAGGGCAGCTATGTGTCCTATCTCGAAGGCTGTACCGCGCCGGCCCGCGATATCGCGCAACTGCACGCGGCGGTGGTGGAAATCATCGTCGAGGAAGACGCCGAGGTGAAATATTCTACGGTTCAGAACTGGTATCCAGGCGACGAAAACGGCAAGGGCGGCATCTATAACTTCGTGACCAAGCGCGCGGATTGCCGGGGCGACCGCTCCAAGGTGATGTGGACGCAGGTCGAAACCGGAAGTGCCGTGACGTGGAAATACCCGTCCTGCATCCTGCGCGGCGACGACAGCCAGGGCGAATTCTATTCGATCGCCATCGCCAACAACCACCAGCAGGCGGACACCGGCACCAAGATGGTGCATCTGGGCAAGAACACCAAGTCGCGCATCGTTTCCAAGGGGATCAGTGCGGGCGTTGCCCAGAACACCTATCGCGGTCTGGTATCGATGCATCCCAAGGCCAGGGATTCGCGGAATTATACCCAGTGCGACTCGTTGCTGATCGGCGACAAATGCGGGGCGCACACCGTCCCCTATATCGAGGTCAAGAACAACTCGTCCCGCGTCGAACACGAGGCGACGACCTCCAAGGTGGATGATGATCAGCTGTTCTATTGCCGCAGCCGGGGCATGGACGAGGAAGAGGCCGTCGCACTTGTGGTCAACGGGTTCTGCAAGGACGTGCTTCAGGCGCTGCCGATGGAATTCGCGATGGAAGCGCAGCAACTGGTGGCGATTTCGCTTGAAGGGTCAGTTGGTTGATGGCTCGGCCATCCAGCAAAAATATCCAGAAGGCCCACGTGTCGTCCTGGTTTGTATTGGGGCTGCCGGTTTTGGGCGGATTGCTTGGGGCGGCCTACGTTCGCATCGCCTACATGGACTTGATCGACCAAGTTCGGGCTATCGGAATCGGAGCGATCCTTGGTCTAGTTGCTGCTATCCCACTTTGGAAAGTCCTGAGATAGTTATGGAACACTCGACTTCTCAGCCTGAGGGCACGCCGGTTAAACTATTTTGGTGGAACAAAAAGACAAATTTCGGGGATGATCTTTCCCGGGACGTGGTGTCCTATGTCTCCGGCCGTGATGTCGTTTGGGCAAAACCGGTTCGTGCCGAATTGTTTGCCGTCGGCTCGATAATGAAAATGGCCAGCCGGGGTTCACTGCGCCGGAGTTCCCCAATCAAACCTGCGATTTGGGGTAGCGGCTGTATGGCACCAATGGACGCCGAGTTTGTGAAAGCGGTGCAATCACCGAAGATTGTTCGTGGTCCGATTACTGCGGCGCTTCTTGGTCTTAAAGACGTCGAGTTTGGTGATCCCGGACTATTGGCAAGACATGTGTATGGTATGTCTGCAAATCAGGATGACATTATCGGTATTGTTCCGCATCACAGCGAAGTCGATGATGTCGCCATCAAAACCCTTGTGGCGTCCGACCCGAGGTTTCTGCTGATTGACACAAGAAGACCTGCGAAAAGCGTCTGTGCCGAGATCGCCTCATGCGCACAGGTGTTTTCCTCGAGCTTGCATGGCCTGATCGTTGCAGACAGTTTTGGTATTTCCAACCAATGGTTTGTACTGAATCAAATCCATAAGAGCCCGAGTTTGAAGTTTTACGATTATGCGACTGGAATAGAACGCGCTTTGCCAAGACCCCTTGCTATCGACGACGTAGCAGAAAAAGCAAAACATGAGCCGCTGGCTTCATTGTCTTACCAAGACGGTATCACAAAAAGCCAAGAAAAACTCGTTGAGTGCTTTCCCGAGACCACTTATGAAACGGAACACAAAAATGTTGGAAATCAAGAACCTGCACGTACAGCTTGAAGAAGAAGACAAGCAGATCCTCAAGGGCGTCGACCTGACGGTCGAGGCGGGCAAGGTGCATGCGATCATGGGGCCGAACGGGTCGGGCAAATCGACCCTGTCCTATGTGCTGTCCGGTCGTGACGGCTACGAAGTCACGGACGGCAGCGCGACGCTTGGCGATCAGGACCTGCTCGATCTCGAACCCGAAGAGCGCGCCGCCGCCGGCCTGTTCCTCGCCTTCCAGTACCCGGTTGAAATTCCGGGTGTGGGCAACATGACCTTTCTGCGCACCGCGGTGAACGCCCAACGCAAGGCGCGCGGCGAGGAAGAGATGAGTGCCGCCGATTTCCTCAAACTCGTGCGCGAGCGGGCCAAGGCGCTGAAGATCGACGCCGAGATGCTCAAGCGTCCGGTGAACGTGGGCTTTTCCGGTGGGGAGAAAAAGCGCAACGAGATCCTGCAAATGGCGATGCTCGAACCCCGGATGTGCATTCTAGACGAGACCGACAGCGGTCTTGACGTTGACGCGATGAAGCTGGTGTCCGAGGGGGTGAACGCCCTGCGCAGCGAGGGCCGCGGTTTCCTGGTTATCACGCATTATCAAAGGCTTCTGGATCACATTAAACCCGACGTCGTGCATATCATGGCGGACGGGCGCATTGTGAAGTCGGGTGGTCCCGAACTGGCGCTCGAAGTCGAGCATAACGGCTATTCCGATATCCTGTCCGAGGTGGCGTAATGGCGTTGCCCGAACAGAAGCAGAGCGCGACCGACACGCGCCTCGCGGGTCTCGCGCTGCCGACCGGCGGCTGGATCGAGAGCAACCGGCGCGAGGCCCTGGGCCGCGTGACCGCGATGGGCCTGCCGCAGCGGCGGGATGAATACTGGAAATACACCCGGCCCGATATGTTGCTTGATGCGGCGGCGCCGCAGGCTGCGGTGCTCGAAAGCGGGGAAAGCCCGGTCTTTGATGAGATCGACAGCCTGAAAGTCGTGTTCGTCGACGGAATCTTCGATGCCGATGCGTCCGACGACCTGTCGCTGGACAACGTAACCATCGAACGGCTGGCGGATATCGGCGCATCGGACATTCACTGGGCCAAGTCGCTTTACGGCGAACTGGAGGCCGCGGGCCAGAAGCCGGTCGAGCGCCCCTTTGCCGCGCTGAACACGGCCTTTGCGAGCGATGGGATCGTCATTCACGTGACCGGCAGGCCGAGCAAGCCGATCAGCCTGGTTTATCGCCATGAATCAGAGAGTTCCGATGCGATCATGCACCATCTCCTGCGGGTCGAGAGCGGCGCGGAACTGACGCTGCTTGAAACCGGACCCGCGGCCGCGCGGTTCAATCATTGTACCGAGGTCGATATCGCCGACGGCGGCACGCTGCACCATGTCCGCGCGCAGGGACGCGATCATGAACGCAAGGCCGTCACCCACATGTTCGCGCGGTTGGGGCAGGAGTCGGTCTTCAAATCCTTTACCCTGACGGTCAACGGCGTGCTGACGCGCAATGAATGCGTGATCGAGTTGACCGGTGACGATGCCATTGCCCATGTGGCGGGCGCCTGTGTCGGAGACGGTGAATTCCACCATGATGACACGGTGTTTATCACCCATGACGCGGTGAATTGCGAGAGCCGTCAGGTCTTCAAGAAGGTGCTTCGGAACGGTGCGACCGGCGTGTTCCAGGGCAAGATCCTGGTCAAGGCAGGCGCGCAGAAAACCGACGGCTATCAGATCAGCCAGTCGCTCCTGCTGGATGGCGACAGCCAGTTCCTCGCCAAGCCCGAGCTGGAAATCTATGCCGATGACGTCGCCTGTTCTCATGGCTCAACAAGTGGCGCCATCGATGAAGAGGCGTTGTTCTATCTGCGTTCGCGCGGCGTGCCTGAAAGCACTGCGACCGACCTGCTGACCCTCGCGTTTCTTGCCGAGGCGGTGGACGAGATCGAGAACAAAGAGCTTGCAGAGGATATCGTGACGCGACTGGAAAACTGGCTGGCGCGCCGCCGCTGATGTCGGTGACGTCGGACATCACGGCCACCTATCGCGGTCCGCGCCGGGTCATGCGGCGGTTGCTGTCGATGGGCGAGCGCGAGGATCGTGCGCTTGTCATCCTCATGGGGGCCTGCCTGATCGTGTTCATCGCGCAGATGCCGCGCCTGTCGCGCGAGGCGCATCTGACCGGGCAGGAGCTCAACATGCTTCTGGGCGGGGCCTTGCTTGGCTGGATATTCCTTGCGCCGCTGTTGCTCTATGCCCTTGCGGCGCTGAGCCATCTGATCGCGCGACTGATTGGCGGGCGGGGGAGTTGGTATGGCGCGCGGCTTGCCCTGTTCTGGTCGTTTCTGGCCTCGACTCCCGTGTTGCTCTTGCATGGGCTGGTGGCCGGGTTTATCGGTCCGGGGCCGGGCTTGCAGGCGGTCGGATTGATCTGGCTCGTCGTTTTTGCCTGGTTTTGGATCGCCAGCCTGCTGCAAGCAGAGGAACCTGTATCATGACGCCGTCCTTCCTGCGTGACCTTGCCGTGTTGACCATCAAGTCGCCGGCCGAAGCGTCGCGCGTCCTGCTCGGCCTGAACGTCCCGCGCGAGGCGCTCTGGACCGGGCTGGCACTTGTCGCCGTTCTCAATGGTCTGCTTTTTGCCCTGACCAACCTTCTGGTTCCCGGTCCGTCACCATTGCCCGAAGTGTTCCTTGTGCCGTCGCTCTACACGGTTCTCGTGGCGGGGGGGCTGCTCCTGAGCATCTACGCGCTGTACTGGACCGGGCGTTTGATGGGGGGCACCGGAACGCTCGATGAGATCATGATGGCGATCCTCTGGCTTCAGGGGCTGCGGGTCGTGCTGATGGTGATTGTCATCGTGCTGATCATGACGGTCCCGGCGCTTTCGGCGCTGCTCGTCTTCGCTGCGTCAATTTACGGGCTCTATATCCTGGTGCATTTTGTCAACCAGGCGCATCGGCTGAATTCCCTGCCGAAGTCTGCCGGTGTACTTGTCGCCTCGACCGCGGCGATCCTGCTGGGTCTGACCCTGCTCATCTCCCTGTTCGGGGGGCCAACTTCAGGATTATCCGCCAATGTATGACGTCGAAAAGATCCGCTCCGAGTTTCCCATCCTGTCGCGAGAGGTCAATGGCAAGCCACTGACCTATCTGGACAACGGTGCATCGGCGCAAAAACCGCAGGTGGTCATCGACGCGGTGACGCGGGGCTATGCCGAGGAATATGCCAATGTTCACCGTGGGTTACATTACCTGTCCAACCTGTCGACCGAGAAATACGAGGCGGTGCGCGGCACCATCGCCCGGTTTCTCAACGCGGCTTCCGAAGATGAGATCGTCCTGAATTCCGGCACCACCGAAGGGATCAACATGATCGCCTATGGCTGGGCCATGCCGCGCCTTCAGGCGGGCGACGAGATCCTGCTGTCGGTCATGGAGCACCACGCAAATATCGTGCCCTGGCATTTTCTGCGCGAACGGCAAGGCGTCGTGCTCAAATGGGTCGATGTCGATGCCACCGGCGCATTGGACCCGCAGGCGGTGATCGATGCGATCACGCCGCGCACCAGGCTGGTCGCGATCACGCAGCTGTCGAACGTTCTGGGCACGCGGGTCGACGTCAAGACCATCACCCGAGCGGCGCAGGCGATGGGCGTGCCGGTGCTGATCGATGGCAGCCAGGCGGCGGTGCACATGCCGGTGGATGTTCAGGACATTGGCTGCGACTTCTACGCGATCACCGGGCACAAGCTCTATGGCCCGTCGGGATCGGGGGCGATCTATGTCAAATCCGATCGCCTCGCGGAAATGCGCCCCTTCATGGGCGGCGGAGACATGATCAAGGAGGTCAGCAAGGATGCTGTCGTCTACAACGATCCTCCGATGAAATTCGAAGCGGGAACGCCTGGTATCGTGCAGACCATCGGTCTGGGGGTTGCGCTGGAATACCTGATGGAACTCGGCATGGAAAATGTGGCCGCCCATGAGGATCGGCTGCGCGACTATGCGCGAACGCGGCTCGACGGGCTGAACTGGCTTCAGGTACAGGGAACCACGCCGGACAAGGCGGCGATTTTCTCTTTCACGCTGGATGGCGCCGCACATGCGCATGACATCTCGACGATCCTCGACAAGCGCGGTGTCGCGGTGCGGGCAGGGCACCATTGTGCCGGTCCCCTGATGGATCATCTCGGGCTCACGGCCACCTGCCGGGCCTCGTTCGGCCTCTACAACACCAAAGAGGAGGTGGACACGCTGGTGGAAGCGCTGGAACTTGCTCACGAACTCTTCGCGTAAATCCGCATGAAGTTTCCCGTTGCGGGTCCGGCAACGCACGGGTATAGATCCCGCAAGTGCAGCGTGATCCACATGGGGCGCCGCCAACAAGAAATACGCCGCTCGAATCTCGAGGCGAAGCATCACCGATGTTTCTCCGAAAGTCAGGGCACAGCGCGGACCCATAGCTCAGCTGGATAGAGTGTCGCCCTCCGAAGGCGAAGGTCGTAGGTTCGAATCCTACTGGGTCCGCCATCCGCTTCATTGTCTTGCAGTAGAAATGTCTGTTCCGTTGCGTTCGGACGCCCAAGCCGTGCGACTACGGGCAATCTCCGATTTCGCGAGCGGGTTCAGAGCTAATCCCGGCTGGCGAGCCAACTGTCCAGATCGCGCTGTGCCGCTTCCAGGGTTTCGGTGTTGATGATGCGGGTTACCAATGCACGATTGAGCGCGCGCACACGTTTGTTCAGCGTCAGGGCCTCGTCTGTGCCGGACGCCACGCCCAGCTTTTCGTACAGAGACAAAAGCCGGTTCTGAACGGTTCTGAGCGACATGCCGCGCCGCTCTGCGATCATCCTGTCCTGAAGTCCGAGCGCGAGGTCGAGCAAAACGTCGAATTCGCTCTCGTCGAGCCGGCCGCGCGGCGAGGCGCTGCGCCTCTGCAGACGGTGAATCTCGCGATCGACCATGATCTGCCCCTCAAGGAGCACCGCCCGCAATGCCAACTTGAGCCGCGCGCGCGAGGCGGTCTTGAGCACGTATCCATAGGCGCTGTCTTCCGGAACGATCTGGGAAATGCCACGTAGATAGGCATCGTCGGCGTAGTTCGACCAGAACAGGATCCGGCTTTGTGGCCGCTCGGCCCAGATCGTTCGGGCGGCCTCGATCCCGTTGCGATGCGTCATCTGAAGGTCCATCACGATGGCGTCGATGCCGGTCTGTCGCGCCGCAGCCTGGCCCTCGGCCCCATCGGCGGCGTGCAGAATCTCGGTGACTTCGGGCAGGGACTCGGACAGAGCGTCGTGCAGGTATGTCGCATGGAACTGATCGTCCTCGACGATCAGCACCTTCACGACCGCTCTCCAAGCATCACGCGCACAGTACATCCGCCATCATCAAGCAGGTCGAGATCGGCCGCGATCAACCGGGCGCGGGTGCGCATATGCGCGAGGCCGGAGGTGCGCCCTGGTTTCACGGGAATGCCGCGGCCGTTGTCACGGATCGACAGAACGAGCCCATGCGTGGCCGCCGGTTCGATCCGGATCTCGATATGGTCGGCGCCGGAGTGGCGTGCGGCGTTGTTGATTGCCTCTTGCGCGATTCGGAACAACGCAGTGCGTACGGTCGGATCAAGGCGATCGGGTGCGCCCCGTGTCGCGTCGGTGACGGTGATCCCGACCTGTTGCAATCCGATCGCGCGTTCCAGATGAACGCGGACGGCATGAACAAAGCCGAACAGATCGAGCAGGGTCGGCACGGCTGTGTCTATGATCCGCCGCAGGTCATCGACCACTTCCCTGATCCGCTCTTCGAGGTGGCCCCGGGGCAATGCCGTGTCGGAGGCGATCTCGCGCAGCAGCCGCGTGAGATCCGCAAGCGGTTGGTCATGCAGGTCCATCCCGATGCGCTGGCGTTCCTGTTCGAGCGTCTGTGTCAATTCCAGTGCGCCGCGCCGCAAACCTTCCTCGCGCGCCTGCGCTTCCCGGCGCACCTGAGTGGCGCGCTTGGCCTGCTCGGCGATGTGCAGCGCGTGAAAATAGGGCGACAACACATCGGCCACATGTTGCGCCCGCCGCACGGTGTCGAGATCATAGAGCCCGGCGGTCGAGTGTGAGATATTCAAAGTGCCGATCGGCTGGCCCATCACCTTCATCAGGACATGAACGCGTGAACGCATCCGATGGTTCAGGATCGGCTCGGAGCACGCGCCCCTGTAGGTCTGGCGGGGGTCCTTCATGGCGTCTTGGCACAGCATGAAATCGCATTTGCCGGTGATCAGATCGCGGATAGGCGAGGTTTCAACGCGCGTGGACGTGCGCGACCATCGGGTTTGGATGCCGACCTCATAGCTCGAGAGCCATCCGGGCCGGTCGTTGAGACAGAGATCCGCATGGGTAAAGGGGATGACCTCGGCGATCTCGTCGGCCACTGCCTCGAGTGCCGACGCAATGTCGGTACGTTCGGCCAGATGTGCCGAGATACGCAGAAATACGTTGTCCCTTGCGGGGCTCTGCACGGCAAAGGTCATGATGTCCTCCCATCGCGATGCGCGTATCTGCAATTCTGGCAAGGCAAGGGCGAAAAGGGAACACTGATGACCGTAACCGCGTTGCGGGAACCCGCAAGATCTCTGCGGGAGGTCGCCTTTACAAGCACGAGGCCGGGCAACATCATCGCCGCACCCGAGCCCATCGCGGGCCGGTATGCAGCGCAGGATGCGTTAGCAGCAGGGAGGGAAACATGACGAATTCAATGATGCTGTTCAGTGCGGCGGGGCTGGCGCTGATTGCTGGGTTGGCCGACGCGGACACTTCGAACAAACGGATTGCGCTGTCCAACAACTATGCGGGAAATTCATGGCGGCAGGCCATGCTGGAAACCTTTGAAAGCACTGGGAAGCAGGCTGTGGCCGATGGCGTGGTGGCGGCGGCGGATGCCTATACAACCTCCGAGAATCAGGCGACGGAACAGGCGGCACAGATCCAGAACATGATCCTGCAGGGGTATGACGCGATCATCCTGAACGCGGCCTCTCCGACAGCGTTGAACGGCGCGGTGAAAGAGGCCTGCGATGCCGGTGTCACCGTGGTCAGCTTTGACGGCATCGTGACCGAGCCCTGCGCCTGGCGGATCGCGGTGGACTTTGCAGCGATGGGGCGCGAAGAGGTCGACTATCTTGCCACGCGCTTGCCGGATGGCGGCAATCTTCTGGAAATTCGCGGGCTGGCAGGTGTGTTTGTCGATGACGAGATCTCCAAGGGCATTCACGAGGGTGTGGCCGAGCATTCGCAGTTCAATATCGTCGGATCGGTACATGGCGACTGGGCGCAGGATGTGGCACAGAAAGCGGTTGCGGGAATCCTGCCGTCCTTGCCCGATATCGTCGGTGTCGTGACCCAGGGTGGCGATGGCTACGGGACGGCGCAGGCCTTCCGGGCGGCGGATCGGTCGACACCTCTGATCGTGTTGGGCAACCGTCAGGATGAACTGAAATGGTGGGCCGAGCAGCGCGACGCCAACGGCTACGAAACGCTGTCGTTGTCGATTGCGCCGGGCGTCGCCTCGCTGGCCTTCTGGGTGGCGCAACAGGTGCTGGAGGGTGAGGATGTGGCCAAGGATCTGACCGTGCCGTTCCTCAAGATCACACAGGACACGCTTGATGAGGCTCTCGCGACGACGCCGGAAGGGTCGGTGGCCAACGTGACATATACGCTGGAAGATGCACAGCAGGTGATCGCCAGCGCCAGGTGACCCGTGGGCAGGGGTGGGGCGCTTGCAGATGCGGCCCGCCGGCAGATTTCAATATGAGATGGAGCGCGCATGTCGGACCAAGTGAGCCGCCCGATCGTTGCGCTCGTCGACGCGGCCAAGCATTTCGGCCCCGTCCGTGCGCTCGATGGTGTCAGCCTGGCCGTCAATCCGGGCGATTGCATCGGGCTGGTCGGCCATAACGGCGCGGGCAAGTCGACGCTGGTCAACCTGATCAACGGTGGCTTAGCCCCGACCTCGGGCACGATTGGATTTGGTGTGGGCGAGACCGCGCTTGCGGCCGGGGTGCGCTCGGTATTTCAGGAACTGTCGCTCTGTCCGAACCTGACGGTGGTGGAAAACCTGCGGATTTCGCATGCGTCGCATTCCGGTCTGAACTGGCGGTGTGCGGCGCGCGCGGAGATAGGGCAGAGCCTTGATACCATCTTTCCCGGACATGGGATCGACGCTGATGCCGAGGTTGACACCCTGTCGATCGCGCAACGCCAGATGGTCGAGATCGCCATCGGTTTTGCGCCGCGCGGCTCGACCGCACGACTGGTGATTCTGGACGAGCCGACCTCCTCGCTGGATGCGGGGATCGCGGATCAACTGCTGACCCATGTCAGGACATTCTGCGCGGAGGGCGGTGCCGTAATCTTCATTTCCCACATGCTTGGCGAAGTCTTTGACGTAGCAAGCCGGATCGTGGTGCTAAAGGACGGCAAGGTGGTAGCCGAAGGGTCGACGGACGACTTTACGCGGCAGGGGCTGGTTGACGCGATGGGCCATGTTGCGGCCGAGGCGGGTGATGTCGCCGTGACCGCGCGGGAATTCGGCCCCGAAATTCTGCGAACCGGGCAGGGGCTCGCCGCGCGCAAGGGCGAGATTGTCGGATTGTCAGGGCTTGCCGGACATGGCCAGGCCGAGGCACTGGCGCGGCTCTACCTGTCGCAATCCTCGGCCTGGCGCGCCGGTCGGACACAACGCGCCGTGTTCGTGGCGGGCGATCGCCAGCGTGACGGGGTGTTGCCGCTGTGGTCGATCCTGCGCAACATCTCGATTTCTGTTCTGCGCCAATGCGCGCGCGGCGGGCTGGTAGAGCGGCAGGCCGAGGCCGGGATCGCGGAAAACTGGAAACGGCGTATCGGCATCCGCACCGACGACGTTACCAACCCGATCCTGTCCCTGTCCGGCGGCAACCAGCAGAAGGTGCTGTTTGCCCGGGCACTGGCGTCTCCGGCCCCGGTCGTCATCATGGACGACCCCATGCGCGGCGTCGACGTGGGCACCAAGCAGGATGTTTACGCGATGATCCGCGACGAGGCGGCAAAAGGCAGGACATTCCTGTGGTATTCGACCGAAACCGAGGAGGTTTGCCAATGCGACCGGGTATTCGTCTTTCGCAATGACGAGATCAGCGCCGAACTGAGCAGCGCCGACATCACCGAAGAGAAAATTCTGCAGGCGTCCTTCGAGATGCAGGAGGCGTCATGAACATCCTGTTGCGCCACAGGATCATCCTTCCGGTGGTCTCGTTGGCCATGCTGCTGGCGGCCACGTTCTACATGCAGCCCCGCGCAATGAGCTACTTCGGCCTGAACCTGCTGTTCAACCTCGCCGTACCGATAGCGCTGGCGACGATTGCGCAGATGATGATCATCATGGTGAATGATATTGACCTGTCGCTGGGCACGTTTGTCAGTCTCGCCGCCTGCGTCACTGCGACATTTCTGAACGAAGCGCCAATACTCGGTCTGGCGATCCTGCTGGCGTTGATCCTGTCCTACGCGCTGCTCGGAGCCATGATCCATGCGTTCGAACTTCCGGCGATTGTCGTGACGCTGGGCATGTCCTTTGTCTGGGGCGGGCTGGCGCTGTTCATCCTACCCTCGCCGGGTGGGGCCAGCCCCGGCTGGTTGCGCGCCCTTATGACGGTCAAGCCTCCCATTGCCCCGATGGCGGTGGTTGCCTCGATCATCATCGCCGCGGTGACGCATCTGCTGATCATCCGCTCGGGTATCGGGACGGTGCTGCGTGGCGTCGGTGGAAATGCCCGGTCGGTCGAACGGGCGGGTTGGCCGGTGATCTGGCTCAAGGCGCTTGCCTATGGTCTGGCGGGATTCTTTGGCGTGCTTGCGGGGATGACGCTTGTCGGTCTCACCACGTCGGCGGATGCCAATATCGCGCTGCGCTATACGCTTCTGTCCATCGCCGGAGTCATCCTGGGCGGGGGGGAATTCACAGGCGGCAAGGTCAGCCCCACAGGCGCGGTGATTGGCGCGCTGACCCTGACCCTCGCGGCGAGTTTCCTGAGCTTCATGCGGCTGTCGCCGGACTGGCAGATCGGCGCGCAGGGCGCAATCCTTATCCTGGTGCTGACCGCACGCCTGATCTTCAGCAGGAAGGGGGCGGGGAAATGATCATTTTCGCGAAACCCTGGCTCTGGTCATGGCTGGCCGCTGCCGCCGCCTTTGTCCTCATTCTCGGGCTGACCGGGGGGCGGGGCGCGGGCGAACTGGCCTATGCGGCGCTGTCGTTCGGCGCCTTCGCCGCGATTGTCGGCCTTGGCCAGATGTTGGTCATCACACTCGGGCCCGGCAATGTCGATCTGTCGATCCCGGCGACGATGACACTCGCTGCGACGCTTGCGCTCAAGGCAATGGGGGGCGAACCGGGAATGGCTTTTGCCGGGCTTGCAATCGCTCTCGGAGTCGGGGCGGCGGCAGGAATCGCGAATTACGCGCTGATCTTCCTGCTGCGCCTGCCGCCGATCATCGCAACACTGGCAGCGTCGCTGGTGTATCAGTCCTTCGCAATCTGGTCGAACCGTGGCTTGCGGATCAAGCCGCCCGAAGGATTGGCGGATTTCGCCACCGGGCGATTTCTGGGCGTACCCAACGTGGCCTGGGTGGGTCTGGCCCTTGCGGTCGCGGTCTGGGTCCTGCTCGAACGCGCGGTTGCCGGGCGCTGGCTGCTGGCAACGGGGCAGAACCTGCGCGCCGCGCGGCTTGCCGGGGTGCCGGTGGAACTGGTGCGGGTGTGTACCTATGTCGCGGTCGCGATGTTCGCTGCCTTGGCCGGCTACCTGCTGGCCAGCTTTTCCGGCGGCGCGGCGCTCAACATGGGAGCGGAATACCTGCTGATGTCGATCGCTGTCGTGGTCATCGGGGGCAGTTCCATCGCCGGTGGCAACTCCAACGTGCCCGGTGTCTGGGGCGCTGCACTCTTCATGTTTCTCGTGGTCTCGATGCTCAACAGCTATGGCGCTGGTGCGGGGGCGCGCAACGTGCTGACCGGGGCCATCATCATCGCCATCGTCATCGCCGCCAGTACGAGGAGGCTCCGAACATGATCACCATGCCGCCACATCTGGAAATCCATGACGATCGCTTTGCCGCTCTGGTGCATCCGATGTCGACGCTCGACATGATTGCCGACGGTTTCACCTGGACCGAGGGCCCGGTGTGGTTCGGCGATCACAACTGTCTGCTGTTTTCGGACATTCCGAGCCAGCGGATCATGCGCTGGTCCGAAGCCGAAGGCGTTTCGGTCTTTCGCACGGCTTCGGGGTTCAACAACGGCAACACCCGTGACAGGCAGGGCCGGCTTGTCGGGTGTCGGCACGGCAAGCGCGACGTGGTGCGCACCGAACATGACGGATCACTCACCGTGCTTGCAGATCGGCATGAGGGCAAGCCGCTGAACTCTCCCAATGACGTGGTGGTGAGTTCGGACGGGGCAGTCTGGTTCACCGATCCCACCTATGGGCGCATTTCCAATTTCGAGGGGTATCGCAAAACCCCCGAGCAACAATGTCGCAATGTGTTCCGCCTGTCGCCCGACGGAGATCTGCGGGTGGTGGTCAGCGATTTCAACCAACCCAACGGGCTGTGTTTTTCGCCGGACGAAAAGACGCTCTATATTGCTGAAAGCGGTTCGAGCCATGATGACTCCGTGCCATCGGTGATCCGGCGCTTTGCCGTTGAAGATGGCGAGTTGCACGAGCAAGGCCCAATGGCCGAGATAGACAACGGCCTGCCGGACGGAATGCGGTGCGATGTGCTCGGCAACCTGTGGTCGTCGGCGGCGGACGGCGTGCATTGTTTTGCCCGGGACGGAACGCTGCTGGGCAAGATCCTGGTGCCACAGGTGGTGTCCAACCTCTGTTTTGGCGGGCCGGACGGTCAGCGTATGTACATCACGGCCACCCGTGCGGTGTACCGGGTTTTCGTGGACGTTCAGGGGGCCGAACCCTGGACACGCCCGCGTGACTGACCCGTGCACGGGACACGGCGACCGATCCAAGAGTGTTTCGCGATCAACCTGAAACATCTGATGTCACGCAATGCGGTGAGATCACTGGCGTCAGGTGAGCCAGGTTTATCGTGAAACGCTTCAGCGCATCCAGAATCCCGCCGACTTGATGCGGTTGCGGATCATTTGCTCCCGGCGTGGCAGCGCATCCCGGTTGAACAACGCGCGGACCTTTTCGCCGCGTCCCTGATAGACCATGCGCTTGATCGGGTCATGGCCCTTGAGAACCTTCTTGATCCAGTTCGGAGCGGCCACGCTGTGCAGGACGTCGATCACGTGATCGCTTTCGCGCGCATAGAGCAGCGGAAACATCCGGTAATGGCAGCTGACGGATCCATCGAGAAGCCCGGACGGCAGCGCGTCGCGCCCACCGCCGAGAGAAAGAATGACAAGCGGCAGCGCAACCTGATCCAGCCACGGATCGAGGCTCTGACAGATCAGTTCGGGCGGTGGATCATCGCGGATGGCGACGGCGTAGTCGACAAAGCGCCCGGCGAACTCCTGCGGTCGTGCCCCAAAGAAATAGCCGGCGTTGAAATAGAGGTAGCGTCGCCAGTGATCATCCGGTTGCGTGGTGTCGAGGCTGCTTTGAAAATCCAGCCCGAACTTGTCATAGAGCGATTTCCAGATCCGGTCATGGCGCGGCCCATACAGCGTGGGTTGCGGCCAGGTCCCCTCGCACCGCAGCGACGCACCCGGACGCTCGAAATCGAAGGGCACGCTGGTGATGTCGCCGGTGATCAGCGTATCGGTGTCAAAGAACACGAAGGGTGTGTCGGGGGGCAGTGCGAACAACGCCTCGATCTTGTTGCCCTGCGGATAGCTCTCTCCGAAGACATCGGATTGAAACGGCAGGATCGTGACTCCAAGACGCTCAAGCGCGTTCAGCACGGCGAGATTCCGGATTGCGGGATCGCTGCTCCAGTTGGGGCCCGCCTGAGGAACGGCAACGAAAAGCTCGCCCCGGAACTGCGGCGAGCATTGTCTCAGCGACGCGGCAAACAACAGCGCCTCGTATTGCAACCGGCCCGATTGACCCACGATCAGGATATTGAAGCTTTGGCGCTGTGCTGGTGTCTCTGTCATGCTTATCCTCGCCGGTCGCCTGCAGCATCGGCTTGCAGGCGGACTATAGGCACCCGGGCACGGGGTCAAAAGCCCGGAACTGACTGATTTGTCGGCAAGGCGACAATTGCATTCCCGAACCCCGGTTCGCGGCATGCGGCCAGAATTCTGTTGCCCTCGCGCCGGATGCGGCCATTGTGACGGTGACCGCGCGCGCTTGCACAACAGGGACGGAAACCATGCACCAGAGCTTCACATGACGGCGACCGGGGATATCGCCGATGGCTGACCGCAACTCGCGTATCAAGAACCTGCGCAGCATGACGCCGGCGGATCGGCGCGAGGCCGTTGCCCGCGCGGCGCACCTGTCGGAAGACGATAAGAGGGCGCTTGCCGGGTCGGATGTGTTGCCGCTCGCGCTGGCGGACGGGATGATCGAGAATGTCATCGGGACATACGAGCTTCCTGTCGGGATCGCGACGAATTTCACGGTGAACGGTCGGGACTACATCGTGCCGATGGTCACGGAAGAGCCATCGGTCGTGGCCGCCGCGTCCTATATGGCGCGCATCGCGCGCGGATGCGGCGGATTTCTGACATCGTCCGATGCACCGATCATGCGGGCGCAGCTTCAGGTGGTGCGGCCGGATGATCCGTATGGTGCGCGCCAGCGCCTGTTGTCGGCGCGCGACGAACTGATCGGGATGGCGAACCGGCGTGACAAGGTGCTGGTCGATCTGGGCGGGGGGTGCCGTGATATCGAGGTTCAGGTGTTCGACGACACGCCGGTCGGACCGATGGTTGTCCTGCACCTTCTGGTCGATGTGCGCGATGCGATGGGGGCCAACACGGTCAATTCGATGGCCGAAACGCTGGCCTCGCGCGTGGCCGAGATTGCCAGAGGCGAGGTGCGGCTGCGCATCCTGTCGAACCTTGCGGATCGCAGGCTGGTGCGCGCGCGGGTCGAGATCACACCAGAGGCGCTGGCAATGGACGGGTTCGCCGGTGAGGACGTGGCTCAGGGCATCGTCGAGGCCTGTGCCCTTGCGATCGTCGATCCCTATCGTGCGGTGACCCATAACAAGGGCATCATGAACGGAATCGACGCGGTGGTTGTTGCAACCGGCAACGACTGGCGTGCCATCGAAGCCGGCGCCCATGCCTATGCGGCGCGCGACGGGCGTTACACGAGCCTGTCGCGGTGGGAGCGAGGCAGCGGCGGCGCGCTGGTGGGGACGCTGGAACTGCCCATGGCGCTTGGGTTGGTGGGGGGAGCCACCAGGACCCATCCGGCGGCACAGGCAGCAATCCGGTTGCTTGGCGTGAGCCGCGCGCAGGAACTTGCCGAGGTGACCGCCGCCGTGGGGCTTGCACAGAACATGGCGGCGCTGCGCGCCCTGGCGACCGAGGGTATCCAGAAGGGGCACATGACGCTGCATGCCCGCAACATCGCCATTCTGGCCGGTGCGCAAGGCCGCGAGGTCGAACCCGTCGCGCGTGCGATTGCCGAGTCGGGAGAAGTCTCGGTACAGCGGGCAACGGAAGAGCTGGCAAAGCTGCGGAACTGATCCGCACGCGGGGGCGGAGGGACGATTCGGCGGATCGAGACGCCGGTATGGTGTTGTTGCCTGTTCAATTTACCTACCCTCGCCGGATTGACCATGATGCGGAAACGACAACGAGTGATTGCAATCGTCACGCCGAGTGACCGCCGCGTCCCGCGCGGAGTTTCAGGGCGTGTGGAAGGTGCAGAAATTCGCCAACACCGGCCGCCCTGTATGACTCTGGAAAGAAAGAGAAAGTTTGCTCTACTTGCTCGCAGGTCACGGCTCCGCGCGCATGGCGGGACGCCGCGCCACAACCCTTGATCGATTATAGGTTTCTAAATGCCTGCCCCGCGCGAGAAATCCGCGCCGCGATGCGCGATTTGGCACACTGTCAGCATTTTTCAGAATCGCGCGTTTCGCTATCAAGGTTGCGTACGAGTTCCCTTGGTTTGTCGAACCCACGGGGGCGGGTTCGGTTGGTCGTTTGTGAGTGGGAAGAGGTGCAAGTTGTCCGGGCGGCGTGTCGTTGATCATGCCCCGATATCTTGGGAACAGGATATGTCCCGCCGTCCGGACTGCCTGAATGCTCCATTCAGCAAACAGCTTGGGGCCGATCCGCCCAACCCCAATCCGCTGGTTTCCTGACTGCGCGTGGCTCTGCACGTCAACGGCTAGGTCGTGCCACGTTTCGCGCGCCAGTCGGCCCAGTCTTCGGGCGTATCGAGATCCAGCCGGGCGCGGTTTCCGGGCAGGGGGACATGGACGACACGGGTGCCCGCGGCTTTCACCACCTCACGCCCGCCGCCATCACCTGTCAGATTCTTGAAGCGCTCGAACAGCCTTGCCGAAAACACGATCGGATGCCCGGGCCGTCCGTCCTGCGTCGTTCCGCGCAAGATCAGGGTGTCGCTGTCCGGATCATGCGCCGTCGCGACCTGTGCAAGATCATCCGGTGTCAGATCGGGCAGATCGCAGAGCAGGAGCATCGCCGCATCGACCCCCGCCGGCATCGCCGCGAACCCGGCGCGCAACGATGCGTTTATACCCTCGGCGGCGTCGGCAACCGGCACGCTCTCGACCTTCGCGCCGATCAGGGCATCGTAACGC
The DNA here is from genome assembly GCF_041224545.1 of Sedimentitalea sp. XS_ASV28. Lineage (NCBI taxonomy): Bacteria > Pseudomonadati > Pseudomonadota > Alphaproteobacteria > Rhodobacterales > Paracoccaceae > Sedimentitalea > Sedimentitalea sp. XS_ASV28. The sequence goes on along the minus strand of NZ_JBGFGP010000176.1, from coordinate 195,533 downwards.
GGGTGAGGTGCCGGGGGCAGGGCGACGATAACTGGTCCGCGGGTCACGGCTCGCGCGACGTCGGCCTGCCTGCGGATCAGCGGCTTGCCATCCACAAATTGCAACAGCTTGTCGGCCCCGCGCATCCGCGAGGATTGCCCGGCAGCAAGCAGCAGGATCGGCATGTCTGTGACAGGGATGTTCATGCCGTCATTCTAACCCCGGCGACCGTCTGTGCAATCACCCGCGCAGGCGGGCCCCATCCGGATCGAACAGCGCCTCGGTTATCACGGTCGCGGGCCGCATCTGACCGAGTATCTCGATCTCGACGGTGCGTCCTTTTGCAATATGTTCGGTCGGCAGGAAACCCAGGGCAATGGATTTCTCCGCATGGTGCGAATAGCCACCCGAGGTGCAGTAGCCCTGAACGGTCTCATCCAACCAGATCGGTTCGTAGCCATGCACATCCGCATCTTCCGCTGCGACCTCGAATGCCACCAGCTTGCGGGAGGTGCCCTTTGCACGTTCGGCCTCGGCTGCGGCGCGCCCGATGAAATCGGCCGCTTTGCCAAACGAGATAAAACGGTCGAGCCCGGTCTCCGCCGCAGTGTAGTCCGGTGAAAACTCTGACAACCAGCTGCCAAAGAACCGGTCCAGCCGCAGCGACATCATGGCACGCATACCAAACGGGATCATTCCGTGTGCCTGTCCCGCCTGCCACAGGGTGGTCCAAAGCTGACGTTGGGCCATTTGGTCGCAATAGATCTCGTAACCGAGATCGCCAGTATAGCTCAGCCGTTGCACGATGCAATCGGTCATGCCGATGGTCATGCGACGCACATCCAGAAAGCGCAAAGTTTCAATATCCGCCCTGGTGCAGGCGGCCAGAACCTCGCGGGAGTTTGGCCCGGCGATCTGAAACCCAGTGCGATTGTCGCTGATATTCTCGACGGTTACGCCATCTTGCTGATGTCGCTGGAACCAGCGGAGATGAAACGCCTGGCTGCCATAGGACGCGGTAAGCTGGAAGTCCGTATCCGACAGGCAGGAGATCGTGAAATCCCCGATCAGCCGCCCCTTGGGCGACAGCATCGGCGACAGGCTGACCCGCCCCGGTTCGGGGACGCGCCCTGCCATCATGTGATCGAGCCAGTCGCGCGCCCGCGATCCGGTGATGCGGTACTTGCCGAAATTCTGCACCTCGTTGATGCCGACACCGTGACGCACTCCGCGCACCTCGCGCCCGATTGTGGCAAAAGCATCCGAGCGACGGAAAGACGGCGTTTCATAGGCGGGTTCGTCATCCTGGGCGAAATAATTGGCGACTTCGAGTCCGTATTGCTGTCCCCATACCGCGCCCATCTCGCTGAAAATGTCATACATCGGCGTGGTTCTGTTCGGGCGCGCTGCGGGCAGCTCCTCGTTCGGGTAGGAGACGCTGAAACGCTTCTGATAGTTCTCGATCACCTTGGGCAGCGTATAACCGGGGCTTGTCCAGCCGCCAAAGCGTGCAACATCCATCGCGAACACGTCGCGTTCCGGTTCGCCCTCGATCATCCATTGCGCCAGTGTCAGACCGACGCCGCCGCCCTGGCTGAACCCCGCCATGACACCGCAGGCCGACCAGTAGTTGCGCAGCCCCGGCACCGGACCGACGAGTGGGTTGCCGTCGGGCGCAAAGGTGAATGGTCCATGAATGACCGACTTGACGCCCGCCGAGGCGAGAACGGGAAAGCGCTTGTAGGCAAATTCGATGCTGTCTCCGATCTTGTCGAAATCGTCGGGCAACAATTCATGCCCGAAACTCCATGGCGTGCCATCCACGGCCCATGGACGGCAGGTCTGCTCGTAAAAGCCGATGCACAATCCGCGCCCTTCCTGCCGCAAATAGGACTCTCCCGCCGGGTCCATGACATGCGGGTGCTCGTGATCGCGCTGGTAAATCTCCGGGATGTCGTCGGTCACGATATACTGGTGCTCCATCGGGTGCAGCGGTAGGTAGATACCCGCCATGGCGCCGACCTCGCGCGCCCACAAGCCACCGGCATTGACGATATGTTCGGCGTGAACGGTGCCCGCGTCGGTCACGATATCCCAGGTTCCGTCGGGGCGCTGGTTGGTTTCCCGCACCATGCAATGGGTCTCGATCGTGGCGCCGCCCATGCGCGCCGCCTTGGCATAGGCATGGGTCGTGCCCGACGGGTCCAGATGACCGTCAAGCGGATCATAGAGCGCCCCGACGATGCCATCGAGATTGGTGATCGGCGCGATCCTGGCGATCTCTTCGGGGCCGACGATCTCGGTGTCCAGACCCATGAACCGGTGCTTGGCGCGTTCTGCCAACAGCATGTCGAACCGGTCCTGATTATCCGCAAGGGTGATCCCGCCCACATGGTGCAACCCGCAGGACATGCCTGTGATCTCTTCCAGTTCCCTGTAGAGCCGGATCGTGTACCCTTGCAGGGCCGCCATGTTGGTATCGCCATTCAACGTGTGAAACCCGCCCGCCGCGTGCCAGGTCGACCCGCTGGTCAGATCGCTGCGCTCGATCAGCATGACATCCGACCATCCCAGCCTGGTCAGGTGATACAGCACGGAACAGCCGACGACGCCGCCTCCGATGACAACAACGCGCGCAGTGGTTTTCATGACGGACCTCCGGTTCGGTATGATCCGGAAGTTTCGCGGGTTTGCCGGGTTTGGCTGGTCTGAACGCGACACGATGTGACGTTTTGGTTATTCAGACCGCGCCGCTATCCTCACCGGGTCACGCGCCCGCGCAGAAAATCCGGTCCCGCGACTGCGCAGTTACATCTTTGTGAAAATACTCGGGGGGTGAACGGCGGAAATCCCCGATTTCCGCCGGAGGGGGCAGCGCCCCCTGTCCCTTGGTGTCGTTGCGGCTAGAGCGGGCGGATTTTCAGGCCGGTGATCCGGTTGCCGTCACGCGCGATCACTTCAAAGCGGAACCCGTGGAAGGAAAACACCTGGCCGGTGACCGGGATCGTTTGCGCCTCGTGGATGACCAGCCCTGCGATGGTATTGGCCTCGTCATCGGGCAGGCCCCAGTCGGTGGTCCGGTTCAGGTCTCGGATCGTCATGGCGCCGTCGATGATATACTGACCGTCCTCGGTCCGGGTCACCGGCAGTTCCGCATCCGGATCGAATTCGTCGGTGATCTCGCCGACGATTTCTTCCAGAATATCTTCGAGCGTGATCAGACCCTGCAGGCTGCCATATTCATCCACCACCAGCGCAAAATGCGTGCGCATGCGCAGGAATTGCCGCATCTGGTCGTCCAGGGTTGTCGTTTCCGGAATGAAATAGGGCGGTGTTGCAACGTCGGTGATCCGGAAACGCTGCAAGGGCTGTGCGTCGCCGGTTGCGTTGCTGACCAGCTTGTACATCGAGCGCAAGAGGTCCTTGGCGTGAACCACGCCGATGATGTTTTCCGGCTCATCGCGAAATACCGGCAATCGCGTATGCGGGCTGTCCAGACATTGTTGCAGGATCTCTTCCGGCGCGCTGGAGGCATCGATCATCTCGATCCCAGAACGGTGCAGCATGATTTCCTCGACCGCACGATCCCCGAGATCAAGCGCGCCGAGGATGCGGTCACGGTCCTCCTTTTCAACCACGCCTTCCGAATGGCCAAGCTGCAACGCGCCGACAATCTCTTCGCGGACCGCGAGAATATGACTGTCCGGATCGACCTCCACGCCAAAGATCCGCAGAACGCCGCGCACGAGAAACCGCACCGCACTGACGAAGGGCGCGAAAATGGTCACCACGATGCTGATGAGCGGGGCGACGGCGGCGGCGGCCTTTTCCGCGTTGATGATGGCATAGGTCTTGGGCAGAACCTCGGCAAAGACCAGCACTAGTATGGTCATCACCAGCGTCGCCATCGCGACGCCGGATTCTCCGAAGGCCCGGGTGAACAACGCGGTGGCCAGCGAGGTCGCGAGGATGTTCACGAGGTTGTTGCCAAGCAGCACCGACCCGATCAGCCGTTCGCTGTCATCGGTCAGTTCCAGCGCCTTTTCCGCCCCGTGCGAGCCCTTGTCCGCCTGGCTGCGCAGCTTGCCGCGCGAGGCTGCGGTCAGCGCGGTTTCCGAGCCGGAAAAGAACGCGGAAAGAACAAGAAGGAACAGGATCGCCGCGCTGGTTATCCAGAAAGAGATATCAGTGAAAGAAGCGCTCGTTTCCATTGGGTGATCCGGTATCCGTTATGCTCGTGCGGTTATGGGGTCAGCGGCGTGACGGATCAAGGGGGACGATTCAGCCTTCCGGATCGGTCGCTTTGCCGCCGCGCGCCAGCGGGTGGTGCTCCATAACCAGTTCGGCAAGCCGTTCATCCAGGACATGGGTGTAAATCTCGGTGGTGGCGACATCCGCATGCCCCAACAGCGTCTGGATCGAACGCAGGTCCGCGCCGTTGGCAAGCAGATGCGTGGCAAAGGCATGGCGCAGCGTGTGCGGGGTCACCTTGGCGGGCGACACGCCACCGGCAACCGCCAATTCCTTGATCAGAAGATAGAAACGATGCCGGGTCAGGTGTCCGGACTTGCCGCGCGACGGGAACAGAAAGCGGGACGGCGTCGCTCCTTTTGCGACTCGGCGCTCTTCGGCTCTGTCGCGCTCCTTCAGCCACGCGGCCAGCGCGACGCGGGCGGGCGGGGACAGGGGCACCATACGTTCCTTGCCCCCCTTGCCGAGGATCAGCAGCATGCGCGGATCGCCACGCGCCGCGCTGACCGGCAGGGCGACCAGTTCGCTGACCCGCATCCCGGTGGCATAGAGCAGTTCCATCAGGCAGGTATTGCGCAACCGGTCGACCGCGCCGCGCCCGGTCTCGCGCGCCGCCGCGAGCAGGCGATCGACCTCGATGACATCCAGTGTCTTTGGCAGCCGCTTGTCGCGGCCCGGCCCCCTGATCTGGATTGCGGGGTTGTCGCTGCGCCAGCCTTCCTCAAAGGCGAAACGATAGAGTTGCCGGATCGCCGACAGACGTCGCGCGCGGGTGGATTTCGACAGGCCCTGCGCGTCGCAATCCACGAGATACGCTTCGATCTCTTCGCGGGTCAGGGTGCCAAAGTCACGTTTGCGTCGTGCAAGCCAGGCCGATACGTCCTTGAGATCGCGCCCATAGGCCAGCAGGGTGTTGGTCGCCGCGCCGAGTTCCGCCGCCTGCGCCTCCAGAAAGCTGGAAATCCACTCTGTAGCGTCATCCGGACCGGGCATGATCAGGGATCTCCGAGCAGCATCAGTTGCAGCGATGCCTGACGTGCGGTTTCCTCGAGCCCCAGCGCGCGCAGGGTTGCGAGAGACTTGGTCAGGCTGGTGAAATTGCCATCGATGCCATTGTCGAAATCCTTGATCGCCACAAGGAGCGACTCGCCGAACGACACCGGGCCCGGTGCGGTTGGTTCGGCGCCAGAGGCAAAGGCGTCGGCAATCGCGGCGGCGGTGTCATCGGGCGGCGCCACGGCGGTCACGTCACCGCTCGCCAGTGCCGCCAGAAACCGGTTCTCGGCGGTGTCGCGGGGCATTGCAGCCCCGGCGACCTTGTAGGCGGCTGACAGCAGCCGGATGCGCCATACCAGGTCGCGCGTGTCGGGATCGCCTGGTGTGACTTTTGCCAGATCGTCGCCAAAAAGCTGGGCAAAAGGCACGGCGAGATTGGCGTCGCGCATGGAGTTCCAGGCGCGGGGCAGGGTGCGGGTGATCGCGTCGGCATCACCTGCCTTTACGGCCCGGTCCAAAGCCTGCAAATCACTGACCCGGTCCCAGAGGCTTCCCGAGGCGGACGGGCGCTGCGCCGTGTAGAGCCCGAGCAGATGGTTCGGTGCCAATGCCCCGATCCGTGTGAGGCGCTCGGCGGCCTCGATCTGCGCCTTCCAGCCTGCGATGTCGCGCAGGTCGGCAGTGGCAAAGGCACGGGGAAGCGACGCTGTCGGCAGCCGCTCACCGATGGTTTCGAAAAGCCGGAACGTCAGCGGATCGGGATCGCTCGGGGGGGGCAGTGTCGGTGCGCCTTCAAAGACATCCGGGCTGAGAAAACGGTCGAGCAGATCAAGCTTGTCCTGCGGCAGGAGTTGCAGCGCATGTGCCGTTTCCAGCGTCAGCGCGGCGGTCTGCCAGTCACCCTGGCGCGCGTCACAGAAGACGCGCGTGGCATAGCCCGGCGCCAGGTGAGGGGCCTTGGCCAGTTCGGCACATCCCATGTCTTCGTCCCCGGTCAGCAGCGTCGCATCGAACCAGCGTTGAAACAGCGCGGCACTTTGTGTCGGACCCACCTGTTTCGCGAGCGCCTGCGCCGGGTCGGTCGCGCCGAGGGTCAGCAACCGGTCGATTCGCGCCAGCAGGAGCATCTGGGCATCGGCCTTGCCCTCGGGCGGCAGGGAATCCCCCAGAAGCAGGGTATAGAGCAATGTCTGCATGGCCGGGCTGCGCGATACCGGGACATCCGCGATCAGCCGGGCAAGATCGTTGACGTCGCTCCCGGCCCAGAGGTCGAGCGGCAGGCCGGTGACCCCGTGCGGCACCAGTCCGACCGGCGTGGCCGCCGCCCCGAGAACGCTGACCTCGATATCCGGCAGGTCGGCACTTTCCGCCACCGGCGGCTCCATATGGACGGGAACCGACTCGCCCGGGGGATGCGCGCCCAGCCATTCGATCACCGAAAGGGGTTCCTGCGCGCCAAGCGATGCGGGAACAAGAGCCAGCGCCAGTGCCGTTCTAGTCCACATCCAGCTCTACCGGTTTGCGTATCTCGGTTTGCGGCTGCGAGAAATCATAGCCGAACCACGGGCCGACATAGGCATAGGCAACTACGGCAATGAAAGCCAAGAAGACGAGATACAACAACAATTTAAGCAATCTACGCATTTGGCTGCACGATCCTGTTTCAGTCTTTTGCCCAAGTTATATATGGCCTTTTCCGCAAGATCACGTCATTCACTGAAGAATGAGCAAAAATGAGCAAATCATGTCGGAACCGCGGAGGGTACCGCATGCGGGACGGTTGAAAAAGACCGTGGTCATGGTGGGCATGATGGGGGCGGGCAAGACGGCCGTGGGCCGGGCACTGGCGGCGCGGCTGCGCGCGCCTTTTCTGGACAGCGATGTGGAAATCGAAAAGGCTGCGAACCGGACCGTGCCCGAGATATTCGAGCGCGATGGAGAGGCCTTCTTTCGCGACAAGGAAAGTCAGGTGATCTCGCGATTGCTGGACGGCGAACGCTGTGTCCTGTCAACCGGCGGCGGCGCGTTTCTGGCGCAGAGAAACCGCGAGATGATTTCCGCACGCGGCGTGTCGCTGTGGCTGAATGCCGATTTGCCGGTGCTGTGGAACCGGGTGAAACACAAGAACACGCGGCCACTGCTGCGCACCGCCGATCCACGCGCCACCCTGGAAGAGATTTTCAACCGGCGCGTGCCGATATATTCCGGGGCGGACCTGTCGGTAATCTCCGACGGGCATGCCTCGATCGAACAGATGGTTGATCGCGTGGTGGCCGTGCTGGCGACGCGCCCCGATGTGCTTGAAGTGGAATAGTGATGGTCCAGAGCGTCCATGTCGCCCTCGGCGAACGGTCCTATGATGTCGAGATCGGCCCCGGTCTGATCGATCAGGCGGGCGCGCGCATCGCGCGGTTCCTGCACCGCCCGAGGGTCGCGGTGGTGAGCGACGAAACCGTGGCGGGCCTGCATCTGGAAACCCTGCGCACCGGATTGGCGGCAGAAGGTATCGAGATGGTGGCGCTGGCCCTGCCGCCCGGTGAAGCGACCAAGGGATGGCCGCAATTCAGCCGAACCGTCGAATGGCTGCTTGAACAAAAGGTTGAGCGCAGGGATGTGGTCGTGGCCTTTGGCGGGGGCGTGATCGGGGACCTTGCGGGCTTCGCGGCAGCCGTGCTGCGGCGCGGCGTGCGTTTCGTGCAGATCCCCACCAGTCTGCTTGCGCAGGTGGACAGTTCTGTCGGAGGCAAGACCGGGATCAACGCGCCGCAGGGCAAGAACCTGATCGGGGCGTTCCACCAGCCGACCCATGTTCTGGCGGATACCGCGCTGCTCGGCTCCCTGACCGCGCGGGATTTTCTCGCCGGTTATGGCGAGGTGGTGAAATACGGTCTTCTGGGCGATGCGGCGTTTTTCGCATGGCTCGAAGAGCATGGACCGAAACTGGCCGCCGGTGACATGGCGGCGCGGGTCGAAGCGGTGCGGCATTCGGTGCAGATGAAGGCGGATATCGTCGCGCGGGACGAAACCGAGCAGGGGGATCGCGCGCTGTTGAACCTCGGGCATACCTTCTGCCACGCGCTCGAAGCCGCAACCGGCTATTCGCAACGCCTGCTGCATGGTGAAGGGGTCGCGATCGGCTGTGCGCTGGCCTTTGAACTTTCGGCCCGCATGGGTCTGTGCAGCCAGGAATGCCCGAGCCGCGTGCGGGCCCATCTGCGCGAGATGGGCATGAAAACCGATCTCGCGGATATCGAGGGCGAATTGCCCCCGGCAGAGCAATTGCTGGACCTCATGGGGCAGGACAAGAAGGTCGTTGATGGCACATTGCGGTTCATCCTTGCCCGCGACATCGGAGATGCCTTCGTGACGGCGGATGTCGGGAAAGACGTGGTGCTGTCGGTGCTGTCCGATGCGCTTGCCCGGCGCCACGAACGTTGCGCCGGCACGTGAACAGGCCCGAACCGGTCAGGATTCGGGCCGTCGTCTGTTTGTTGCGGATCAGACGAACAGGAAATCGTCGCTGCTGAAGTCGGCGGCCAGCAGCGTGTCGTCAGTATCATGCACGATCACGCTGTCGCTGCCGTAACGGATGCGCACATGACCCGAGGCCATGTCGACGATGTTCAGGTCATCGAAGTCGAACCCGGTCAGCTGGATGAGATCGGAGCCCATGGCGAAATCCCGGACGCGATCGACGAAGGCATCCACAATCAGGCTGAAGGTATCGGCACCGCCCTGACCGATCAGGTTGTCGCGGCCATCGCCGTCCAGAAGCGTGTCCGCGCCGCCACCGCCACGCAGTGTGTCGTTGCCGTCGCCGCCGTCCAGCGTGTCGGCACCACCGTTGCCGCGCATGTTGTCATTGCCGGCGCCACCCGCCATCAGGTCGTTGCCCTGAAGGCCGCGCATGTCGTCATTGCCGCCCATGCCGCGCAGGATGTTGCCCTCGGCCGAGCCTCGAATGGCGTCACCGTATTCGGTGCCATAGAGGTTTTCGAAATTGACCATCGTTTCAGTTGGCATTCTCGGAGCGGCCGCCGGTCCTGAACCAAGATTGAAGATAGTGGGCAGGCGTGCTGTTCCGGCGCCGAGATCAAAAGCAATGCCACGCTGGTCGACATCGCTCCAGTCGATGAGATCCACCCCGGTGCCACCGTCAAAGGAATCGAGTCCGACGCCCGTGCCGACCCTGACCGTATCGTTTCCGGCACCCGCGTCGATGACGTTTGTGCCTGACCCTTCGATGATGATGTCGCGCTGGTTGGTGCCGATGAAATTCTCGAACCCGAACATCACTTCGGATTGCGCGCCCGCCGTGGCGGTGCCGCCGGTGATGTCGTAGACACCGTTCACCTGCGCAGACGCCGACCAGTCGATGGTGTCGTTTCCGAAGCCGCCGTTAAAGCTGTCGACGCCGATCACGGTGGTGACCTCGACCGTGTCATCGCCGCTGCCAGTGTGGATCACATTCGCGCCGTTGCCTTCGATGACGGTATCCGCCTGATCGGTGCCGATGAAGTTCTCGAACCCCTCCATGATTTCCTGGCTCGCCCCGGCGATGGCCCGGCCGATCACGAAATTGTAGATACCGTTCGCCTGCGCCGACCCGGACCAGTCGATGGTGTCGGTGCCAAAGCCGCCACGGAAGATGTCGCTGCCGATGCGCGTGGTGACAACGACCCGGTCGTTACCGCCGCGCGCGTCGATGTCGTTGACCGCGCCGTTCTCGATGATGATGTCCGCATTCTCGGTGCCGATGATGTTCTCGAATCCGTCCATCTCTTCGGTATTGCCCGCCGAATCGGTCGCCAGCCCGGCCGCAAGGTCAAAGGTCGCACCGGTTTCATTGACCGCGGACCAGTCGATGGTGTCCCGACCCAATCCCCCGTGAAAGGCATCGGCGAAGATCGAGGTTGTGACGATGACCGTATCGTTGCCGCGATAGCCGTCGATGTCATTGGTCGCGCTGCTTTCTATGATCGTATCGCCACGGGCGGTTCCGATGATATTGGCGAAACTGTGCATGATTTCGGTGTTGCCGTTGGCGTCACGCGCTTCGTTCGCGGCCAGATCGAACGTGGCCGAGGTTTCTCCGCTTTGTGTCCAATTGATGGTGTCGCGACCCGTGCCGCCGTAGAAGGCGTCGCCGCCGATCGCGGAATAGACCTGAACCGTGTCGTCACCCCGGCCACCGTAATAGCGGTCATTGCCGCCAGCAGTGGTGTCGCGCAGGATGTCATTGCCGCGCCCGCCATGAATGTTATTGGCACCGGCACCGTCAAATATGATGTCCTGATAATCGCCGCCATAGACATCCTGTATGCTCGACATGGTGACGGCGACACCGTCGATCACGCCTTGGCCGATTTGCAGGTTGATGATCGAGGCGGCGTCGACAGCCGAGACATTGATCGTATCCGACCCCGCACCACCGGCAAAATCGGTGCTGTGGCCTGCAACGTCGGCGTAGTCGGAGAACTCGTTGGTAAAGATGAACAGATCGTCATCGGTGATGGCCGAGCCGAAAGTGCGCAGGTCCAGATCGTTGATGACGATGGGCGACGTGATCGCATTGTCGTCATCGCGCACCTCTACGCGCCAGACGCCTGCGCTGGTTTCGCCGCGAAAACCGGTCGCGCCGAAACTCCACCTGCCACTGTAGTTCTGCGTGTCTCCGGTATCGGCGATCAACTGAATACGCGTGCCTTGCGGAGAAACCAGGTAGATTTCGAGATCGGCAAGGTCTGCGGCGGAAACGATCCCGACCTCAAGCGACACATGTTCGATGCGGATATCGGTGGCTTCGTTGATAAAGAAGAAGTTCGATCCTCCGGAGTTCGATCCATTCGCGATCGTGACATTGCCATTCAGCCCGTCCTCGAAGGTCGACACATCGTTGGCGTTGGTCGATGTTCTGGTCCAGGTTTCGGCAAGCCGCACGGCGGCTTTGGCATCGACAAGGCCAAAGCCGTAATCGTTGGAAAAGTGCAGTCCGCCGCCGTTCCAGTTGTCGGCATCGTTCCAGCGCCAGCTTGCGCCGTTGATCTGTGTGCTCTGTTCGTTGCCGGTTGCCGCAGCGCCCACGTCGCTGCCGACGTGACGCGCGGAGTAGGACAGAATTTCCTGCACGTCGCGCCAGCCAAGGTTCGGGTTGGCATCAAGCATCAGGGCAACCACCCCGGCAATCTCGGGCGCGGCGGCCGACGTGCCGTTGAAGTTTACATAGTCACCGTTGCTGTATCCCGCGTTTCCTGTCCGGTCCGTGGTCTGAACGCCACCGTAAAAGGCCGAGACAAGGACATTCGCGCCCGGGCTGGAACTGGCATGGACCCCACCGTCATCGCGGACACCGCTGACCACGATCGTCTCGCGCATGTTGTTGACCGACTCGATCGTCGATTCCGCCCGGTCGGTCGCGTTTGCCGTTCCACGACCGTTGCCGGCGGATTTGACCATTATCAGGCCACGGCCTTCGCGCCCGTCCTGCGCGGCGTCTGCGATGGCATCGACCAGCCCCAATGCCTGCTCGGTCGTCCGGAACATGCCGGAGCCGTTCCAATAGCTCATGTTGACGATGTCATGGTTCATGTCGGTGGCGCGTTCGATACCCGCAGCGATCTCGTCGCGGCTCCAGTCGGTCTTGTAACCGATGATGTCCGCGCCGAAGGCGATCCCTACCGATCCTTCGCCGTCCTGCGCAGCGCCAATCAGACCGAGCACGGGCGTTCCGTGGTTGTCTCCGTTGTTGTCCGGTGCGGCGTTGCCGTCGTCGACGCCCTCAAAGTCCCAGTCGAGATCAGTGCGGTAGTTGTCGAAATCCAGATGGTTGAAGTCGAATCCCGTGTCGATGGCGACAACTTCTATCCCCGAACCGTCGTAATCGTCCCAGACGTCGACGACGTTAAGGTCATATTCGTTCGGGTCGGAGTTCAGCAGATGCCACTGGTTCGCAAAGCGGGGATCGTTGGGAATAAAGGCCATGACGTTTTCCAATCTTTAAATGTTGTGCTCTCGCCGCGGCATATCTCTGCAAATCGGCAGGGTCGCGGCTGACACACGCTTAGCGCGCGTCCGTAGGTTGGACCGTCAATGTTGCGTCAATCCACGCAACCTGCGGCTGCGGCATGTCTATCCAAGGCGAAGGTTTGGCGTATAGTCGGGTTATCCTGCATTGAAGGACATTCCCGGTTTAGGAGATTTTGATATGGCACCGCGTTACACCATATTCGGCGACAACCCGATCGAGCTGAAAACCCGCAAGGCACTTCGGGTAATGGGCAGGCTGATCGAAGAGTGGAGCGTCAACCCCGACAGCCATCCCGCCGGTGCGCGCACGGAACTGGACGGGCGGCTGATCGTCTTTTCCCGTGGCGTGTTTCAGAAAACGCTGGAGGCGCTGCCGGAGGCGGACCGGCTGACCGATGAAGATTATATCCTGCGCGAGAATATCGCCGAGATCGAGCTGTTGCTGCGCCGTCCCGACAGGTTCTCGATCCTATTGCCCGAACCCGAGGCCATCGCGTTCCAGCAGAATGCCGTGCAACAGGGATTGTGGCCGACCGTCAGCCTGCCGATGGTTTATGCGGATGTTCCGTGGGACGCGGGCGACCCGGATTGGGCAGCCCATGTGCAGATCACCGAGACACGAGACGGCGATCCCGCAGGGTACATGGTCCAGCTGTCGGGCGAAAACCCGCTGGACGAGTTTTTGCGGCCCTACCTTGCGGGGTATTGCTGTACGCAATGCAGCTGAAGCCCGGCTGCGCCTGCGGCCCCTTCCGCCATCTTGCGGCGCTGCGTCGCGCTGCGCACAGGGAAGCAGGACAGGTACCAGGCGCAGATCGCCACCCTGTCGAGCCTTGCCGCGCCGCCCGAATTCGCCTGTGATAGGGTTTCAAAGGCCCGCCACGCGGCGCGGGCGTCGTCGTGCCTGCCAAGATGCCAGAGCGCGGCGGCCTTCCAGGCCGGGACGTTGAGAATGGCGTTGCCGGCATTCTCGGCGGCGGTGACGCACCCCTCGTAGTCGCCGTCAAGAAAGCGGATCGGCATGTGGAACCCCCATTGAAAAGGAGCGGTGGTCCAGCCTTCGCGCAGCACTCTTCGGCTGAGTTCGGCGGCCAGGGGCAACTCGTCGGAAAATGCCGCGCCCAGCCCCGAGGACAGCATTGTCCAGGGATCATTCGGATTGCATTGCCGTGCCATCGCATATCCCGCCGACGCCTGGTCGTATTCCCCGAGCATGCAGCACGCCCAGGCCCGGTGCAGGTGCGCGCGGGCATCCAGCGGGTCGAGCGCGACCGCCTTGCTGGCCAGTTGTTTGCTCTCGCGGTGGGTCTCGGGACGTCGAAACATGCAGGGCTGCATCAGGTGCATCGAATTCAGCAGGCGCGCGAGGCTGCTGTAGCCCATCGAGGCATCGGGTGCCTTTTCGATCACGCGCTCGAAACAGCGCGCCGCCGCCGCCGGGCTGTCGAAACGAAATTCGTCCAGACGCTGATTGCCGATCAGCCAGTCATCGAACGCGCTGGCCCCGAACCGGGTGTTTTGCAAGTCCTGTATGCGGCTCAGCGACACGTAGATCGACAGGGACGAGGCCAGCCGGCTGACGATCGCCGCCTGGGTCTGCAACCAGTGGTCCGCGAGTTCGCTCCAACGGTCGCTCCACAGCACCGTCCCGTCCCGCCGTTTGAGCATCGCCAGCAGGAGCAATGCCCGCTCATCGCCGCCGATGGACACGTCCAGCGTATAATCCACCGGAGTATTCGCGATGCCGAGGTCGACGATTTCGAAAGCCCGGAACCGCAGCAACGTCGCCAGAAGTTCGGCGCGAAAGAGGCTGCCGACGCCGGTTGCATAGGCCGATCCGCTTGCCGAGACAGGGGTTAGCCCGATGCGCAGATGGTGCTGCGGCGCTGCGGGCACCCCGGAAGCGGTGACCGCATGCGCCCCCTGCGCCTTGATCCGGGTGATCAGGTCGATCGTCTCGCCGCAGGGTTCGGCATCGAATTGCTCTTCCAGATAGGTCCAGAGGGCTTCGTAGCTGCGCAGCGCCTGTGCCGTCTGACCATTCGCATGATAGTGGCGGATCAGAAAGCGAACCGCATTTTCGTCTGCCGGATCAAGCACCAGCAGGGCGTCGGCGGCGTGGCGGGATGTCGTCCGATCCGGTTGATCGAGCAGGGCAGACAGTTTTTCGCGCAGGCGGTTTGCCACGTCCTGGCGCAGCAGCCGCAACCAGCTCTCGAAAATTTCCCCACGCGCCGGTTCGGCGGCCAACAAGTGGTCTGGCCTGAGCGTGCCCTGAAGCAGGTCTTCGCGAACGCGCCCGGCTTCGATGTCCCGCAACACGAGGCAGATATCGGTTTCGATTGCATCCGGACGTATGGCAACGGTGTTGCGGTCGGCACGGATGAGACCTGCAAACGCGGCATTCTGTCGGGGGAGAGCGTGCAGCGCCTGCCGCAGGTTCTGTCGCGCCCGCGCATCTTCGGAGGCTTCCCATATGGTTGCGGCCAGACGGCCACGCTCTGCTGCATGATCCGGACTGGTCGCCAGATAGGCCAGGATCGCGCGTGCCGAGGCGGATCTTATCGGGATCTCGCGGGCGTCGCGCGTGACCCGAAACCGGCCGAAAAGATGAATGTGCAGTTTGGCGGCGGACATGGCCTCAGGCTCCGTAGAGATTCCAGCGCATCGCAGTCTCGCACCCTTTCCCGACGGACGAAACAGCTGTGGGTTGATACGCGGTGACGATCACGACGCGATGCCCGTCCATGGTCTGGTCCAACTGCTCTGACGCAACCGGGATGCCGGCATCGGCAAGGGCGGAGCGCAGGTTGCCGGCGAAACGGTTCGCGGCCTGTCCGGCTGGGCGCAGATGGGCGAGAAGCGACGATACCGACAGGCTTTGTGCGCGATCGAGGATGGCCCGCTCCGGCGCAGTGAGGACAAGGCCGTTTGCCTGCCGGTGGCGGATGACGGACAGGCCGAATTCCATCTGGTAGAGTTCCCGCAGCGCAGCGACGGCCGCCGTCGGACCGTCCATGCGACAGGCGGTTCCAAAGCAGAGCGACAGCCCCGGGGACTCACAGGACCACGCGATGCAGGTCGGCGGCAGACCGGGCAGGTCAGGTTGCAGCAACCCGGTCCGGCGCGGCACGTTTCGTGGCCATCGCTGTCGGGCGGCGTCAAAGGCGTCGAGGGTCTCGCGCGCGGGAGCGTTCGCGGCGAGCGTCCCGTTCCACCACGACAGACAGGCGTATCTTTCGATCAGTTCCAGAAGCGCACGCTGTTGAATTGCCTGAACCGGGTCGCGACCGGCGGCGATCCCCTGCAGCCGCGGACCCGACCGGGGGTCGGCGGGAGGTGTCCCGTGCCGCGCACCTGCGATTGCCATTCGTTCCGCGCGCTCCGCGTCGTGGCGCAGTCTGGCCTGCGCGGCGCTGTCTCCGATGCCCGTTGCGCTGATCCGTGTGCCGTTTCGGGCGGAAACGGAGCCATGCACGAACAGCGCAGGAACATCGGGCAGGGGGCCAGTGAACATGCCTGATCGGAGCATTGCCGCATCGGATAGTCAATTCACTGCGCTGACACTGCACCGGTGGCCAGAACGGACGAGCGTGGGAAACATGGCGGAAATCGAAAAATCTGCGAAAACGCCGCTTGACGGGGCAGGGTCGGCACCATATTACCGCCAAACGCAGCGGGCGGTTGTAGCTCAGTTGGTTAGAGTGCCGGCCTGTCACGCCGGAGGTCGCGGGTTCGAGCCCCGTCAACCGCGCCACTGCTGCGTTTCGACCGAATGTACGGAAACGGGCTCGCATCTGCGGGCCTTTTCCTTTTTGGGCCGGTGTTTGGGCGGAGTGTCCCGAGTGGCGAAAGCTGCGACTTAAGCGCTTGACCTCGTCAGGCGCTTGGCCTATCTCGCCGCTACTGCGCGGTTGTAGCTCAGCTGGTTAGAGTGCCGGCCTGTCACGCCGGAGGTCGCGGGTTCGAGCCCCGTCAACCGCGCCATTCCCATCATGATCTGCACGCGCTTTGCCGACAGCCGGGTTGATTTACGCAACGTAAACCCGGAATATCTTGATTATTGCAATTTGGAAGAATCGAAATGTCCCGTTCAGCCTCTGCATGGGTCAAGATCACCGGCGCACGGGTCGTTTCGCTGTTGACCGGCAAGATCCCGGATCAGGGGACGTGGCCGATGGTCTGGGGCAACAGTCGGCTCTACGCGGCGGATCGCTGGAAAAAGCGGCGCAGTGCCTTTGAACACCGTTCCTATGACTATGATGACGCGATGCGATTCGCCTTTGCGACGCGGCGGGGCAGCGCGCGGGACATTCGCGAAGGCAGCATGCCGCGCGAGGCATTGGAATTCATCGCCTCGCGCCTTCCCAAACCGCGCCTTAATCACGGGCTGCGGGGGCTGCATATCGGGAATTTTGTCGGAATATCGCTCGCGCATCTGTGCGATGCAGCGTGCCGTCTGGATTCCGGCGCGGTCGTGCTGAGCATTGATCCGAACGTGCCACATCGGGGTGTCGATTCACCGCAGGATCTGGTTGTGGGGCTGATGAATCGCTACGGGTTCGAGGGCAACTGGATCCCGGTGACAGCCTTCAGTCTCGAACCGAGCCCGATATACGACGTCAAGAACGCCAGCGGCAGCGCGACGGCCTTTGCCAGTTATCACGGGCAAAGCGCGTCCGAGGGGCTGGGCAATCTCGAGCGTCTGGGATGCAAGTTCGATTTCGTGCTGATCGACGGAAATCACACGGCGTCCTACCTGCGGCGCGAACTTGCGGTGATTGCGAAAATCGTTCGTCCCGGCGCGATGATTTTTCTTGATGACGTCGACAAGGCAAATTGGCAGGAGGTGCACGCAGTGTTCAACAAGGCGCGCCGCTTCGGCTTTGCGCAGGTTGCGCATCAGGGGCGTGTCGGGGTGCTGCGCCGGTTACGCCCGGCAGAGATGCGACAGCAACCCTGTCAGGACCCGTCATAGCGATAGCCCAGTTCCGCCTCGATCCCGGTGTCGATATGCGCGCGCAGATGCTCCAGATCGGTCGGAGCAAGGCGGGCCGGCGTGCTCGGGCGCCTTGGAACGGCGGGTTTGAACCTTGATCCAAGTCGTTTCGTGACGGGGCGAAATGCCTCTTTTCGGGGGGGCAGGCCAAGCGCCAACAGCGTTTCTGCGATGCGGCTTTCGGGGTCCTTCTGAACCTCTTCCAGGCGCAGGATCACGCAGGTACAGTCGCGGTTGAGATAGCCGAGCAACGACGCAACCTTGGCACGCCGCAGTTCGAAGAGATTGTCAAAGACCGCGCCGCTGATCGGGTGTCGGTCCTGCATGAGAGGTTGACCGACAAGTTCAGTCGCGCCGGCAAAATACCGGGGGCGGTCGATGATGGTCTGCCACGGCGCGCGGATGAACTCGGGAAAGGGCAGCTGTTGCACTGCGGGCACCGTGTGCCACGGCTTGGCGTGCATCGACAACGCCCAGTCGGCGGCATTGCGCACCACGCAGATCACCGCGAGATCGGCAGGGATGGCCATGACCTGCGCGAACCCGTGCTCCCAGCCAAGCGTCTCGGTCGGCATCATCGGGGAGTTCCGGCCAAACAGACGTTTGACGAGATTGGTCCCCGAGGAGCGTTCGCCGAGCACCTGGAAACGGGTTGGCGCGGCGCTGCCGCGTCGCACCATGACGCCGGTTCTGACAAAATTGGAAGGGAGCTGGGCGCGGTCCTCTGGTCACGTATGCGGATGAATGCAAATTAGAAATTCTCTTATACCCGTATTGCCGCTAAGACTAAGCGAAAATGGGATAACGGGCAGGAATGCAAGGATGCAGACAGCGGCGGCGCTGACGATGGTGCGCGATGACGCCTTTTTCCTCAGGGCGTGGTTGCGCCATTACGGGGGGCTGCTGGGGCGTGAAAACTGCTATGTCGTCAACCACGGACGCGGCGCGATGGTTGCCGAACTGGCCGCTGGCTGCAACGTGATCGGCATACCGGGCGATCCGCACAAGAACTTTGACATGAAGCGTTGGCGGATGTTGAACAATTTCGTGATGGGGCTGCGCTGCTATTATGATCACGTGATCGTTGGGGATGTGGACGAGCTGGTGGTGCTGGATCCGGAGGCGGGAACCGACCTGCCGGGGTTCCTGGCCGGGGTCCCGCCCAACCGCGTGCTGACGCCGCTCGGGCTTGAGGTAATCCACCGGATTGACCAGGAGCATGACGGGATCGGTGAGCGCATCCTTGGCCCCCGCCGCCATGTGCGGCCCGCGCCGCACTATTCGAAACCCTGCGTGGTGTCGGTGGGAACCAAGATCGCGCGCGGCGGGCATTTTACCCAGTATGACCAGCTGCATACGCCGGATCACCTGTATCTGCTGCATCTGAAATACTGCGATTTCAACGCGTATTCCGAAGCGATGGATCGGCGCAATGCCGTCAGCGCAGAGACCGGCGCCGCGATCAGGGATGCCGCCATCGGTCGCCACTGGTTCGCCGAGGCGCGGGGCGATGATCGGGCGGTATTCGAGGCCTTTTCCACGCTCAGGATGCAGGACGAGTTCAGGATGGGGCCGCTGCGCAAGCGAATGCACCGGACCTGGAAGAAGCGCGGCGAAACCGGCTATTGGCAATTTGACCGCCCGGATTTCGATACACAGTACCTGTTGCCCGAGCGGTTCAGCGGTCTGGTTTGACCGATTTACTTGAGGCGCGCCTTGAGAGTCTTGCCGTCCTCGCTCGTCAGGATCAGCGCACCGGTTTCGTCGAATTCGACATCCAGCGGCGTCGCTATGGCGTCAAGGAACGCCTGTTCCTGACTGGTGACGGCCGGAGGACAGGCCTTGCGCGTAACCGCGAGCGGCCCAAGTTTCAGCGTGTTCCCGCGCAGTTCGTATCTGCCACTGTATCGGTTGCATCCCGCGTTGCCCGAGATCTGGCCCGCATCGTCAAAAGTCAGCGTGGTTTGCAGGAAATCTATGACGCCCCGCCCGTTGATATCCTCGACCAGCCATTCACCTCCGGCGAGCACCGGCTGCGCCGCGGCAACCTTGGTCAGCGTCACGAGGCCAAGGTCGGTGTGCGTCCGGGCCGGATCGACCATGTGCGCGGTGTCCGTGGTCCAGCGCAGGCTGCCGTTCTTGTCCCGGATGGTCGCGCGCAGGGCATAACGGTGCCCCGGCTGCAGGCTGTCTTGTGTCGCCGTGAGTTCGAACGTTGTGGGCACGCCGCGAATCGCGAATTCGGTCTCTGCAATCACCGGCGCGGCGATATCCTGGCGGGACACATCGCTGAGAGTGACGGTTGCCACGCTCCCCGGCAGCAACGCGATGCGCTCACGATATCCGATCTGGCCTGTCACGCTGAACATCTCTGCATCCCCCGCCCGTGCGGGCACCGAGAGCGCCACGAGAATCGCAAGCGCTGTGGACAAGACCGTTGAAATGGGTCGCATGATATTGGTCCTTTCGTTCAACCGTGCATGGGCTGCGCATCCAAGATGGGGTGGCGCGATACGGCTGCAAGGGGCCGGCAAAGTGACGCCGGGTCAGTGTTCGCTCAGGAAATCCACAAGGATTTCGGTGGTCTCGTCCCCGTGGAGTTCGGGAAAGAAATGTCCGCCGGGCATCGCACGCGCGCGCATGTCCGCCAGTCTTACGGCCCAACTGGCAGGGACATCGTATTCCCGCGCCATGACCCCGTCAGCGCCATAGAGCACAAGTGCCGGGCATGGCACACGCCGCCCGAGATCGGCCGCGTCATGGGCAAAATCAAGCTGGATCGCCGCGCGATAATCATTGCACATGGCGGCGATGGTGTCAGGCCAGCGCCAGCTTTGCCGGTAGGCATAAAGCGCCTCTGGGTCGAAGTCGTCCAGCTCGGCGGCTCCCCAGGACGTGAGACAGCTTTCGAAATACCAGTCGGTGTCCTGCGCGATCATGGTTTCGGGAAAGGGGGATGGCTGGGCAAGAAAGAACCAGTGATAATAGGCCGATGCCACTTCCCTGCCCAGGTTTTCGAGCAGGAAATGCGTCGGAACGATATCCATCAGGGTCAGGCTGCGCACGGCCTTTTCCCAGTCCAGCGCCAGGCGATGTGCGGTACGGGCACCCCGGTCATGGCCAATGAGGTGAAAGCGCTCGAAACCCAGCGACACCATCAGGGCCCTCTGATCGGCGGCCATGTTGCGAAAGCTGTAATCCTGAACCGAGCCGGGCTTGCTGCTCTCGCCATAGCCGCGCAGGTCTGCGGCGATCACGGTAAACCGCTCGGCAAGAGCCGGCGCAATGGCATGCCACATGGCCCGCGTCTGCGGAAACCCATGCAGTAGCAGCACCGGCGGACCGTCGCCCGCACGGGAATAGGCGATGGTTTGCCCGTTCACCTCGGCACGGGCATCGGTAAATCCGGGGAGCACGCTCACCGGCGCGTCAGGGCATCAAGAATGCGCGCCCAGCTCCGGATGCCCTTGTGAAAGCTCTTGAGGTCGTATTTCTCGTTCGGCGAATGGATGGCGTCATCTTCGTTGGCATAGCCGACCAGCATCGAATCGAGGCCCAGAATTTCCTTGAAGAACCCGGCAATCGGGATCGAGCCGCCCATGCCGACGATGACCGCCTCGCGCTCCCACTCGTCCGAAAGCGCCTGCCGGGCGGCTTCGAATTCCGGGCGGTCGGTATTCATCACCGAGGCGGGCGAGCCGTCAAGGTTGCCGTCCCACGTGACCCGTGCATCGGGGGACAGTCGCGCCTCGACATGGGCGCGGATCCGCTCGCGCAGGCGATCCGGATCCATGTCGCCGACAAGTCGGCACGTCAGCTTGCAATGCGCCTCGGCCGGGATCACCGTCTTGGTGCCCGCGCCCTGGTATCCGCCCCACAGGCCGTTGATCTCCAGCGTCGGACGCGACCATTGCTGCTCCAGTGTCGAATAGGCCTTTTCCCCATGAGCCTGGTTGTAACCGACCGCGCCCAGATAGGCCGCTTCGTCAAAGCCGCAGTTTTGCCACTGACGCAGCATGTCATCCGAAACCTCGGGCACGCCGTCGTAAAACCCCTCGACCGCCACCGCTCCGGTTTCCGGATCGTGAAACGATGCGATGATGCGCGAGATTTCCCGCAGCGGATTGAGGCCGGGCCCGCCATAGTGACCAGAATGCAGGTCCCGGCTGGGGCCGTGGATGGTGAATTCATCCTTGAGCATGCCGCGCAGTTGCCCGGCGATCGACGGCACACCGGGCGAGACCATCGAGGTATCGCAGATCAGCGCGATATCGGCCTTCAGTTCTTCGGCATGCGCCCGCATGAAAGGCACAAGGCTGGGCGAACCGCTTTCCTCTTCGCCTTCGAGAAAGAACGTCAACTTGCAGGGCAGGGTGCCGTGCACCGCTTTCCACGCGCGACAGGCTTCGACAAAGGTCATCAACTGTCCCTTGTCATCGGAACTGCCCCGCCCGCGGATCACCTTGCCCGCCGGCGTGTCATGAATATCGGGGTCAAAAGGATCATGCGACCACAGGTCGAGCGGATCGACCGGCTGGACATCGTAATGGCCATAAAACAGCAGATGCGGCCCCTCGCCATCCAGATGGCCGACAACCATCGGATGGCCGGGTGTTTTCCGTTTCTCGGTTGCGATCCCGAGACTGTTGAGGTCGGCGACCAGCCAATCCGCGGCGCGGTCGCAATCGGCGTCATAGGCCGGATCGGTCGAGATCGACGGAATGCGCAGCAGCTCCATCAGGCGGTCGGTGGCCGCCGATAGATCGGTGTCGATACGGGTCAGAACGTCGGTGAGGGACATGTGCGGCTCCGGTTGATACGAGTCGCGACGACCGTATCAGCGCGGTATCGGGTGTCCAGCCGTCAGTGCGGCAGCGTCCGCTGTCGTCATGGGGTTGAGCCCACGGGCCTGCCTGTCTGTCGGCAACCCGAAACGCTCTGAACAATCGGCGGCAACCGGCACCGCCAGAATAACGGATGCCGATTGCCGCCTTTTCCTCGTCTCCTACCCACCAAAGGAGGGATTGCGTTACCGCTTAACACTACCAACACATCACAAGAACACGACGCCGACGGGGAAGGCAAAACGCTGAACTGTTTACTGAACTTCGCAATATCAAACCGTGGAACAAGTTACCGAACTGCAAATCAAGAGTTTGAAATTGTTACTTTAACCTACGAGCCGAGCATCACCGTTTCGCGCGTTTCGAACAAGTCGGGTATTCCGGACCATGACATTAAAAATCGGGCCGGTTGATCCAGATCAGGGCTGCGACATGACGCCCGCCGTTAAGAGTTGATCATGAACCGGACAAACTATAATCATTCCAGAACGAAAATGCGGTGCTGCCGTATGCCGAAACTGTCGCCGTTAACGGCAGGACAAGATATGGAGGAGCGGGTGGACTATACCGCAAAACTCGACACCGCGATCGCGCGACTGCACGAAGAAGGCCGCTATCGCACGTTCATCGACATCGAACGCCGCAAGGGGCATTTTCCGCAGGCCGTGTGGACCCGTCCGGATGGAACAGAGGCGGATATCAGTGTCTGGTGCGGCAACGACTATCTCGGCATGGGGCAGAATCCGGTGGTTCTGGACGCGATGAAATCCGCGATCGACGTGGCCGGAGCAGGGTCCGGAGGAACGCGCAACATCTCGGGCACGACCGTCTATCACAAGCGTCTGGAGGCCGAGCTGGCGGATTTGCACGGCAAGGAAAGCGCGCTTCTGTTCACCAGCGCCTATATTGCCAATGACGCCACGCTGAGCACGCTGCCCAAGCTGTTTCCCGGCCTGATCATCTATTCCGACGAATTAAATCATGCGTCGATGATCGAAGGGGTGCGCCGCAACGGCGGTGCCAAGCGCATTTTCCGCCACAATGACGTCGCGCATCTGCGCGAACTGCTGGAAGCCGACGATCCGGCCGCGCCCAAGCTGATCGCTTTTGAATCCATCTACTCGATGGATGGCGATTTTGGCCCGATCGAGGCGATTTGCGACCTTGCCGACGAGTTCAACGCCCTGACCTATATCGACGAAGTGCATGCTGTGGGCATGTATGGTCCGCGCGGGGCCGGGGTGGCCGAACGCGACCGGCTGATGCACCGTCTGGACATTATCAACGGCACGCTGGCCAAGGCCTATGGCGTCATGGGTGGTTACATCGCGGCCAGCTACAAAATGTGTGACGCCATCCGCTCTTATGCGCCGGGCTTCATCTTCACGACTTCCTTGCCGCCAGCTGTGGCGGCCGGTGCAGCGGCGTCGGTGGCCCATCTGAAAAAGGCGCGGGATTTGCGCGAAGCGCATCAGACCCAGGCACGCATACTGAAGACCCGGCTCAAGGCGATGGGCCTGCCCATCATCGATCACGGCAGCCATATCGTGCCGGTCATTGTCGGCAACCCGGTCCATACGAAAAAGCTGAGCGACATGTTGCTTCAGGATTATGGCATCTACGTGCAGCCGATCAACTTTCCGACGGTTCCGCGCGGAACCGAACGGCTTCGCTTTACGCCGTCGCCGGTGCACGGGCCAAGGGAAATGGACCGCCTTGTCGCGGCAATGGACGCTCTCTGGTCGCATTGTGCGCTGAATCGCGCCGAACTGTCCGCCTGAAACCAAGCCTGTGTGCAAATTGCTTGCGCTGTGTTAGCATAATCTAAAGAAGAGCGTGAACGAGTCGAAAGGGACGACTCAAATCGCTGTGACGGGACGCAGCAGTCGATATGGGGCAGGCATGATCGGGCGCAAGCATTCGCGCACATCAGAGGTCGTAGAAGAAGACGTCGTGAGACCCAAGGGGTTTGACGATTTCGAGTTGCGTCTTGGCGACACGATGCGCGGTGAACGTGCGACCATGGGCAAGTCTCTTCTGGATGTGCAGCGGGAATTGCGCATCAAGGCGTCATATGTCGCCGCGATCGAGAATTCCGACCCCTCCGCCTTTGATACGCCCGGATTCATCGCCGGCTATGTCCGCTCTTATGCGCGGTATCTCAACATGGATCCCGACGAGTCCTTTGCGGCGTTTTGTCGGGAAAGCGGTTTTACCGTCGCGCATGGAATGTCGGCGGCGGCCTCTACCGTCAAGAAACAGCAGAATGGCGGCGGAAATGTCGGGCGCGACAGGCTCAGCGATCCGTTCACCTCGCCCAACACGCCGTTCATTCCACTGCGCGAAAGCGTCTTCAGCCATGTCGAGCCGCGGGCCGTCGGGGCGATGCTGGTGTTGCTGGCGCTGATCGGCGGTATCGGCTTTGGTGGCTGGAGCGTGCTCAAACAGGTTCAGCAGGTCCAACTCGCCCCGGTCGAGCAGGCCCCCGTGGTTCTGTCCGATCTCGATCCGCTCAAGGGGGCGGTGCAGGACGATGACGAAGAGACGGGTGAAATGCGACGCGCCGAGGCGCTGGACAGGCTTTATCGCCCGCAGGCTCTGGATGTGCCGGTTCTGGTCGCGCGGGATGCGCCGATTTCAACGCTCGATCCGCGCAGTGGCGGAACCTTCAGCCAGCCCGACCTGCCCGATCTGCAGGTCGCCGGGAACCTCAATTCCTACGACCCGCGTCTTGACGGGCCGCGCCCGGACGGGGCGGCGGTGCCGCAGGTCGTGGAAGATGTTGCGCCCCAGTTGCAGATGGTTGCCGTGCGCCCGTCATGGGTCCGGGTGACTGCCGCAGACGGAACGGTGATTTTCGAGGGCATCATGGAAGGTGGCCAGCGCTATGATGTGCCGCTGACCGAAGAGCCGCCAACCCTGCGGGCGGGCGAGTCGGGGGCGATCTATTTTGCCTACCGGAATCAGCATTTCGGCCCCGTTGGCGAACGCGGGCGTGTTACGTCGAACCTGCCCCTGTCGGTCGAGGAAGTGCAGGACCGCTTCCAGATTGCCGATCTGGAACAGGATCGCGACCTTGCGCGCATGGTCGCAGAAGCCCAGACCGAACCGGCGCAACCCTGATCGGGCCATTGCCGTTGGGGCGTTGGCGATCTATCTAGGGCCGGTAATCCCAACGGAACATGGACCGCTGTCATGTCGCTCAACCCCGTTCGCCCCTGGCGCAATATCTATCGCCGAGAGTCTCGCCGGATCATGGTGGGGAACGTGCCGGTGGGCGGGGATGCGCCAATTTCGGTGCAGACCATGACCAACACGCTGACCACGGACGTTGCGGCAACCGTGGCTCAGGTGCAGGCCGCCGCCGAAGCGGGGGCAGACATCGTGCGGGTGTCTGTTCCGGACGAGGCATCGGCGCGGGCGCTGAAGGAAATCGTTGCCGAGAGCCCGGTTCCGATTGTTGCGGATATCCATTTTCATTATCGCCGTGGCATCGAGGCGGCCGAGGCCGGTGCGGCCTGTCTGCGGATCAATCCGGGAAATATCGGATCGCCCGAACGGGTGCGCGAGGTGATTTCGGCGGCCCGCGATCACGGGTGCTCGATCCGGATCGGTGTCAATGCCGGCAGCCTTGAAAAGCACCTTCTTGAGAAATACGGCGAACCCTGTCCGGATGCGATGCTCGAAAGCGGGCTGGAGCATATCAGGATCCTGCAGGATAACGATTTTCACGAGTTCAAGATCAGCGTCAAGGCGTCTGATGTATTCATGGCGGCGGCGGCCTATCAACAGCTTGCCGAAGCGACCGACGCGCCCATTCATCTTGGCATAACCGAGGCTGGCGGCTTTGTCAGTGGCACAATCAAATCGGCGATTGGTCTGGGTAATCTGCTCTGGATGGGGATCGGCGATACCATCCGTGTCAGCCTGAGCGCCGACCCGGTCGAAGAGGTCAAGGTGGGCTACGAGATCCTCAAGTCGCTCGGGCTGCGCCATCGCGGGGTGAACATCATCAGTTGCCCAAGCTGCGCGCGGCAGGGGTTCGACGTGATCAAGACCGTCGAAATGCTTGAAAAGCGGTTGGAACACATCAAGACCCCGATGAGCCTTTCGATCATCGGTTGCGTGGTGAATGGCCCCGGCGAGGCGCTGATGACGGATGTCGGTTTCACCGGCGGCGGTGCGGGCAGCGGCATGGTCTATCTTGCAGGCAAGCAGAGTCACAAGATGGGCAATGACGCGATGATCGACCATATCGTCGAGCAGGTCGAGAAAAAGGCCGCCGAAATCGAAGCGGCGAACGCGGCGGCGCAGGCGGCAGAATAGCACCCTTTAGCGATCCCGATCCGCGACCTCCGTCGGGGCGTCGCCGGGCGTGTTCGAACCTGTCGCGCCGTACAGCCTGAAACCTGTCTTATGCCATCGCATGTCCTTGCACGTCTTGGCGGTCTGGTCGGAGAACCGCCACAGGTGCAACCGGCATCGTGCGGATATTGGTTTGCCTTGCGCCCCCGTAATGTGACAGGATTTGCATAATATACGTAAATCGGGATATTTTCGGACGTCATGCAGGATTTTTCACAAGAATTCATGTCGGCCATGCGTCTGATTCTCTCTGGAGATTCGGAACTCTGGGCAATTGTCCTGTTGTCTCTCAAGGTATCTTTGCTGGCGGTTGTGGTCGCTGCGGCGATCGGGATGCCGCTGGGGGCGGCGCTTGCGGTTGGACGTTTTCCCGGCAGGCGGCTGGTTGTCGTGTTGTTGAACGCATTGATGGGGCTTCCGCCGGTTGTCGTGGGACTGCTGGTTTACCTGATGTTGTCGCGTTCCGGGCCGCTCGGGGTGCTGCAATTGCTTTATACGCCGACCGCGATGATCATTGCGCAGGTTGTCCTGGTGACACCGATCATCGCGGCACTGACCCGGCAGACCGTCGAAACGCTGGACGCGGAATATGCCGAGCAGTTGAGAAGCCTCGGGGTCTCGCGACTGGCCTCTGTTCCGACGCTTGTCTGGGATGGCCGGGTCGCGCTGCTGACCGCCTTGCTGGCGGGGTTCGGACGGGCGATTGCCGAGGTCGGAGCGGTGATCATGGTCGGCGGCAACATCAATCACGTGACGCGAGTGATGACCACCACCATCGCGCTTGAGACCTCCAAGGGAAATCTCGCGCTGGCGCTGGCGCTTGGCGCGATCCTGATCGGCATCGCGGTCGGCGTCACCGGATTGGTCAGCCTGCTGGCGGTGCGCGAAGGGCAGGGCGAGATGCGTCATGCGTGACCTGTTGGCCGACGAAGCCTTTGGGCAGCCCCTGATCGAGGCATCCGGTCTGCGGATCGGGCGCAATGGCGGCACGCTGCTCGACATTGCGCATCTGGCGCTCGACGGGCCGGGGCCCACGGTGATCCTGGGACCCAACGGTGCCGGCAAGAGCTTGCTTCTGCGCTGCCTTCACGGCTTGATCACGCCCGATTGCGGGGTGGTGCGGCAGGGCGGGGTGCCGCTGAATGCCGCGGCGCGGTCACGACAGGCGATGGTGTTCCAGAAGCCGGTCCTGCTGCGCCGGTCGGTTGCCGCAAATCTCGACTTTGTGTTGAAACGACAAAAGTTGACGCGCCGCGATCGCAAGGCGAGAATTGCAACTCTGCTGGACGAAGGCGGGCTTGCGGGAAAAGCGCGGCAACCTGCGCGCAGCCTTTCCGGAGGCGAAGCGCAGCGTCTTGCGATCTTGCGGGCGCTGGCGCGCGTACCCGATATTCTCTTTCTCGATGAACCGACAAGTGCGCTGGATCCATCGGCGACGCAGCGTATCGAGGCGATGGTTCTGATGGCGGCACGACGCGGCACCCGCATTGTCATGGTGACCCACGATATCGGTCAGGCCCGGCGCATGGGTCATGACATCGTGCTCATGCAGACCGGGCAGGTCGCCGAGCATGCCCTCGCGCGCGATTTCTTTGATGCCCCGCAAAGCCAGGCGGCGCGCCGCTTTCTGGCGGGGGCGCTGGTCTTGTAATCCAAAACACTGATGGAGAGTTTGAATATGTTCGGAAAATTTGTCCGGGGCGTGGCCTTGGGGCTGGCGCTGACCACCGGATCGGCAGCGTTTGCCGATGACAATTTCATCGTGGTGCAATCCACCACTTCGACCCAGAACTCGGGCTTGCTGGACGCGATCCTGCCGACGTTCAAGGACAAGACCGGCATCGAAGTGCGGGTGGTCGCGGTCGGGACCGGGCAGGCGATCAAGAACGCGATGAACGGGGATGGGGACGTCCTGCTGGTGCACGCCAAGCCGGCGGAAGAGAAATTCGTGGCCGATGGCTGGGGCGTCGAACGCCGGGATGTGATGTATAATGATTTCGTTCTGATCGGTCCCGAAGAGGACCCCGCCGGGGTCGCAGGTGGCAAGGATATCGTTGCCGCATTCAGACAGATTGCCGAGGCCAACGCCCCATTTGCCTCGCGCGGCGACGACAGCGGCACGCACAAGGCCGAGCTGCGCCACTGGGAAGAGGCGAATGTCGATGTCGCCGCGCATTCGGGGGAGTGGTATCGCGAGACCGGCTCGGGCATGGGAGCGACACTGAACGCGGCCGCCGGGATGGACGCCTATGTGCTCAGCGATCGGGCGACATGGATTGCGTTCGGCAACAAGAGCGGCATGAAAATTCTTGTCGAAGGTGACCCGAAACTGTTCAACCAATACGGGGTCATCCTCGTGAATCCGGAAAAGCATGCGCATGTCAAGGCAGCCGAGGGGCAGAGCTTTATCGACTGGCTGACCGGCGAAGAAGGCCAGGCCGCCATCGCCGGCTACAAACTTGACGGGGAGCAGCTCTTCTTCCCGAACGCTCAATAAAACACCGGGGCGCGGGCCAAGCGGTTCGCGTTCTTGCCCGCGTCACATGACACTGCCTGAAATCGAAGGTTTCAACGCGTCAGGTGATGCGGGCGGTTTCGGGTCGGTCGCGAAATGCTCTATTCCGCGCGGCCCCGCTTTTCAAAACGCGGCAGCATCGCGCTGAAATCACGGCCCTTGCCATCTTCATTCTCGACAAATTGCGCATAGAGCGTCTGGGCGAGCTGTCCCATCGGGGTGTCCGCGTCCGCACTCTCGGCGGCCTGCTGGCTCAGGCGCAAATCCTTGAGCATGAGATCGGCGGCAAATCCGGGTTTATAGTCGTTGTCGGCGGGGCTTTGCGGGCCGACGCCAGGTGCCGGGCAATAGGCGTTCATGGACCAGCTATAGCCGGACGAGGTGCTGACCACGTCGAACATTTTTTGCCGGTCCAACCCGAGCTTGTCGGCCAATGCAAAGGCCTCGCAGGTCGCGATCATCGTGACCCCGAGGATCATGTTGTTGCAGATTTTCGCCGCCTGTCCGGCGCCAGCATCACCGCAATGCACGGCTTTCTGCCCCATGATGTCAAACAGCGGTGCGGCCTTGGCAAAGGCGGGTGTGCTTCCGCCGGCCATGAAGGTCAGCGTGCCGGCAGATGCGCCGCCGACACCACCGGAAACCGGGGCATCCACCGCCAAAAGTCCGGCGGCTTCGGCATCTGCCGCAACCGCGCGGGCGCTGTCCACGTCCACGGTCGAACAATCGACAAGCGCCGCGCCCTTGGTCATCGCGGGGATGATGTCCGCGGCGACCGAGCGAAGAATGTCGCCGTTGGGCAGCATGGTGATGACCACCTCGGCACCCGACGCACATTCGGCGGCGGATGCTGCCATACTCACCCCGTTGACGGTGACATCGGCCATGTCAAAGCCGACCACCTCGTGACCGGCCGCGGCCAGGTTGGCGGCCATTGGCGCGCCCATGTTGCCCAGCCCGATAAACCCGATTTTCATGGCGTTCTCCTCATCTGTCAAACTTCAACCCCTCTGCGCCGAGCGGAGCGAGCATCGCTTCGATGGCGTCGCGTGGCACCGGTGCGCCGGCGAATTTCCACTTCGGATTGCGATCCTTGTCAATGATCGCCGCGCGGATCCCTTCAAGGAAATCGCCCTGCTGCATCGCGCGGTGGGTATAGCGATATTCCATCCTCAAAGCGTGGTACATGTCAGCGGATTCCGCCTGCAAAAAGCGAATGATTTCAAGCGCGCAAGCCATGGCCAGCGGGGAATTCCGCAACATCGCCGCGCCGGTCGCCCTGGCGAATTCGGTGTCCTCACGCGCGAGGTTTTCCTGAATGCCGGATAAGGTGGGGGCGGCGAACAGGCGGTCGATCTCGGGTTGTCGCGTGCTCAGCGCAGCGTCCGGCGGTGTCTTTGCATGTGTGCTCAGAACGGAGACATCGCCGCTCGCTTCGATCAGCTCGATCAGGTCGCCCCATTCGGCACGCGGGATGAAGTGGTCGGCGAACCCCGCGAAAATCGCGTCGGCGGCATCCATCCGCGCGGCGGTCGTGCCCAGATAGACGCCCAGATGTCCGGGCGCACGCGCCAGAAGATAGCTGCCGCCCACGTCGGGCACCAGACCGATGCCGCATTCGGGCATCGCGATCCGGCTGCTTTCCTCGACGACGCGATGTTTGCCGTGACAGCCGATGCCGACTCCGCCACCCATGGTGAAACCCTGCATGAAACTGACGACCGGTTTCGTATAGGTGGCGAGCAGCGCATTCAGCCGGTATTCGTCACGCCAGAACGACTGGCCATAGTCGTATTCCCCGCGCATTCCGGTTTCGTAGAGTTCGGCAATGTCGCCCCCGGCGCAAAAGGCCTTGTCGCCCTCGGCATCTATGATGACCAGCGCCACCTGTTCTTCTTCGCGCCACAGGTGCAGGGCGGTGTCGATCGCGCGGCACATGTCATGGCTGAGCGCGTTCAGCGCCTTTGGCCGGGTCAGTGTGATCCGACCGGCGCGCCCCTCAACGCGAATGTTGATGTCGCTCACGACCGTCTTACCGCGATGCGAGCATGTGCCGCGCCACGATCACCCGCATGATCTCGTTGGTGCCTTCGAGAATCTGGTGGACCCGCAGATCACGCACCAGTTTTTCGATGCCGTAATCCGCGAGGTAGCCGTAACCGCCATGCAATTGCAGGCACTGATCGACGATCCTGCTGCCCGCCTCGGTCACGAATTTCTTGGCCATCGCACAATGCTTGGATGCGTCGGGAGCGCCCTGATCGAGCTTCCACGCGGCCTGGCGCAGGAAGACGCGCGCGGCCTGCAATTCGATCTCCATGTCGGCGAGGCGGAATTGCAGCCCCTGGAACTGGTCGATCGAGGTGCCAAACGCCTTGCGTTCGGACATGTAGGTCAGCGTCAGGTCCAACGCCGCCTGCGCCGCCCCCAGCGAGCAGGACGAGATATTGAGCCGCCCGCCATCCAGGCCCATCATCGCGTATTTGAAACCTTGTCCCTCTTCGCCGACCAGGTTGTTTTCGGGGATCTTGCAATCGTCGAACTGGACCTGGGCAGTAGGCTGGCTGCGCCAGCCCATCTTGTCCTCAAGGCCACCAAAGGACAGGCCGGGCGTTCCGTCCTCGACATAGACGGTCGAGATGCCCCTGGGGCCAGCCTCGCCCGTGCGGACCATGCAGACATAGGCGTCGGAATAGCTGCCGCCCGAGATGAATGCCTTGGTCCCGTTCAGCACATAACCGCTGTCGGTCTTTTCCGCGCGGGTCTTGAGCGCGGCGGCGTCGCTGCCCGAACCCGGCTCGGTCAGGCAATAGGACAGCACCGTCTCCAGCGAAACGACGCCCGGCATAACCCGCTCCTTCATCTCGTCACTGGCGAAGGTGTCGATCATCTTGGCGCACATATTGTGGATGGACAGGAACGAGGCGACCGACGGGCAAGCCATGCTCAGGGCCTCAAAGACCAGCGTGGCGTCAAGCCTGCTCAGGCCCGAGCCACCGGACTCTTCGCTGACATAGAGCCCGCCAAAGCCCAGTTCGCCAATTTGCGGCCACAGGGATTTGGGTATCGTGCCATCGGCTTCCCACTGGCGTGCGAAGGGGGCGATGTTTTCCTGCCCGAACGCCCGCGCCATGTCGAAAATGGCGGTTTGTTCCTCGGTCATTGCGAAATCCATGCGGGTCTCCTCCAGCGCGTCGAATTGAACGATTGTTTAATTCCGGATTCTTACAGGAATATTGCCGGCATATGCAATCCGCACTTGCAAAAGCCTGCGGTCAGGACTGCCCATATGGTCAGAGATCGGCATGAAACTCTTCGATCAGGTGCTTCACGACGGCGACGCCGGGCGGATGCGTGCCGGCCTCGGCCGCTTCGGCATGGACCCGCCTTTGTCGCGCGGCGCTGGTTCCGTCCCGTACGATGCCGCGCAGGGTCGCCAGTTCCTGCTGTGTTTGCAGGGCTTCGGCATCCTCCGAGAGCAGGCCGATCAACTCATCGAGGAGCACATCGAACGGCTTGACCGAACGGTCACCGAAATCGATCAGCCCCTCGCTCGTGCCGTATCGCTGCGCGCGCCAGCGGTTTTCGGCAATCAGGAAGCGATCGTAGGTGCGCCAGCGCTGGTTGCGCTCGCGCAGGCGGCACAGCATCCGGGTCAGGGCCTGGATCATTGCCGCCAGCGCGAGCGTGTGTTCAAGACGCGGTTGCACGTCCATGATCCGCGTTTCAAGGGTCGGGAAATTATGCGACGGGCGCAGGTCCCACCAGATCTTGCTGGTGTCTTCTATGATGTCCAGATCAATCAGCGTGCCGGTGGTGCGCTCGTACTCGGCCCAGCTTTCGAAATGCGGCGGCAGGCCGGTGCGTGGCAGGTTGTCAAAGATCGTCAGGCGGTATGACGCCAGCCGCGTATCATCGCCCTGCCAGAAGGGTGACGAGGAGGAGAGCGCCAGCAGGTGCGGCAAAAAATAGCTCAGCTGCGGCATCAGGTCGGTGCGCAGCGCGGGTTCTTCGATACCGACATGCACATGCATGCCACAGATCAGCATGCGCCGCGCGACGCCGCCAAGTGCGCGCTCGAGCGCGTTATAGCGATCCTTTTCGGTGTGTTGCTGATCCTTCCAGTCGGCAAAGGGATGGCAGGACACCGCAATCGGCGCGAGATTGTATTCGGCGGCGTGACGCGACACGCAGGCGCGCAGGTGTTTCAGATCCTCGCGCGCCTCGGCAATCGAACCGCAGACACGGGTGCCGACCTCGATCTGACATTGCAGGAACTCGGGACTGACCTGATCTTCGAGATCGGATTGGCAGGCCGACATGAGCTCGGGTGGCGCTTCGGCAAGGTCGAAGCTGTCGCGGTCGACCAGCAGGTATTCTTCCTCGATCCCGATGGTGAAATCCTGCTGCATGTTGTCCTCCCACTGATAGATTTGCCCCAGTGAAAGCCCTGACCGCGCCGTTGCCAAGCGAAAAATCGGCCGGTGGCGGGTTGCGATGCTCCGCCGAACAGGGCAAGTCAGCGGGCAAATGCCGCATGGGCGGATGGGTTGACGGGACGGGCGGGATGGGAAACGGAAGCAGGATTCGCAAGATCAACAGCTTGCTGGCTGATCTTGATGTGCGATTGGCGGACGGTGATGCCTATCGCGCCGAGCAGGAGAGATTGCGTGCCTTCGAAGCGCGCGGCGGTCTGGATGCGCCAGCCTATGCCTTGTCTCCGGGGATGGACGGTTTCGATATCTCTTTGCTTGTCTCGGACTACGGGGACCATGAAGACGCGCTGGCGTGCCTGATGGGCGGTGGTGGAGCAGCGGGATATGCTCCGGAGAATGGCTATTTCGACAGCCCGGATGCAGAGGCGCTCTACCTCATGGTGCGGCGCGCGCGACCGCAACGGGTGATCGAGGTCGGGTGTGGCAACTCCACCCGGATCACGCGCCAGGCCATTATCGACGGCGGTCTGAACACGACGCTTACTGCCGTCGATCCATGGCCCCGCGCGGATGTTGCCGATGTCGTGGACCGGTTCGAACAGGCGACGGTCGAAAGTCTGGAGCCGTCAATGTTTGCGGAACTGGCCGAGGGCGACATACTGTTCATCGACAGCAGCCATCAGGTTCGCATGAGCAACGATGTCGCGCATCTGTTTTGCCGCATCATCCCGGCGCTGGCCCCGGGCGTCATCATCCATGTGCATGATGTTTTCCTGCCTTACGAATATCCCAAGCGCTTCTTTTACGACTGCCCATCCTGGGCCGAGCAATACATGCTTCACGCGTTGCTGCAGGGGGGAGGGTATGAGATATTGTGGCCCGGCTATTTCCTGCAACAGGAGCGACCCGACGCCGTGGCCGCGTTGCCGTTTCTCGCCACGGGACGGGCGCAGAGTTTCTGGATCAGGAAACGGTAGGGCGGGCAGGGGGCGCTGCCCCCTCCGGGAGAAATCCGGGATTTCTCCCGTTCACCCCCGGAGTATTTTCACAAAGATGAAATCCGGGATCGGCCTGTTCTGCGGGTTCAGAGCAGGCGGACCTGCGTGCCGATCTGAACCAGCGGGTAAAGTTGTTCGACATGCTCGTTATAGAGACCGATGCAGCCGGACGAGCTTTGCCGGCCGATCTTGCGGGTGTCTTGGGTGCCGTGAACGAGATAGGCGGGCCAGTCGAGATACATGGCGCGCGTGCCCAGCGGATTGCCCGGTCCGCCTTCCATGAAGACGGGCAGGCTGGGGTCGCGCTTGCGCATGTTGGGGGTCGGGGTCCAGCGGGGGTTTTCGGCCTTGCGCACGATCCTGGAATAGCCGCGGCGCGTCAGTTCCTCGGACATCGGCACGGAAGAGGGGAACAACAGGTAGGTGTTGTCATCCGGTCCCCAATAATGCAACGCCCGGCTGGTTATGTCGGCGAGAAGGCATCCCTTGCCCAGCGAATCAAAGTGATCCTGCCAGCGCTGCATCCGGAACGAGGAACTGTTTCGGCGCACCGGCACGCGATCGCGGATCGCGGCTTCGGAGTCCGGGAAGGCATCGGTTGATTGTGCGCGGAGCACTGCCGGCGTTGCCAGGGCGGTTGCGACGCCCAGGACAAGGGAGCGCCTGCTGAGGTTGGTCTTGGTCATTTCGTCGCCTCGCGATCACGTCTTTGCTGATATTTATGATCGGCAACGCCATGATGCAAACGGAGAAGCCGCGACATCATCGACCATCACGAGAATGTTAGGGGCCGTTGCGGTACGGACGATCGCAGGCCCCGATCGCGCGGCGGTTGAGGTGAGGAAACCCACTCGCCATGCAATGTCTTGAACTTGATCGAAAAGCCGCGGCCTGATAATGTCATTTTTGTGAAGCCGGGTGTTCGTCGCCCGGTTGGTAACGAGATTTGGGAACAGGGACTTGAACATATGAATAGGAAACTACTGGCGATCTGCGCAGCAGGTGCCTTGATGCTGGCGGGGGTCGCCCAGGCATCGACTTTCACGATCGGGGCCGGCTCTTCTGTCGACCTGACGCCGGTTGACGGCTTTTTCTCGGGCTGCACCGGTTCTGGCGACTGTATCAGCGAGAGCCTGGCGGATGGTCTGATCGGTACGACATTCGAATTGAACAATGTCGGCGATTCCGAGACTTTCGATTTTCTGACCTTTACCGGCAACGGGACCGGGTTCTACGAGAACTACACGGCGTCGGCGACACTCGCCTTCGACGCGCCGACCATTGCAGCGTCCAGTGGCGGTTCGGGTGGTGTCGTCGGTGTCATCGGCGGTTTCATCGGGGCCGGAGAGCTTCAGTGGGACGACGTGCCGGTCGATGTTGCGTTCGGCAACACCGGGATCGTGTCGATCAACTTCCAGGGTGGGCGCACAATCCTGCCCGGCTCGTCGATCACCACGACCGCGACCGTCACGCTGGTGCAAGCTGACATTTCGCCGGTGCCGCTGCCGGCGTCGGGTCTGTTGCTGCTGGGCGGCATGGGTGGCCTCGTCGCCATGCGCCGCAGAAAGAAAGCGGCCTGATACCAGCGATTTCGCAGGGGTTTCGAAGGGGGCGGTCATGGGACCGCCCTTTTTTGTCGTGCCAAGGCCGGTGTAACGCCCGGAACGCAGGCGTAAAAAAGGCGCCGGATGGCGCCTTTTCGTTTCTTTCCGTGCGGTTATTCCATCACCGGAATGGAGAATTCGCCGCCGTCCTTGATGCCGCTGGGCCAGCGGGATGTCACGGTTTTGGTGCGGGTGTAGAATTTGAACGCATCCGGGCCGTGCTGGTTCAGGTCGCCGAATACCGATTTCTTCCAGCCGCCGAATGTATGATAGGCCAACGGCACGGGAATCGGGACGTTGATACCGACCATGCCGACATTCACGCGATTGGCGAAGTCACGGGCCGTGTCACCGTCGCGGGTAAAGATCGCCGTGCCGTTGCCGTATTCGTGATCCATTGCCAGTTTGAGCGCCTCTTCATAAGTTTGCGCGCGCACCGTGGTCAGAACCGGGCCGAAAATCTCGGTCTTGTAGATGTCCATGTCCGGGGTTGCGTGGTCAAAGAGATGCGCACCGACAAAGTACCCGTTTTCATAGCCCTGCAGTTTGAAGTCACGGCCATCCACCACAAGCTTTGCGCCCTGGTCGATCCCGGTCTGTACCAGGCGTTCGATATTCGCCTTGGCCGCCGCGGTGACGACGGGGCCGTAATCGACATCATCGCCAGCCGTATAGGGGCCGACCTTGAGCTTTTCGATGCGCGGCACCAGTTTTTCGATCAGGCGATCGGCGGTCTTGTCGCCCACCGGGACGGCAACCGAAATCGCCATGCAGCGTTCGCCCGCCGCGCCGTAACCTGCGCCAACCAGTGCGTCGGCCGCCTGGTCCATATCGGCGTCGGGCATTACGATCATATGGTTCTTGGCACCGCCAAAACACTGCACGCGCTTGCCTTGAGAGCACCCGGTTCCATAGATGTACTCAGCGATCGGGGTCGAACCGACAAAGCCGATCGACTGGATTTCCGGATGATACAGGATCGCGTCCACGGCCTCCTTGTCGCCATTGACCACCTGCAAGACACCCTTGGGCAAACCGGCTTCTTCCATCAACTCGGCCAGCATGAGCGGCACAGAGGGGTCACGTTCGGACGGCTTGAGGATAAAGGCGTTCCCGCAGGCAATGGCCGGGGCGAACATCCACATCGGGATCATCGCGGGGAAATTGAACGGGGTGATCCCGGCCGTCACGCCAAGCGGTTGGCGCATGGAGTACATGTCGATCCCGGGGCCGGCGGCATCGGTGAATTCGCCTTTGAGCATCTGCGGAGCGCCGATGCAGTATTCGACCACCTCAAGACCGCGCTGAACGTCGCCGGCGGCATCGGGCAGCGTCTTGCCATGCTCGCGCGACAATGCCTCGGCGAGCTTTTTCATGTCACGGTTCAGCAGGTCGACGAATTTCATCAGGACACGCGCCCGACGCTGCGGGTTGGTCGCTGCCCAGCCGACCTGTGCGGCCTTGGCGGCTTCGACCGCTTCTGCCAGTTCCTCTCCGTTGGCAAGCGGCACTCTGGCCTGCACCTCGCCGGTGGCAGGGTTCATGACATCGGCAAAGCGGCCGGATTGCCCCTTAACATGAGCGCCGTTGATGTAATGTGTCAGCTCTTGCATATGCTGTTCCTCCTGAAGACGATTTGGCGCGACCATAGTATTGCAAAATCACATTGAACAGACGCAAGATTTCAAAAAGGCTTTGCAGAATTGTAGGGGTGAGCGATGGAACCGCATTGGGATGATGTCCGGATATTTCTGGCCGTGGCCCGGCACGAGAGCCTTTCCGCAGCGGGGAGGGTGCTCAAGATCGATCCGGCGACCGTCGGGCGGCGGGTGTCGCGGCTCGAATCGGCGTTCGGGGTGCCGTTATTCGTCAAATCACCGCAGGGCTACGCACTGAGCGAAGCGGGCGAACGGTTTCTTGAACACGGTGAGGCAGCAGAGCAGGCGATGCGCGCGGCCACCGAAACGCTGGACCGCCAGAGCGAGGGCATGACCGGGCAGATGCGGATCGGTGCGCCGGATGGCTGTGCGAATTATCTGCTGCCGCAGGTATGCGCCAGGCTTGGCCGGGAAAATCCCGATCTGGACATTCAGATCGTGGCCTTGCCCCGTGTCGTCAACCTGTCGCGCCGCGAGGCGGACATGGCCATTGCCGTCAGCGCGCCATCGGCCGGTCAGTTGCTGGTCAAGAAGATCACGGATTACAAGCTGCATCTGGTCGCGAGCCAACGCTATCTGCGCAACAGTCCGGCGCTTGAGACGGTCGAAGACCTGCGAGGGCGCCGTATGGTGGGATATATCCCGGACATGATATTTGACGCGGAACTGGACTATCTCGACAGGCTTGGCGTGGAGCGCGTGCCTCTGGCGTCAAACTCGGTGCCGGTGCAGCTCAGGCTGCTGTGCCAGGATGCGGGTTTCGGTATTGCGCATGACTTCTCGCTGCCGGCGCATCGCACCTTGTGCAAGGTGCTCAGTGACAAGATCAGCCTGACCCGCAGCTTTTATCTCGTCAGGCATCAGGGGGATCAGCGCAGCCAGCGTCTGAACCGTTTTTCCGAGTCCCTGGCGAGCGGTGTGCGCGATGAAGTGATGCGACTTGAGGCGATGAGCTGACGCGCGCCGGGGCGCATGACATTGCGACCAATTGTCATCGTGGCCGAGCGCATCGGCGAGGGGAGCCTTGACACGATCTCGTATTGCGGCAAGGCTTTTTGCATTGAAATTTTGTTGCGGAGGTCACGTCAATGCTGGTGCAGCAGATCCTCAAGTCCAAGGCCACCTCGGGTGTGCTCACCATCGTGTCCACGGCGAAGGTATCGGAAGCGGCCAAGGTATTGGCTGACAACAGGATTGGTTCGCTCGTGGTGTCTGATGATGGCGGGACCACTGCGATCGGTATCCTGTCGGAACGGGACATCGTGCGCGAGCTTGCGCGGGTGGGAAGTGTCTGCCTTGAACAACCGGTCAGCGCCTACATGACGACCGAGGTCGTGACCTGCACCGCCGAGGCAACGGCGCAAAAGATACTCGAACAGATGACCGAAGGCCGCTTTCGCCACATGCCGGTGGTTGCGCCGGAAGGCAACCTGATTGGTCTGGTGACGCTTGGCGACGTGGTCAAGGCGCAACTGTCACAGCTGTCGATGGAAAAGCAGGCGCTGGAAGGCATGATCATGGGCCACTGACGCCCATGACGGAGCCGGTTGTGAAACCTCGTTTTTGAAATGAAATATTGTTTGCCAGCAAGAGCTTGCTTGCAAATTCCGGCGTTCTGGTATTGGTTCGGCATCAGCTCGCATAAGGCAGGAGAGACC
Organism: Sedimentitalea sp. XS_ASV28; assembly: GCF_041224545.1. NCBI lineage: Bacteria > Pseudomonadati > Pseudomonadota > Alphaproteobacteria > Rhodobacterales > Paracoccaceae > Sedimentitalea > Sedimentitalea sp. XS_ASV28. Next base: position 156,204 of record NZ_JBGFGP010000176.1, on the reverse strand, counting down.
CCCACATGCGCATAGCACTCTATCCCGGCACGTTTGATCCGATCACGCTGGGCCATGCCGATATCATACGGCGCGCTTGTCCGATGGTTGACCGCCTCGTGATCGGCGTTGCGATCAATCGCGACAAGGGGCCGTTGTTCTCTCTGGAAGAGCGCGTGGCCATGATCGAAGAGGATTGCGCGAAACTGGCCGAACAGACCGGCACCGAGATTGTCGTGCATCCGTTCGAAAACCTGTTGATCGATTGCGCGCGGGATGTCGGGGCCCAGACCATCGTCCGGGGGCTGCGGGCCGTGGCGGATTTCGAATACGAGTATCAGATGGTGGGCATGAACCGCATGCTGACCGACGATGTCGAAACGGTATTCCTGATGGCCGATGCCAAGTACCAGCCGATCGCAAGCAAGCTGGTCAAGGAAATCGCACGGCTGGGCGGAGATGTGTCGAGATTCGTAACTCCGAATGTGCGCAAGGCGTTGCTGGACCGGCTGAAGCAATCGACCTGAGCACCAGCCGTCTAGCGCCAGAACGCAATCCACTCGGTGAAGGCGAGGAATTTCTTTCCGAGAAACACGAGATGCTCTGCATCGAACAGCACGACATCTGTCAGGATGAATCCGAGGATGATCAGGCCCAGAACCAGGGCGAGGCTGTTGGACATTTAGACCTCGATTGAAACGAAAACGCCCGGCCAGCTATGCCTGACCGGGCGATCATCTTCAATGGCGATCCGTGCGCGTGGTTATCAGCCGTTCAGGCGACCCATCGCGGCGGCGACATCGGCCATGCGGACCGAAAAGCCCCATTCATTGTCATACCAGGCGAGCACGCGCACCATGCGACCGTCAACGACACGGGTCTGGTCCGGCGCGAAGATGCTGCTTTCTTCGGTATGGTTGAAATCGATGGAAACCTTGGGCTCGGGATCATAGGCCATCACCTTGCCGATCGGGCCTTTGACGGCCTGCGCGACGGCGGCATTGACCTCTTCTGCCGTCACGTCACGCGCGGCGCGGAAGGTCAGATCGACAGCCGAGACATTGGGGGTCGGGACGCGGATCGCCGAACCGTCCAGGCGACCCTTGAGGTTCGGCAGAACCTCGCCCAGGGCCTTGGCCGCGCCGGTCGATGTCGGGATCATCGCCATTGCGGCGGCCCGTGCGCGATAGAGATCGTTGTGACGACGATCAAGTGTCGGCTGGTCGCCGGTATAGGAGTGGATCGTGGTCATGATGCCGTGTTCGATGCCAATGGCTTCGTCCAGCACCTTGGCCAGCGGCGCAAGGCAGTTGGTGGTGCAGGAACCATTGCTGATCATCGTGTCGCCCTTGGCGAGCATCTCGTCATTGACGCCGAAGACCACGGTTTTCTGTACGTTCTTGGCCGGGGCGGAAATCAGAACCGACTTGGCGCCGCGCTCCAGGTGGACATTGGCCTTGTTGCCGTCGTTGAACTTGCCGGTGCATTCCAGAACCACGTCGCAACCGGACCAGTCGAGTTCCTGCGGATCGTAGGTCGAGAACATCTCGATTTCGCCCTGGCCCAGATCCAGCGTGCGTTCACCGACGCGGATATCCTGCGCATAGCGCCCGTGAATGCTGTCATAGCGCAGCAGGTGCGCGGCGGTTTCGATCGGGCCTGTTGCATTGGCCTTGACGACCCGGATGTCATTGCGGCCGCTTGCCGCAATATGGCTCAGGGTACAGCGGCCAATCCGGCCAAATCCGTTAATACCGACGTTAATGGTCATACTTTGTGGCTCCACAATTTTGTGCCTTGGGGGGCATATAGCCTCGTAATCGATTCAGAAAAAGGGAGAAAAAGCCGCATTCGCAATGTGTTAGCGCAAACTGTGCCCGGTTGCGCTAACGCTTGCCCTGCAGGATCAATACGTTAGGTTGATGCAGAGCCACAGGGTAAAAAGGGACAGGGCATGAGCGGGCTTCTGGCATTACTGGACGATGTTGCGGCAATTGCCAAGGTGGCGGCGGCCTCGGTGGATGATGTTGTCGCGGCTGCGGGCAAGGCCGGCGCCAAGACGGCGGGGGTCATCATCGATGACGCGGCGGTGACCCCGAAATACGTCCAGGGATTTGCCCCTGCGCGCGAATTGCCGATCATATGGCGCATTGCGCGCGGTTCGTTCTTCAACAAGCTGGTATTGCTGCTGCCTGTTGCGATGCTGTTGGCCAATTTTGCACCCTGGCTGATTACGCCGCTGCTGATGATAGGGGGATCCTACCTGTGTTTTGAGGGGGCGGAAAAGGTGTTTCATGTGCTCTTTCCGCACGGGGACGAGCATGTGGCCGCAGACATGACGGTCAAGGATCCGGGCCATCTGGAGGAAGAGAAGGTCAAGGGGGCCATCAAGACCGATTTCATCCTGTCTGCCGAGATCATGACCATCGCGCTGGCAGCGATCGAGGCACCGAATGTCTGGATGCAGGCCGCGACACTGGCCGTGGTCGGGGCAGGGGTGACGATCGCGGTCTACGGAGCGGTGGCCGTGATTGTCAAAATGGATGATGTCGGACTGTACCTTGCGAAAAACGGCAAAACGGGCCTGGGGCAATCGCTTGGTCGCTGGCTGGTCAAGGCGATGCCGATCCTGATGAAAATCCTGTCGATCGTCGGTACGGCCGCGATGCTGTGGGTGGGTGGCTCGATCATCCTGCACGGCCTTGAGGTGCTGGGCTTCCCCTGGCTCTATCACCAGATAAGCGAGCTTGCCTCTGCCGCCGGGAGCATGGTGCCCGAGAACTGGACAGCAACGGTCAAGTGGATTGCAACAGCCACGATGGACGGAATTTTCGGCCTCTTATGGGGGATCGTGTTGATCCCGGTGGCAACACGTGTTGTCGGGCCGCTTATCGCCATGGTCTCGGGGAAGAACGACGCGGCATGACCCGCGCCGCTGAGTTGAATGCGGCGGCTCCTGATTGCAAGGATGTGCTTTTCGGGGTTTGCTGGCCAGGCAGGATCAGCGGCTGGTCAGCTTGACCTCGTACTCCTTGCCGACATGGTTTTGCACGGCGCTGATCGCATCGTCATTCATCGCCTTGCTTTGCGCATTCTCGTTCTTTTTCTTCATCTTGTTGAGATCCATTTCCAGTTCAAGCGCACCTTTGGCGCTTGTGTTGGATTCCAACCAGTATTCATATGTCCAGATCACGTCCTTGTTCGCGGCGATCGCATTGTGGGCGAATTTCGGCGATGTCTGGTTGACGAGCTTGACGAAATAGACCGGTTTCTTCACCGCGAGCTTTTTCATCTTTTTGATTTTGCTGACCATGTTGTCGCGACCTATCTTTTGCGTTCAATCTATTGGAGAATGCTAGCACACAGCCTCTCGCCAGAACAGAAAAAAGCCGCGCCCGATCAAGGCGCGGCGTTTCGGTTGCATCGGATTGCCGGTGTCAGCCCAGCAATTCCCTGACCTTGGCAACGGTGGCCTCGGCGGTGATGCCGAATTTCTCGAACAGCTCCTCGGCCGGTGCCGAGGCACCAAAGCTGTCCATGCCGATGAAACCGGCCTTGGGCGCGCGTCCCCGTTCGCCGAGCAACCAGCGATCCCAGCCTTGTCGCACGGCGGCTTCGATCCCGACCCGCACCGGGCCAGCGGGGAGTACACGCTTGCGATAGGCTTCTTCCTGTTCGGCGAAGAGTTCCATGCAGGGCATCGAGACCACCCGCGTGCCGATGCCATCCGCTTGCAGCATCTCGCGCGCCTTCATCGCGACGGACACCTCGGACCCGGTGGCGATCAGGATCGCTTGCCGTTTGCCCTCAGCCTCGGCCAGAACATAGGCGCCCTGCGCGGTCAGGTTCCTTTGCTTGTGCTCGGTGCGCACGGTCGGAAGGCCCTGTCGCGTCAGCGAGAGCACGGAGGGCGTGTTCTTGCTGGTGAGGGCCAGTTCCCAAGCCTCGGCGGTCTCCACGGTATCGGCGGGGCGGAACACATAGGTGTTCGGGGTGGCGCGGCTGATCGCCAGATGCTCGACCGGCTGGTGTGTCGGGCCATCTTCGCCGAGACCGATACTGTCATGGGTCATGACGAACACGCTGGGAATCTTCATCAGCGCGGCCAGGCGCATGGATGGGCGGGCGTAGTCGGTAAAGCACATGAATGTGCCGCCATAGGGACGGATGCCGCCATGCAGGGCCATGCCGTTCATCGCGGCCGCCATGCCGTGTTCGCGGATGCCATAATAGATATAGCGGCCCTTGCGGTCTTCGGGCGAGAAGACGCCCAGATCGCCGGTCTTGGTGTTGTTGGACCCCGTAAGGTCGGCGCTGCCGCCGATGGTTTCCTTCATCACCGGGTTCACCACCTCGAGCACCATCTCGCTCGACTTGCGCGTTGCGACCTTTTGGGCGGCTTCGCTGGCCTGTTTCTTGAGCGCACGGATCGTCGCGGGCAGGCGTTTGGGCACGTCGAACGCGTAGGCGCGGTTGAATTCGTCGCGCCGGCGCTCGGGGAGTTCTGCCAGACGTGCTTCCCATGCCGCACGTTCGGTGGCACCGCGGTTGCCGATGGCTTCCCAGGCCGATTTGATGTCGTCGGGAATGACGAACGGGCCGGTGGTCCATCCATAGGCCTGTTTGGCCGCGTTGAGCTGATCTTCATCGGTCAGCGCGCCGTGTCCCTTGGAGGTGTCCTGTGCGGCGTGGCCCAGGGCAATATGGGTCTTGCAGGCGATCATCGACGGCTTGCGCGACTTCCTGGCGGCGGTCAGCGCCGCGTCGATTGCAACCGGGTCGTGACCATCGATCTCGATCACGTGCCAGCCGGCGGCCTTGAAACGCTGCACCTGATTTGTGTTGTCTGAGAGCGCGACGGTGCCGTCGATGGTGATGTTGTTGTTGTCCCAGAGAACGATCAGCTTACCCAGTTGCAAACGTCCGGCCAGGCCGATTGCCTCGTGGCTGATACCTTCCATCAGGCAGCCGTCACCGGCGATGACATAGGTGTGGTGATCGACGATTTTCTTGCCGAAGCGCGCGCGTTGCGCTTCCTCGGCAATGGCAAAGCCGACCGAGTTGGCGATTCCCTGGCCCAGCGGACCCGTCGTCGTTTCGATGCCCTTGGCGAGGAAATTCTCGGGATGGCCTGCGGTTTTGGCTCCCCACTGGCGGAAATTCCTGATCTCGTCCAGCGTGATTTCGCGCGATCCGGTGAGATAAAGCAGCGAATATAGCAACATGGACCCATGTCCGGCCGAAAGGATGAAGCGGTCGCGATCCGCCCAGTCCGGCGCCGCCGCGTCGAATTTCAGGTGCTTCTCGAACAGGACGGTCGCGACATCCGCCATACCCATCGGCATACCGGAGTGGCCGGAATTGGCCGCGTGGACGGCATCGAGCGTCAGGGCACGGATGGCGGTCGCTTTTGACCAGTGGTCCGGGTTGGCGTTGCGCAATTCGGTAAGATCCACGTGGTCGCTCCTTTCGCGGTCAGTATGGTGTTCGCGGTAACTTGGACTGCTCAATAGCAGCCGCATCCCAAAGATCAAGCGCCTGACCGGCGCAGTTTGGCCGGTGCTTCAACGCGCAGCGGCAAGCCTTTGAAAGCAAAGGTCAGGAAAATTGCCTTGCCCTTGCGTAGACTGCTAAGAATTGGGGAACAAGATCGATTCGTCCGTAGGTGCTTCGCGCTGCGGGACAGGATCAACAGGCAAAACGTACGATATAATTCGATGCGTGCGAAAGGTGAGGGGCATGAGTCAGATCGAAGAATTGCAAAGCCGCATCACGTTGGCGATGGCACGGATCGACGCCGGCGTCAGCCAGTTGGCGGAACAGACAAGCGATACGGCTCCGGGTCCGGATCTTGCCGCAGCGCTGGAAGAGGAAAGGCGCGCCAGCGCGCATCTGGAAGACAGGTTGCGCGCGCTGCGTGCCGAACATGACGACGAGATTGCAGCGCTGCGGGCGGATCTCGACCGGGCGACCGAGATCGAGGCGCTGAAGGACCAGATTGCCGAGTATGACCAGGCCGTGGAGCAACTGGACATGGATTTGCAACGGCTGCGCGAAGCCAACGAGCAATTGCGCAACAGCAACGCGGCGCTGCGCACGGCAAATGAGAATGGCGTCGGCAAACCGCGGCTTATCAACAAGGCAATGCTCGCCGAACTCGAGGCGCTGCGGGCCACGCGCGCGACCGAAGTGGCGGAGGTCGGCGTGATCCTGGCCAGGCTGAAGCCGCTCCTGGGCGATGCAGATGGCGCGGCCGAAACGGAGGACATGTAATGCCGGAAGTCACAATTCGCATCGGGGGCCGCTCGTTTAACGTGGCATGTCAGGATGGCGAAGAGAGCTTTCTGCATTCTGCGGCCGGGATGCTGGACGAGGAAGCGCAGGTGCTTACCGACCAGGTTGGCCGGATGCCCGAGGCGCGGATGCTGTTGATGGCCGGGCTCATGCTCGCAGACAAGACGGCGGCATCCGAAGAGCGCGTCAGAGAGCTTGAGACGGCCCTCGCCGAGCGCCAGGCCGAACTCGAACATCTGCGCGACGCCCCGAAACCCGCGCCCGAACGGATCGAGGTTCCGGTGGTCCCGCAGGCGGTGACGGACACCTTGGCAGAGCTGGCCGCACGGGCAGAGGCATTGGCGGGCGAGATCGAGGACAAGGCGCGGAAATGAGGGCGCTGATGGCCGTCATGGCCATGACGTGCGCGCCCCTGGAAACAGTCGCGCAAGATGGCCCTGACATCTCGAGTCGCGTCTTTCAATGCGAACGCGGGGTGCTGTTGCCTGTCACCTTTATCACTCCGCTGGAAGGTGCCGGATCGGCGGTGATGCAGATCGAAGGCAAGCAGGTTGCGATGCGCGCGCTGCCGACCGCATCTGGCGTGTGTTATGTCTCACTCGATGAGCAGGACAGCTATCGGCTCCATATCAAGGGTGACGAGGGTTTCGTGACGCATATGGCCGCGGACCACACGGCCGAGGAAGAGCCGGTGCTGCGCGATTGTGCCATCATCAGGCCGTAGCAACCGCAACGTCTGTACCGTGCAGACCGCTGGCAAAACAAAACCGCCCCGGAACGGGGCGGCGATGTCGATCTGCTGTTTTCGTGAGGGTCAGCCGTTGGCTTCGCGGATCTTGTCCGCCGCCTCCTTGTCAAAACTCACGCCCTTGTTTTCGAACAGGGTGTCGAGTTCGCCGGACAGGGTCATCTCGGTGACGATGTCACAGCCGCCAACGAATTCTCCCTTGACGTAAAGCTGCGGCACGGTCGGCCAGTCGGAAAAATCCTTGATTCCCTGACGCATGGTTTCGTCTGCCAGCACGTTCACATCGGCGAATTGCACGCCCATGTAGTTCAGCACCCCCGCGACGCGCGAAGAGAAACCGCATTGCGGCATTTCCTTGGTGCCCTTCATGAACAGCACCACATCGTTGCTGGTGACGGTATCCTTGATCTGGGTTGCGATATCGCTCATCTCGCTATCCTTGTCTCGCGCCATGTGCCAAAAGGCGTGCGCGGTTTCGGTTGTCGTTTTCCGGCAGACCGGTGATCTGTCGCAATCGGTTCGGTTGGTTATGCCGGTGCCTTGGTCGTCAGCGCCAGCGCATGCAATTCCCCGCTGGAGCCGTCCATCTTGCCCTTGAGGGCCGCATAGACCGCGCGTTGCTGTTGCACCCTGTTCTGCCCGCGAAAGCTCTCGTCGATGACTTCGGCAGCATAGTGATTGCCGTCGCCCGCCAGATCGGTGATCGAGATCTTTGCATTCGGAAAACTCGCGCGGATCAGTTCTTCGATTTCATGGGCCTGCATTGCCATCTGGTGCGTTGCTCCTGCTGGTTCTGATTAGATTTAGGGTGATGCTGCTCAGGGCGCAAGGGATTGCGTCGTGGCAATTCGGCCCGGCACGTAGCGACCCGACAGGGCGCAGACCGTCTCAGGGGCGCAGGCGCTTGCCGAATGCGGCCGGATCGTCCTGCATCTGCCGCAGGATCAGATCGGCCCAGCAGGTCATGAGCCGCAGCGTCTCACCATCGAAATGGTCCTCTGCTTGCAGGCTCTGCGCCTGCGGCACGGTGTCATCGGCGGCCGCCAGAAGCGCCGGCACGAAACAGGGTGCGCCGATCCATTGGCTGTCCATCTGTTCGGCGTCGTCGCGATAACGGGTGATGAACCAGTCGCAGAGCGATCGGGACAGGCGTAGCCGTTCGAACGGGCGCAGCGACGGCGTGGCATGAAGCAGGCGTCCGAACTGTTTGCCGAACGGAATGGCCGAGGGGTGTTCAGCGCCAAGTCGCTCGGCAAAACGGCGTTGCAGCAGGCGCATGAGGGCAAGGTCGGCGAGGGAGAGCGAGGCATTTGCATCGGTGATGTCGCCAAGCTCGTAAGCGCGGCCTTCAAGGATCAGCCCCAGGAAGTCATGACGCACATCGCCACGGGCCAGACGATCCCGCGTGAACGGGCGCACGATCAGCCGGTCGCCGAACACATCGCGCCACTTTTGCAACCGCGCGACATAGTCGAGCCGTCCGAGACGATCCATGCGCGTGGCGAACTCCTGCATGTCGCCGGTGGTGTGACCGTTTTTGAGGTTCTCGGCAAATTGCGACAAAAAACGACTGGTATGCGGTCGTACATAGGCAATGACCCGCAAACTTTCGGCATGGTCGGGAATGTGCTGACGCAAGGCTGCGGCGACCCGGTTGGGCGACGAGAATTCGAACAATTCGGTCGAAATCACCCCCACATCCCACTCCGCAGAGGCAAAGCTGCGCCCGATGGCGCCCCAGCGCTTGTCCAGCAGATGCTTGTGCGTGGTCAGGGTACGGGCCAGCATCCCATGCTGCATCGGGCGCGGATAGAGCAGGGCGGTTCCCGGTGTTGCAAGGCCCGACCCCGCCAGCGTGGTCTGGATGGTGGTCGATCCGGTCTTGCAGTCGCCGATATGCAGGTAAAGCTGTTGTGTCATTCCTCAGGTGAGCGCGTCGTGAAACGCGCTGCGATAGGTTTGGGACAACTCGGACAGGGGCGCGGATACCGAGCCGATCTGAATCGCATCACCGGTAAACCGACCGACCGACGCCACCGTGACGCCGGCCTGACCGGCGGCAATCATCAGCGCCTCGGCCTCGTCGAAGTTGCAGGCCACGAGATAGCGCGCCTGATCCTCGCCGAACAGGAATTCGGTCGACGCGTCGTCAAGATGCACGCCGACGCCGGCGCGCTCGGCGAGCTCGAATGCGGCAAGCGCCAGTCCGCCATCCGACAGATCCGTGCAGGCGGTGACGAGGTTGCGATTGGCGCGGATGAATTCGCCATTGCGTTTTTCGGCGTCCAGATCGACCGCCGGCGCGTCGCCATCTTCGCGGTTGAAAACTTCGGCGAGAAGCGCCGATTGACCGAGATGACCGAGGGTTTCGCCCACCAGGATCGCCACATGCCCGTCGCGCACGTCGCACCCGATGATGTCGTCGGTGTGATCCAGCAACCCGACCGCCCCGATGGTGGGGGTGGGCAGGATCGCCGCGCCGTCGGTTTCATTGTAGAGCGACACGTTGCCCGACACGATCGGCATATCAAGCGCCGAACAGGCCGCGCCGATGCCCTTGAGCGCGCCGACGAACTGGCCCATGATCTCGGGTTTTTCCGGGTTGCCGAAATTCAGGTTATCGGTGGTTGCAAGGGGCCTCGCACCCACGGCACACAGGTTGCGCCATGCCTCGGCAACCGCCTGTTTTCCACCTTCTTCGGGGTTGGCGCGGACATATCGCGGCGTGACATCGCTGGTAAATGCCAGTGCCTTGTCGCTGCCGTGCACCCGCACGATGCCCGCGCCAAGGCCCGGCGTCCGTGCGGTGTCGGCCATGACCATCGTGTCGTATTGTTCGTAGACCCATTGCTTGGCGGCGTAGTTGGGCGAGGAAATCAGCGCCCGCAATCCGTCGATCGGATCGATGCCGGGCACGTCGGCGAGCGGTTCCGCCGGCGGGGTGGGAACCCAGGGGCGATCGTATTCCGGTGCGGACCCCGAGAGGGTGGCAAGCGGCAGATCGGCCATGACCTTGCCCTGATGTTCAATGATGAAACGATCTTCGGCGATGGTTTCACCAACGATGGCGAAATCCAGATCCCATTTCTCGAACACGGCGCGTGCCTCGGCCTCGAGTTCGGGATTCAGCACCATCAGCATCCGTTCCTGCGATTCCGACAGCATCATTTCGTAGGCGGTCATGTTCGGTTCGCGCTGCGGCACCGCGTCAAGATTGAGCCGCACGCCAAGCCCGCCCTTGTCGCCCATTTCGACCGCCGAACAGGTCAACCCGGCCGCGCCCATATCCTGGATCGACACGACCGCGCCGGTCTGCATCAGTTCGAGCGTGGCCTCCATCAGACGCTTTTCGGTGAACGGGTCGCCGACCTGAACGGTGGGGCGCTTTTCCTCGATGGTGTCGTCGAACTCGGCGCTGGCCATCGTTGCCCCGCCGACACCGTCGCGCCCGGTCTTGGCCCCGAGATAGACGACCGGGCGGCCAACGCCGCTGGCGGCGGAATAGAAAATCTTGTCGCTGTCCGCGAGTCCGGCAGCAAAGGCATTCACGAGACAGTTGCCGTTATAGGCGGGGTGAAAGCGCACTTCGCCACCCACGGTCGGAACGCCGAAACAATTGCCGTATCCGCCGATGCCTTCGACCACGCCATTGACCAGCTGCCGGGTCTTGTGGTGCCCGATCTCGCCAAAGCTGAGCGAGTTCATGGCCGCGATCGGGCGCGCACCCATGGTGAACACGTCGCGCAGGATGCCGCCCACACCGGTCGCGGCACCCTGATAGGGTTCGATATACGAGGGGTGGTTGTGGCTCTCCATCTTGAACACCACGGCCTGACCGTCGCCGATATCGACGACACCGGCATTCTCGCCAGGGCCGCAGATCACCTGCGGTCCCGAGGTCGGCAGCGTGCGCAGCCATTTCTTGGACGACTTGTAGGAACAATGTTCGTTCCACATGGCCGAGAAGATGCCAAGCTCGGTGAAGGTGGGCTCGCGGTCGAGGATACGCAGGATTTCCGCGTATTCATCGGGTTTCAGCCCGTGGTTTTCGATCAGCTCAGGCGTGATGGCAGGCTCTTGCATCCGGACGTTCCCCAGGGTGGCGTAATGGCGCCGTTGTTAGTGCAAGCCGCGTCCGGGGAAAAGCCCTGTTCCCAACTTGCCGCAATTGCGCCGTTGAAACGGGCGCGGGCGGATGTCAGATCGGGCATTGGCCTCGATGCGCCGCGTCATCCGTTGGAGGCAGAGGCTCTATTTCTTGGCGTCCTGATCTTCGATCTGGGCCTGCACGACGCCGCTGGCCGCGGCCGCGACGGCCTGTTTCTCGGCATCGCTCATCGTGTCGTCGTGATCGAGCCCGGGTATGGCCACGCGCACCTCGCGGCGGGCGAATTCGATCCCGTTCTCGGCGAATTCCTTGCGGACGCGATTGTAGATCTCCTTGCGGATGGTGAATTGCGTGCCGGGCTTTGCCATGAACTTGCCGCGCATGACGATGCCGACATCGTCGAATTGCAGCACGCCCTGGCTCTTGAACGGTTCGAGGAAATCGTCCTTGTAAAGATCGTCCTGCATCATCTCGGCACCGATCTTCTTGAAGATCTTCTTGACCTTGTTGGGATCGGTGTCGAACGGGACGGTGAACATCAGCTTCATGATGACCCAGTCGCGGCTGAAATTGGTGACCTTTTCGATGCTGCCATAGGGGATGGTGTGCACGTTGCCGCGATGGTGGCGAAGCTGCATCGAGCGGATCGAGATTTTCTCGACCGTGCCCATGGTGCCGCCGACATCGACATATTCGCCGACGCGAAAGGCATCGTCGATCAGAAAGAAGATGCCCGAGACAATATCCGTGACCAGCTTTTGCGCGCCGAACCCGATGGCGAGACCGAGGATGCCGGCCCCGGCGAGAAGCGGGGTGATGTCCACGCCCAATGCCCCGACCGCCAGCAGCGCAAAGATGACGACAATCGCCACCTGCGCGCAAAGTCGCAGCAGAGGAAGCACAGTGGCCAGCCTGGAACCGCCGGCGCCGCCGCCTTCGCCGCCTGCCGCGTCTTCGCTGACCGGTCCTGAACTGGTTTGTTCCCTGGCCAGCTTGCGATTGATCCAGAGAGAGACGACCTCGAACACAATGTAACCGATGGCGAGTGTGATCAGGAATTCGACCAGCCGCGCGCCGAGGCCCTGTCTTTGCGAGGTAAAGTCGGCGATGTGCATGTCCCAGGCATTCGCGATCAGCAAGAGTACGATACCCGCGATCAGAACGCGACCGATCCGGATGTAACTGCGTTTGGTGGCGCGATAGGCCTTTTCCGCAATCGCGCCTTCTCCGATCATCGGCGGTACGAGGTGGCGAACCAGTCCGCGCACGAGCATGTCGAGCGGAGGAGCGAGAATGAGCCAGAACATCGTCGTATAATGCGCGCCCTTCTGCAGGGACGCGGTTTGGCCGAGCCCCGTCAGCGTCGTGACAAGCACCCACATGCCCGCAGCGACAGCCACCACGTAATAGGGGTAATTGCGGGCAACCAGTTCATCGTATTCCGACCGATCCGGGTCCGAACCGCGCATCAGTTCGACCAGCCCCTCGCGCGCGGTCCAGGCGATGATGACGATATAGATGTAGACGGCGCTATCGAGCCAGAAGCCAAGACGTGTTTCGGCCAGCGGATAACCGAAGTTCAAATTGAAACTGACCACGAAAATTGTGAAACCGCACAGCAGGATGAGACCGACAAGGTTCCTGTGCAGGTATCGGGCCCATTTGTCACTTAGTCTAACCAGTCGCAGGGCGGGTTTCTCGGGGGCGAGCACCAGACGCGACACCGCCGCGCCAAGGCGCGGCCACCACACGAGGTATGTGGCAAAGGGGGCAACAAAGCTCGCCTGTTGCGCATCCAGCAACGCCTTGCCGACAGTGCGGACCGTGATGTAGAAGACGATCAGGCCGAAAATCTCGCGCATGAAGCGCCGGAAGAGAAAGTTCAGCGATTCCGACAGGGTTGCCGTGTCCGAGTGTGGAATGCTGCGTTGCCAGCGTTTCGTCAGCCGTACCGCCAGATATTCGACGCCAAAACCGATTGCCAGCGCGATCGCCATCAGACCGAACATCTTGAACACACCGCCAGCGCCGCCGAAATCATTGAAAAAGATCGCGATGGTTTGCCCCTGTCTCTGGACGAGCGTGGGCAGCTTGGAGATCGCATCCAGTGGATTGGAGTAGAAGGCGACCCAAAGGGTGTTGAGGCGGCTGAAGAGGCCGGGCTTTGCGGCCGCGTCGTGCTTTTCGGTGGCCGCCACGGCGTCAAGCCGATCCAGCAACATGGCGCGCACCTGATCGTCCGACATTCGTGCTACCATCTCGCGTACGGCGTCCTGGGTGAGCGGTTCGGGAAGTTCGGCCAATGCGGATGGTGCGCTGCTGCCTGACTCGCTGTCCACCTGTGTCTGGCACTGCGCCCCGGTCGCCGCGACTGTCTGAAGAGCAATGATGGTCAAGACAATTGCGCAAAGGCGCGAAACAGGACCCATATTTCAACTCCCCGGTGCCGTATTTCTGCTGTTGTGGTCCTCATTGGCGTGATTTCGCTGAAAATTCAACAGATTTGGACATTTCCGCTTGCTCTGGCGCATCGGCGAGAACGCGGCGCGGATGCGCGGGCAAAAAAAAGGCCGAGCACTAAGCTCGGCCAAAGTCCAACAGGGAGGTATGAAGTGATGAGCTTTTGGGCATCAATCGCTTCACAAGTTCAATTAAGTGTCGGTTTCTGTTCGATCAAGGTCCATAATGACGCATCAAGGGCAAAGCTGCTATGCAGCTACTGCATGTCTTGGTTATTTTCTAGTGATCTCAAATGCTTACGGTAGGTAATGATCTCTTCCTGCACAAAGTCCCGAAAGGCGGCAATCCGCTGAGATTGTCGCAACTCCTCGGGATAGGCGAGGAACACCGGAACATCGGCCGATTCAATCTCGGGCAGGACCCGCACCAATTGCGGGAAATCGTGGGTCACGTAATCCGGCAGGACGCCAATCCCGACATTGTGCAAGACGCCTTGCAGGACGCCAAAATAGTTGTTGATCGTGAGGGTCGAACGCGGATTGTACGCCATCAGCGATTGCACCAGCGTCGCGCCCGCCACGGCCTGAGCGGCATCGGTTTTCTGACAGATCAGCCGGTGGTCCGCGATATCTTCGATGGTCTGCGGAATACCGTTCTGATCCAGGTATTCGCGGGATGCATACATCAGCATCTGTACCGACATCAGACGCTTGCGGATCAGATCGGCCTGGCTTGGTTCCTTCATCCGGATGGCGACGTCAGCCTCGCGCATGGGCAGGTCCAGAACGCGTTCATCGAGGATCAGGTCGACCTTGAGTTCCGGATACTTTTCATAGAGCTTGGGCAGGCGCGGCGCCAGCCAGAGCAGCCCGAAGCCAAAGGTCGTGGTGACGCGCAATTCGCCAAAAACCTCTTCTTCGCTGTCCTTGATGCGCGCTGCGGCAGTTTCCAGCCGTTTGGACATGGAATTTGTCGCATCGAACAACAATTCGCCTTGCTCGGTCAGAATCAGACCGCGCGCGTGGCGATGAAAAAGCGTGGCACCCAGCGTGTCTTCGAGCGCGCGGATTTGCCGGCTCACGGCCGATTGGGACAGATTGAGCCGGTCCCCCGCGTGTGTCAGGCTGCCGGCATCCGCAACGGCGTGAAAAATTCTGAGCTTGTCCCAATCCATCGGTGAAGCCTTTGCTCCTGTATGTTGACCCATAAGAAGGGCCGCCATGCACTCCTTGCAACAGTCGTATCGTCGCGGCAATCGTGTTTTTGGACTATACGGGTCAGGATTTATGACCTATTATTCATATTCAGCAAGCATAATCATGTATAGCGGGAGGCCAACATGAGCACGCAAAAGATCTCGTTGAATGATCGTTTCGACCTGAGCAAAAGCCCCATCATGCTCAACGGGACGCAGGCGCTGGTCCGATTGATGCTCATGCAAAGCGCACGCGACAAGGCGGCAGGGCTGAATACGGCGGGATTGGTGACTGGGTATCGTGGATCGCCACTCGGGGCTGTCGATCTGCAGATGCAACGCGCCGCGAAACCTCTGGCGGAGCACGATGTGACGTTTCAGTTGGGATTGAACGAAGATCTCGCGGCGACGGCGCTTTGGGGGAGTCAGCAGGCGGAATTGCGAGGCGACGGCAGGTTCGACGGTGTGTTCGGTCTCTGGTACGGCAAGGGGCCCGGCATCGACCGTTCCGGCGATCCGATGAAGCACGCCAACATGGCCGGCACCAGCCGGCATGGCGGTGTCCTGATGGCGATGGGCGACGATCACACGGGAGAATCGAGCACGGTGCTGCATCAGAGCGAATGGGCGCTGGTGGACGCATATATGCCCGTGATCAGCCCGGCGGGTGTGCAGGAAATCCTCGACTACGGTATCTATGGCTATGCCCTGTCGCGATTTTCCGGCCTCTGGGTTGGGTTGAAGACGATGAAGGACACCATCGAGGTGACCTCGGTCGTGGATGGTGATCCGATGCGCATGCAACTTGTCACGCCCGAATTCGATATGCCCGAGGGCGGGCTGAACATCCTTCTGGTCGATACGCCGGCCGCGCAGGAAGCGCGTGTGATCGACTACAAGCGCTTTGCCGCCGAAGCCTTTGCGCGCGCCAACCGGATTGACAAACGGGTCTGGGGCAAACCCGGCGCCAGGATCGGTTTTGTCGCGGCGGGCAAGAACTGGCTCGATCTGGTGCACGCGATGTCGTTGCTCAATATCGATGAGACAGAAGCCGAGCGCCTGGGCATTACGACCTACAAGGTCGGCCAGACCTTTCCGCTTGACATGGACAGCTTTCATGAGTGGGCGGAGGGTCTGGACCTAATCGTCGTTGTCGAGGAAAAGCGCAAACTGATCGAGGTACAGGTCAAGGAAGCGATCTTTGACGACCGTGGCGGTCGCCGGGTGTACGGCTGGCACAAGGGCGACACTTGGGAGCACGGTCGCCGGATGGAGTTGTTCCCGACGCGCGGCGCGCTCGACCCGATCATGATCGCCGAAAAACTGGGGGCGATCCTGCTTGAAGAGGGGCGGGAAACCGATGGCATCCGGGCCGGCATGGCTGCGCTGGATGATGCGCGTCGCAACGACAATGCCGAAGAAATCGCCGCGCGCCTGCCGTATTTCTGTTCCGGTTGTCCGCATAACAGTTCGACCAGACTGCCCGATGGCAGCCGCGCCTATGCGGGGATCGGTTGCCATTACATGGCGCAATGGATGGATCGCTCCACGATTGGCTATACCCATATGGGAGGCGAGGGGGCGAACTGGATCGGTGAAGCGCCGTTCTCCAAAACCAGGCATGTTTTCCAGAACCTCGGCGACGGAACGTATAATCATTCCGGTATCCAGGCCATCCGCGCGGCGCAGGCCGCGGGGACCAACATCACCTACAAGATCCTTTACAACGACGCCGTGGCGATGACAGGCGGGCAGCATAACGAAGGCGATCTTGATGCGCCGCGCATCGCGCGAGAGCTGAAGGCCATCGGGATCGAACGGGTTGCCGTCGTTTATGATGAAAAGGAAGAGCCCGCGCGCGATGTCTTTCCCAAGGGGCTGGAATGGCACGAGAGGGCCGAGATGGATGCCGTGCAGCGCGAATATCGCGAGATCGAGGGCGTCAGCGCGATCATCTATATCCAGACCTGTGCCGCGGAGAAACGACGCCGGCGCAAGCGCGGGCAATTCCCCGATCCGGACAAGCGCGTATTCATCAATACCGATATCTGTGAGGGTTGTGGCGATTGCGGGGTGCAGTCGAACTGTGTGTCGATCGTCCCGGTCGAGACCGAACTGGGCCGCAAGCGGGCCATCGACCAGTCCAGCTGCAACAAGGATTTCTCTTGTCTGAGGGGCTTCTGCCCGTCTTTCGTAACTCTGGAGGGCGCGAGGATCAGGAAGGAAGCCACCACCGAACTGACCCTGCCGGATCTGCCGGAACCGGAACTGCCCGAGATCAACGGGACACATAACGTGGTGATAACCGGCGTTGGCGGCACCGGTGTCGTGACCATAGGCGCCTTGATGGCGCAGGCGGCGCAGATCGACGGCAAGGGTGCCGGCATGATGGAGATGGCCGGGCTCGCTCAGAAGGGCGGTGCGGTCCATATCCACTGCCGTCTGGCCAACAGGCCCGAAGACATCAGCGCGATCCGGGTCGCGACCGGCGAGGCGCATGCCCTGATCGGCGGCGACATGGTCGTCAGCGCCGGCTCCAAGACATTGGGTCTGACCAAGACGGGGCAGACCGGCGCGGTGGTGAACAGCCACGAGATCATCACCGGGGATTTCACCCGCAACACCGAGTTCGCGCTTCCGTTTGATCGCCTGGAGCTTGCGTTGCAGGCGCGGATCAAGGATCGGCTCGACCTGTTCGATGCGTCGGATCTGGCGCGCGCGACGCTGGGCGACTCGATCTTTTCCAACATGATGGTGTTCGGCGGCGCGTGGCAGCGCGGATTGATCCCGCTGAGCTATGAGGCGATCACCGGCGCGATCCAGTTGAATGGCGCGGCGGTGGAACGGAACCTGCGGGCGTTCGAAATCGGTCGCTGGGCGGTTCTCTATACCGAAGAGGCGGAGCGATTGTCACGACCCAAGGTGGTCGAACTGCCCAAGACGCTGGACGAGACCATTGCCTATCGCGCCGATCACCTGACGCAGTACCAGAACAAGCGGCTTGCAAGGAAATATCGCAGGTTCCTGGAACCGATCGAGCATGCGGACCTGAAAGAGGCGGTTGCCAGGGGGTATCACAAGCTGCTGTCCTACAAGGACGAGTACGAAGTTGCGCGTCTGTTGCTGAGCAGCCAGGAGAAGGCCGCCGCCGAGTTCGATGGCGATTTCAGGATGACATTCCACCTGGCACCACCCATTCTGGGGGGCAAGGGATCGGATGGGCGTCCGAAAAAACGCGAATTCGGATCATGGATGCGCATGCCCCTCAAGCTGTTGCGCGGTCTCAAGGGGCTGCGCGGCACGCCGCTGGACGTGTTCGGCTATAGTGAAGAACGCAAGATGGAGCGCGCCCTGATCCGACAATACGAGACGGATATGGCCGAAATCCTGCCCAATGTGACCGCGCAGACGATGGATGTCGCGATTGCGCTGGCGCGCCTGCCGCTCGACATTCGCGGCTTTGGTCCGGTCAAGGCGGCAAGCGAGGCCAAGGCGGCGAAACGGCGCGAGGAATTGCTGGCGACATTCCGCAGCGGCGGTTCGAAATTCTCGGAAGCTGCGGAATAAAGCGTTTCGCGATTTACTTGAAACATCCCGTATCAGCTAACGCGTTGAAATCTTTGATTTCAGGCAGCGTCAGGTGAGTCAGGTCTATCGCGAAATGCCATAGGAAAACTGATACAAAGCTGATGTATGCCGCCTGAACAAGACAGGTAGCGGCCCGGGCCGCTACGCAAAGATGGTGGCCTGCATGAACTCACGCCGGCATGTGGTGCGCGATATTTCCTATTCTCACTCCGCCGCGTCCCGTGGCGGTCGCGCCATGATCCGTCTGATTGAAAACAGCACCGGGCGAATCGGATTGATCCGGCGCGCGAGGGGCTACAAGGAGGAAATGGAGCAGGGGCGGGATTTCTGGTCGGTGATGGTCGAGCGATATGGCATCACGCTGAATGTGGTCGGGGGATCGCTGGCCAATATTCCCGCGGAAGGCCCGCTGATCCTGATTGCGAATCATCCTTATGGCATCCTCGACGGTTTGATGATGGGCTACATCCTGTCGCGGACCCGCGCGGATTTCCGCATCCTTGCGCATCGCATCTTTCGCAGGGCTGACGACCTGGAAAGGGTCGTGCTGCCGATTTCGTTTGACGAGGCCAAAGAGGCGGTGTGCCAGAACATCGAGACCCGCAAGGCCGCGCTTGGCTATCTGGACCGGGGCGGTGCCATCGGACTCTTCCCCGGCGGCACGGTCAGCACCGGGGTCAGGCCGTTTTCCTATCCCATGGATCCGGGCTGGCGCAGCTTTACCGCACGGATGGTCGCCAAGTCCGAAGCCACGGTGGTTCCTCTGTTTTTCGACGGTCACACCAGCCGATTGTTCCAGATTGCCAGCCATCTGCATACGAACCTGCGCATGGGTTTGCTGCTGAAAGAGTTTCACAAGCGCGTGGATCGTCCGGTCGAGGTTGTGATCGGAAAACCGCTGGGGCGCGACATTCTTGCGCCGATGACCAAAGACTCGAAAGCGATGATGGATTTTCTGCGAAAAGCGACTTATGAGCTGTCTCCAACGCCATTGAAGTCTTATGACTATGGCTGTGAGTTTGAGGACAAGCATCGCGCTTGAGCAAAATGGCAGTAGGTATTTTCGATTCCGGGCTGGGCGGGCTGACCGTTCTTGCGGCGGCGCAGAAGCGCTTGCCCGATGTGGATTTTCTGTATCTCGGAGACAGCGCGAACGCGCCATACGGGGTGCGCGATGCGGATGACGTGTACAATCTGACGACCAGGGCCGTCGAACGCCTGTGGGACGCGGGCTGCGATCTGGTGATTCTGGCCTGCAATACCGCGAGCGCTGCGGCGCTGCGCCGGATGCAGGAAGGCGGATTGCCCAAGGGAAAACGCGTGTTGGGTGTGTTTGTGCCGCTGATCGAGGCGCTGACCGAGCGGCAATGGGGGGACAACTCGCCGCCGCGCGAGGTCGCGGTCAAGCATGTAGCACTGTTTGCCACCCCCGCAACCGTTGCCAGCCGCGCCTTTCAGCGGGAACTGGCGTTTCGGGCGATCGGCGTGGATGTCGAGGCACAGGCCTGTGGCGGTGTCGTCGACGCGATCGAAGAGGGCGACATGATCCTGGCCGAGGCGCTGGTGCGGAGCCATGTGGACGCGCTCAAACGCAAGATGCCGCATCCACAGGCGGCGATTCTGGGATGCACACATTATCCGCTGATGCAGGATGCGTTTCAGGATGCGCTTGGCCAGGATGTGCAGGTGTTCAGCCAGGGCACGCTGGTGGCCGACAGTCTCGCGGATTATCTCGAACGGCACCCCGATATGCTGGGCAGGGGCGAGGCCGGCTATCTGACCACGGGCGATGCCAGCCGTGTGAGCGACCGTGCGACACAATTCCTGCGACGACAGATCAAGTTTGCTGCGGCCTGATCCGGATCAAGGCGCGACGCAGATCTCTCCGCTAGTCCTGTCCTCGCTGACACGGGCTGCTTCTCTCTACTTACGATCAAAGAACGATTCATGACATGACCCACAAAATCGCAATCCTTGGTGCCAGCGGCTATACTGGTGCAGAACTGATCCGGCTGATCGCCGGGCATCCCCACATGGAGATCGTCGCGCTGTCTGGCGAGCGTAAAGCCGGCATGAAGATGGCGGATGTGTTTCCCCATCTGCGCCACATGGCGCTTCCGACGCTGTGCAAGATCGAGGAGATCGATTTCTCCGGTGTGGACCTGTGTTTTTGCGCCTTGCCGCACAAGACCAGTCAGCAGGTGATCCGCGATCTTCCGGCGGATCTCAAGGTGGTCGATTTGTCGGCGGATTTCCGGCTGCGCGATCCCGAAGCCTATCAGAAATGGTATGGCAACGCCCATGCGGCGCTGGAGCAGCAAAGTGAAGCGGTTTACGGGCTGAGCGAATTCTATCGCGAGCAGATCCGGGGGGCGAGACTGGTTGCCGGAACCGGGTGCAATGCCGCGACCGGACAGTTCGCGTTGCGCCCCCTGATCTCGGCGGGTGTGATCGATCTGGATGACATCATCCTCGATCTGAAATGTGCGGTTTCCGGCGCGGGGCGCAGCCTCAAGGAAAACCTGCTGCACGCGGAATTGAGCGAGGGCTATAACGCCTATGCGATCGGCGGCACGCATCGGCACCTTGGCGAGTTCGATCAGGAATTCAGCGCGTTGGCGGGTCGGCCGGTCAGAGTGCAGTTCACTCCCCACCTGATCCCGGCAAACCGGGGCATTCTGGCGACGGTCTACGTCAAGGGGGATGCGAAAGAGATCTATCGGACCTTCGAGAGTGCGTATGCCGATGAGCCCTTTGTCGAACTTCTGCCGTTCGGCGAAGCTCCGAGCACCCATCATGTGCGCGGATCGAACTTTGTTCATATCGGTGTTGCCGCCGACCGGATCGAAGGCCGGACCATCGTGATCGCGGCGCTGGATAACCTGACAAAGGGAAGCAGCGGGCAGGCGTTGCAAAACGCCAACCTGATGTTGGGTGAGGACGAAACGACCGGTCTGATGATGGCGCCGCTGTTCCCCTAACGCGAAAAGACGGTTCAGTGCGGGATGCGCAATGAGGAGGGTACGTGATGCGAAACCTGAAAAAGCAACGCCGGATGCAGGTGATTGCAGTGGCGGCGGTGTCATTGCTGCTGGCGACGGCGCTGATCGGATACGGGATGCGCGACGGTATCAACTTCTTCCGAGCGCCGAGCCAGGTTCTTGAGGAACCACCTGCGCCGAGCGAAGTATTTCGAATCGGAGGGCTTGTCGAGGAAGGCACGCTTGAGCGCGGACAAGGCGAGGTGATCCGCTTTTCGGTGACGGATGGCGGGGCGTCCGTGCCGGTGACTTTCTCGGGGGTTCTGCCGGACCTGTTCGCCGAGAACCAGGGGATGATCGGCACCGGAAGCTATGTTAACGGTGTCTTTGAAGCTACTGAAATACTTGCGAAACACGATGAAACCTACATGCCAAAGGAAGTCGTGGACGCGCTCAAGGAACAGGGCGTTTACCAGGAACCGAGCGATAGTTGAGGATCGTTTTCGTGGCACGTCCGCGCGTTGTGATCGGCGGTCGTTAACCAATCTTGTGGAGATTTTCCGGCGTTGGTTCGGGAGACTTCCATGCAGAGTGTTCGTCAGATTGCCGAAGAGATCGTCGCTCGCGAAGGCGGCTATGTGGATGATCCGGATGATCCGGGCGGTGCGACCAAATACGGCGTGACGATCCACACCATGCGACGGCTTGGCCTTGACCTGACCGGGGATGGGATTGTCGGAGCGGCGGATGTGCGCGCGCTGAGCCGGGCGCAGGCGGTCGATATCTTTGTCACGCATTATTTCGAGCGCCCGCGGATTGCGGAAATGCCGTCAGCACTGCAACCGAGCCTCTTTGACATGTACGTGAATGCAGGCGGCAATGCGGTCAAGATTCTGCAGAGGATGCTGCGGGACATGGGCTATTCGGTCGCGGTTGACGGTGCCATCGGGCCACAAACGCTTGCGGCCGCACGGGATGCGGCGGTGCCGGACGGGCTGGCGTTGCGCGACGCCTATGGCGTGGCCCGGCGCAATTACTATTTCCGTATCGCCGACAAGCGGTCGGCAAGCCGGAAATACGCTCGCTCGAAAGCCGGCGGCAAGGGTGGCTGGATCAAGCGCGCCGAAGAGTTCCTGTCGCCCAGGTTCCATATGACACCGGCGCAATTCCAGAGGAGGGTGGCGGCATGGGGTTGATCCAGGGATTTCTGAGCCTGATGTTTGGAACGGGGCGAAATGTGATCCGCGAAACCGCCGAGGTCTTTACCGAAAATGCCGAGGCGAGCGCCAAGCGCGCCGTTTCGGTGCAGGGGCAGGCCATGCAGCAATTCGGAGCCGAGTTCACTCTGCCACGCAGCGGTTGGTTCGACCGGTTCATGGACGGGCTCAACCGGTTGCCCCGCCCGGCGCTGGCGCTTGGAACGCTGGGGCTTTTTGTGGCTGCGATGGTCGATCCCCTCTGGTTCGCCGCGCGGATGCAGGGAATTGCGCTGGTGCCCGAGCCTCTGTGGTGGCTTCTGGGGGTTATCGTTTCCTTCTATTTCGGCGCGCGCCACCAGGTGAAGGCGCAGCAGTTTCAGCGCGAAGTGGCGACCACGATGGCGCGGGTGCCGCAGGTCATGGAGAATATCGACCGGCTTGAACGCATGCGGGCGGATAGCCCCGGGGCCGCCGATCCGGGGCCCGATGTAAAACTCAGCATGGCGGTGCTCGACCCCGGCGACAATCCGGCGCTGGAAGAATGGAAGCAGAAGCGTCGGGCATAGGGGTTGCGACAATGTGATCCTGCCGGGGCGGTGAAAAGCATTGGCCCTCCGCCAGCAGCGGCCTATACCAGTGGGCATGATTACAGAACTTGGTCACTTCGCCCTGATCCTCTCGTTTATGGTTGCCATCGTGCAGATGGTCGTGCCGCTTGTCGGGGCGCATAAGCGCTGGCCGGGCTGGATGGCGATGGCCGACCCCGCCGCCACGGTGCAGTTCATCCTGACAGCGTTTTCCTTTGGCGCGTTGACCTGGGCTTTCGTAACCTCCGATTTCAGCCTGAAGCTGGTCGTCGAGAACAGCCACTCGGCCAAGCCGATGCTCTACAAGATCACCGGAACCTGGGGAAACCACGAAGGTTCGATGTTGCTCTGGGTGCTGATTGTCACGCTGTTCGGTGCGATGGCGTCGTGGTTTGGCGGTGGTTTGCCACCAACACTCAAGGCGCGCGTGCTTGGCGTGCAGGCGGCGATTGCGGTGGCATTCTTCGCCTTCATCCTGTTTACCTCAAATCCGTTCCTGCGCCTCGCCGTGCCACCTTTTGACGGGCAGGACCTGAACCCGCTTTTGCAGGATCCCGGGTTGGCCTTTCATCCGCCGTTCCTCTACCTGGGTTATGTCGGACTGAGCATGGCGTTTTCCTTTGCAGTGGCGGCGCTGATCGAGGGGCGGGTCGATGCCGCCTGGGGGCGTTGGGTGCGCCCCTGGACACTGGCTGCGTGGATATTCCTGACCATTGGAATCTCGCTCGGGTCCTGGTGGGCCTATTACGAACTGGGCTGGGGCGGGTTCTGGTTCTGGGATCCGGTCGAGAACGCATCCTTCATGCCGTGGTTGCTGGCCACCGCTCTGTTGCATTCGGCGATCGTGGTGGAAAAACGCGAGAGCCTCAAAAGCTGGACGATCCTGCTGGCGATCCTCGCCTTCGGCTTTTCGCTCATCGGGACGTTCATCGTGCGCTCGGGTCTGTTGACCAGCGTGCATGCCTTTGCCAACGATCCGGAGCGGGGCGCCTTCATCCTCATGATCCTGGTGATTTTCACGGGTGGCGCGCTGACGCTCTTTGCGATGCGTGCGGGTGCGCTCGAGGCCAAGGGTGTGTTCGGGATCGTCAGCCGGGAAAGCGCGCTGGTGGCGAATAACGTGGTTCTCGCGGTGGCCTGTTTCGTGGTCTTCATCGGGACCATGTGGCCGATGGTTGCCGAGATGTTCTTTGATCGTAAACTCAGCGTTGGTCCGCCGTTCTTCAATCTCGCATTCACCCCGTTCATGGTTCTACTCGGGATCATCCTGCCGGTGGGCGCCATGCTGCCGTGGAAGCGGGGCCGACTGGCACGCGCCATGCGACCCTTGCGCGGCGCTTTCATCCTGGCGCTCGCGCTTGCCACCCTGGTCTGGGCCATGCAGACGGGACGCAGCGCCCTGGGTCCTGTGGGCGTGTTCCTTGGGTCCTGGATGGTATTCGGTGCCCTTGTCGATCTGTGGTCGCGCACCGGGCGCAAGGGCGACCGGCTGGGCCGGTTGCGCCGATTGCCGCGGGCTGACTGGGGCAAGGCCTTTGCCCATGCCGGGTTGGGCATTACCATGTTCGCGATTGCCGGACTGACCGCCTGGGAAGAAGAGGACATTCGGGTGGCGACGATCGGTCAGCCCTTCGATGTTGGTGCCTTTACCTTGACGTTGCAGGACGTGGTCGAGGATACCGGCCCGAACTACCTGAGCACGACCGGCATTGTTTCGCTGGAGCGGGATGATCGTGTTATCGCAGAGTTGCGCCCGGAAAAACGTCAGTATCCTGTTGCCCGGATGCCCACGACCGAGGCGGCCATCGATTATCGCTTGCTACGCGATGTCTATGTCGTCCTGGGAGATCCGCAGGAGGGGGAGGGCTGGATCATGCGGACCTATATCAAGCCTTTCGCCAACTGGATTTGGGGCGGGTGCCTGTTGATGGCATTGGGAGGCGCGCTGAGCCTGTCTGATCGGCGCTTTCGCGTGGCGGCAGGAGCGCGCCGGATCGCGGCGAACGAGGTGCCCGCAGAATGATGCTGCGCCTCGTTGTCGTGCTGCTGTTCTGTGCCTCGGCTGTCTTTGCGGTACGACCGGACGAAGTGCTTGACGACCCGGTGCTCGAAGCGCGTGCACGTGAGCTGAGCAAGGAGTTGCGCTGTCTTGTCTGCCGCAACGAGAGCATTGACGAAAGCAATGCCGATCTCGCACGGGATCTGCGGATTTTGCTGCGAGAGCGGCTGGTTGCAGGCGACAGCGATGAGGCGGCAATCGCCTTTATCGTCGATCGCTACGGAGAATACGTGCTGCTGCGTCCGACAACCGGTGGCTCGAACTGGCTGCTCTGGGCTGCGGGGCCGGTGATGTTGTTGCTGGCGGGGGGCATCGGTCTGCGATACCTGCGCAAACGGGCCGATGCGACCAATCCGCAAGAGGATACGCTGACAGAAGAAGAGCAGGAGAGATTGCGCCGAATTCTGGATGAATAACGCGCCGTTCCTCTTTTCTTGTGCGGTCCGTTGGTTCACTCTGCCGCCGAACAGGCACATGAGGGCACGATGGACTATCAGACAATCAGGGTCGAAATTGCGGACGGGTTGGGCGTACTGACGCTGAATCGTCCCGACAAGATGAATTCGCTGACCGGGCAGATGCGGGCCGAGATCGACTATGCGATGCGGGATATGGCCAAATCGGCGCGGGTGATCGTGCTGACCGGGGCCGGGCGCGCCTTTTGTACCGGGCAGGATCTGGGCGATTCCGGGGATGCCACACAAGTCGATCTTGAACGGGTCCTGCGCGACGAATACGCGCCGATGCTCGAAGCGATTTACGATTGCCCGGTGCCGACCATCGCGGCCGTGAACGGGCCGGCAGCGGGTGCCGGGGCCAATCTCGCCCTTGCGACCGATATCGTGATCGCCAGCGAAAGCGCGTATTTCCTTCAGGCATTTGCGCGGATCGGGCTGTTGCCCGATGCGGGCGGAACGTGGTTCATGCCCCGGCAGATGGGGTTTGCCAAGGCGATGGGTGCGGCGCTTTTTGCCGACAAGATCACGGCGCGGCAGGCCGATGAGTGGGGGCTGATCTGGGAAGCGGTGGCGGACGAGGAATTCGAGGCGCATTGGAAGGCGCGCGCCGGGCAACTGGCGGCGGGTCCGACCATGGCCTATGGCGCCATCAAGCAGGCGATCCGAGGCAGCTTTGGCAACAGCCTGCCCGAACAGCTCGAGACCGAGGCCCATTTGCAGGGACAATGCGGCAAGTCGAGGGATTTCCGCGAAGGCGTGCTGGCCTTCATGGAAAAGCGCGCGCCGTCGTTCGAAGGACGCTGAGCCTGTATCCGGACGGTCATCCGCCTGGAAACTGAAAAACCCGCGGTTCATTCCGCGGGTTTTTCTCTGTTGTTTCTGCGCCGGATGAGTCCGGCATCACGGATCAGCGGTTTTCGATATCGATATAGTCGCGCTGTGTTTCGCCAAGATAGAGCTGGCGCGGGCGACCGATCTTGTTCTGTGGGTCCGCGATCATCTCTTTCCACTGGCTGACCCAGCCGACGGTCCGCGACACGGCAAAGATCGGCGTGAACATGGATGTGGGGAACCCGATCGCCTCGAGAATGATGCCCGAATAGAAATCGACATTCGGGAACAGTTTCTTTTCGGCGAAATACGGATCCTCAAGCGCCTGTTTTTCAAGCTCCTTGGCGACCTGCAGGACGGGGTTGTCCTCGATGCCGAGCAGGTCGAGAACCTCATCGGCGGATTGCTTCATGACGGTCGCGCGCGGATCGAAATTCTTGTAGACGCGGTGGCCGAACCCCATCAGGCGGAACGGATCGTTCTTGTCCTTGGCGCGGGCAATGTATTCCGGGATTCGGTCGGGCGTGCCGATCTGCTTGAGCATTTCGAGACACGCCTGGTTGGCGCCACCATGGGCCGGCCCCCAGAGACAGGCAATGCCCGCCGCGATACAGGCAAACGGGTTCGCTCCCGAGGAGGATGCAAGCCGCACGGTCGAGGTCGACGCGTTCTGTTCGTGATCGGCGTGCAGGGTAAAGATGCGATCCATCGCGCGGGCAACGATCGGATCCACGTGATATTCTTCGGCGGGAACCGCAAAACACATGTTCAGGAAGTTCGCCGCATAGCTCAGATCGTTGCGCGGATAGATGAATGGCTGACCCACGGAATATTTGTACGCCATCGCCGCGATGGTCGGCATCTTGGCAATCAGCCGATGGGTCGCGATCTCGCGCTGGCGTTCGTCGGCAATGTCGGTGCTGTCGTGATAGAACGCGGACATCGCGCCAACCACGCCCACCATGGTCGCCATCGGATGCGCATCGCGCCGGAAGCCACGGAAGAAGTAATGCATCTGCTCGTGGATCATCGTGTGACGGGTGATCGTGGTTTCGAACTCTTCCAGCTCGGATGCGGTCGGCAGATAGCCATAGAGCAACAGGAAGCACACTTCGAGGTAATGCGACTTGCTGGCCAGCTGATCGATGGGATAGCCGCGATGCAGCAGTTCGCCCTTTTCGCCATCAATGAATGTTATGGTACTGTCGCAGCTGGCCGTCGACGTGAATCCGGGATCATAGGTAAAGACATCTGCCTGCCCATAGAGTTTGCGGATGTCGAGAACGTCGGGACCCGCCGTAGGCGAGTAGATCGGCAGGTCGTAGGACGTGCCGTCGATTGTCAATGTCGCGGATTTCGTCGATTCAGTCATATAAGTCCCTTCCTCTTATGTCCACGGGGCGGGGCTTTGCCAGACCCGTGCGGGGGCTTGCCATGTGATGCATGGCACTGCTTTTATCGGCGTCGTGTGACCGGGACATGAACCCCGACTTAACCGGACGCGTCGTTCAGCCTGTTCAGGGTCTCCTCTCGTCCCAGAACAAGCATCATGTCGAACACCGAAGGCGTGACGGCCCTTCCAGCCAGCGCAGCCCGAAGCGGACCGGCGAGCTTGCCGAACTTGGTACCCTGTGCTTCTGCAAAGCTGTTGAGGGTCGCTTCGAGATCGTCTCGCGTCCAGCTAGCATTTTGCAACTGCGGCGTCAATTCTGCCAGTATACCATTGGATACTGAATCAAGCGCCTTCGTCGCCTTCTCATCAGGAACGATGGGGCGGCTCGTCAGTACAAAATGCGCCTTTTCAAGGAGTTCAGGAAAGGTGCGCGCCCGATCCTTAAGGCAAAACATTGCAGATTCAAGATGTTTTCCCTGATCCGGTGTCAGGGGCGTGCGTTGGGCGGCGGCGAGGTAGGCCTCGGTCTCCTGCCGCAGTGCAGCATCATCTGTCACGGCAATGTGTTGCCCCGAGAGGTTCTCGAGCTTCTTGAGATCGAAGCGGGCGGGGCTTTTGCCGATTCCGCTCAGATCGAACCATTCGAGCGCCTGAGCGTCGGTAAAGAACTCGTCATCGCCGTGGCTCCAGCCCAGGCGCGCGAGATAATTGCGCATACCGGCGGCAGGGTAGCCCATCGCCTGATATTCCTGTGCGCCCAATGCGCCGTGCCGCTTGGACAGTTTCTTGCCGTCGGGACCGTGAATCAGCGGAATATGCGCCCAGACCGGGACCGGCCAGTCCATCGCATCGTAGATCATCATCTGCCGCGCGGCGTTGTTCAGGTGGTCATCGCCGCGGATCACATGAGTGACGCCCATGTCGTGATCGTCCACAACCACGGCGAGCATGTAGACCGGTGTGCCATCGGCGCGCAGCAGCACCATATCGTCCAGCTGATCGTTGCGGATGGTGACATTTCCCTGAACCTCGTCCCGGATCACGGTCGTTCCATCCTGCGGCGCCCTGATACGGATCACGTGGGGCGCATCGGGATGGGTCGCGGGATCGGCATCGCGCCAGGGGCTGCGGAACAGGGTGGATTTGCCCTGCGCGCGGGCCTCTTCGCGAAAGGCGGCGATTTCCTCCTGCGTGGAAAAGCATTTGTAGGCCTTGCCCTCGGCCAGCAATTGCCGCGCCACCTCGGCATGACGCGCCGCGCCCTCGAACTGGCTGATCACATCTCCGTCGTGATCGAGCCCGAGCCAGGATAGCCCCTGGAGAATCGCCGCCGTGGCCTCCGGGGTCGAACGCGCCCGGTCCGTGTCTTCGATCCGCAGCAGGAACTTGCCCCCACGGCCCCGCGCATAAAGCCAGTTGAACAGAGCCGTGCGCGCGCCGCCGATATGGAGAAATCCGGTGGGAGAGGGCGCAAAGCGGGTAACTACGGGGTCGGACATGTGCGGGGTTTACCTCTTGGCAGGGGTGTTTGCATATCGTGATGCGACGGTCAGGATGCCCAAAAGGCCGACCCGGCACCATCGCTGTGGTTTGATGAGGCGGATACCGGTTTTTGCGGGCAAACGGAAGAGCGGCATAAGGCGGGACCGTCAGCGGCCCGAGACGCATTTCCGTCGTCAGGCGTGCCGCGAATATCCGATTTCGGTTGCTAACAATTTGATAACCATGCGCCGGCTACCATCGCGCATGTGTGACAAGCCAGACGGCGGAGGTCGGAAATGCGGGGCCTGAGACGGGCGCTGATCTGGGGCGACATGGTGCTGCTCGGTCAAAGGGGCCATCTGTTTCCATGGGCGCCGGTTTGTCTCGCGATCGGAATCGGCAGCTACTTTTCGCTTCCGGTCGAACCCGATGCGTTGGTCTATGCGGCGCTTGGCGCATCGGGTTGCATCTGTGCGGCGGCGGCCATCTGTCGGCCAGGGGGCTGGTCGGCGCTGGCATGGGCGGTGGTTCTTGTCGCGACGGGCTTCGGCCTGTCAGGACTGCGCGCCCATCAGGCCGCCGCTCCGGTGCTGAACTGGCGCTATTACGGCCCCATCGAAGGACGTGTTGTCGCGATAGATCGCAGTGTGTCGGACGCGATCCGGGTGACATTGGATCAGGTCGCGCTGGCGGACGTCGCGCCTGCCCGGCGGCCGGATCGGGTGCGCATATCGCTGCATGGCCCGCCCGTGAAACTCGAACCGGGCCAAAGGATCATGACCACCGGGCATCTTTCGCCGCCACAGGGACCGGTCGAACCTGGCGGTTTCGACTTTCGGCGGCATGCGTGGTTTCAGGGGCTGGGCGCGGTTGGTTATACGCGCAATCCGGTACTGACGGCCCGGCCCGCCCGGATGGGGCAGGACGGTCTGCGCGTGTTCACCCTGCGCATGGCGGCGTCCGAACGGGTGCGCAGCATCCTGCCCGGCGATGTCGGAGGCTTTGCCGCCGCCGTGACCACCGGCGACCGCAGCGGCGTCGGGCAGGGGGCGCTGGATGCGCTTCGTGCCAGCAACCTTGCACATCTGCTGGCCATTTCCGGGCTGCATATGGGGTTGCTGGCGGGCTTCGTATTCGCCCTGTTGCGAATGGGCCTGTCGTTGCTGCCGGCACTGGCCCTGCGCATTCCGGTCAAGAAGGTTGCGGCGGTCGGCGCGCTGGCCGCCGCGGCGGTCTATCTCGCCCTGTCCGGTGGCAATGTCGCGACCGAACGCGCGTTTATCATGGTGGCGGTGGTCCTCGTGGCGGTGTTGGTCGACCGGCGCGCCTTCAGCCTGCGGGCGGTGGCAATGGCCGCGCTGGTGGTGCTGATCCTGCGTCCCGAAGCGTTGCTGGGTCCGGGGTTTCAGATGTCGTTTGCGGCGACGACCGCCCTGATCGCGTTTTTCGGCTGGCTGCGCGATGCCGAATTGCCCAGGGCGCCGGGCTGGGCCAAACCGGTGCTGGGTGTTTTGATGTCGTCGGCTGTCGCGGGGCTTGCCACTGCTCCGGTCGGGGCGGCCCATTTCAACACCCTGTCGCATTACGGGCTGATCGCCAATCTGGTCTCGGTGCCGTTGATGGGCGTGCTGGTGATTCCGGCGGCGGTGGTGGCCCTGTGCCTTGCCCCGTTTGGTCTTGAATGGCTCGGGCTGGTGCCGATGGGCTGGGGTCTGTCGTGGATTCTGGGTGTCGCGCGAACGGTGGCCGGGCTGTCCGGAGCACAGGGCCATGTGCCCGGTCCGGGTCCGCTGGTGCTGCCGATGATCGCACTGGGCATGTTGTGGCTGATGCTGTGGCAGGGGCGGACCCGTTATGCGGGTATCCTGCCGGTTGTCGTGGCCTTTGCCCTGTGGTCACAGGCTCAGCGTCCGGCAATACTGGTGGCGGATAGCGGCGGGCTTGTCGGGGTGATGACCGCCGACGGGCGCGCATTGAGCAAGCCGCGCGGGGCAGGATTCGTGGCGCGCAACTGGCTGGAAAACGACGGGGATGGCGTTGGTCAGGAAAAGGCCGCACTACGGTGGCCGGGTGATGACGGCAAGGTTCGTATCATGACTGCGGGAGAGGCCGAAATCGTCCACGTGATCGGCAAGACCGGTGCGGCGCAGATGGCGGCCTGCACCGGCAATCAGGTGGTGATTGCGTCGGTGCCGCTGAGTCTCGACGGGCCATGCGATGTGTACGATCCCGCACGATTGCTGCGCACCGGCAGTCTGGCGATCACAAAAAACGGCATCATCACCGCGCATCAGGTTGCCGGACAACGGCTGTGGAACACGCGCGCGCCGCCGAAAACCCGTATCGTCAAGGCTCAGTAGGTGCGTATCAACCCAACGAGCTTGCCCTGGACCTTGACCTTGTGCTCGGGCAGCACGCGGGTCTCGTAGGCCGGATTCGCGGCCTCGAGCGCAATCGATCCGTTGCGCCGGTAAAAGCGTTTCAGGGTCGCTTCCTGATCCTCGATCAGCGCGACGACAATATCGCCGTCATTGGCGGCGGCGGTTTCGCGGATGACCACCACGTCACCATCATTGATCCCCGCGTCGATCATCGAGTCCCCACGAACCTCGAGCGCATAATGTTCTCCGGACGCGGACAGCATCTGCGACGGCACGGCGACGTGATTTTCGACATGGCTGATCGCGTCGATGGGAACACCGGCGGCGATCCGTCCCATCAGCGGGACATCCCCGGCCCTGCCTTCCGCCCGTCCCGCAGGCATCGCGCGCCCCGCCGGCGATTTGCCACCTTCGACGACACGCGGCGTGAACCCGGCCGTCGGCTCTCCGCCAAGACTTTCGGGCAGGCGGACAATCTCGATCGCGCGGGCGCGATGTGCGAGGCGGCGGATAAAGCCACGTTCCTCAAGTGCGGTAATCAGGCGGTGGATGCCCGACTTGCTGCGCAAATCCAGCGCGGCCTTCATTTCATCGAAACTGGGAGGCACACCGTCGCGCTGGACGCGCTTGTGAATAAACTCCAGCAAATCCAACTGCTTCTTGGTCAACATTGCCTGAACCTCTTGCCTGTGGGTTTGCGTTTGTTCTAGTCATGTTCCCGGTTTGTGTCAACTCTTTGGCCGGTTGGGTCAGAGCGGCAGGTAATTGACCGCTGTTCCGGCCTGCAACGGCGGATCATCGGGCGCGCGCACCAGGAGCGCGTTGGCTTGCGACAGGATGGTCAGCAGCGAACTGTCCTGATTGTCAAAGGCGGTGACCTGACCGTCCGCGACCACCGCACGCATGTAATGTTCGCGCGGGCCGTTGGCTGGGAGGGGCGCGTCTAGTTGTGCCTGGCGCAGGGGCGGCAACGCGGTCCCGAGGCCCAGCATGGCGCGGATCATCGGCGCGAGGAAGATATGCCCGCACACCATCGCCGAGACCGGGTTACCCGGCAGGCCGACCATCGCGGCGCGACCCAGCCGGCCGGCCATGAGAGGTTTGCCCGGGCGCATCGCGACCTTGTAGAACGACCGCTCCATCCCGAGATCCGCCGCCGCCTGCGCCACCAGATCGTGATCGCCGACCGACGCCCCACCGATGGTCACGATCAGGTCCGCGCCGGTGGCAAGATCAAAGGCGGTGCGCAGCGACGACAGGGTATCGCGGGCGATCGGCAACAGGCGCGCGCTGGCCCCAAGCTGTTCGACCATGGCCTTGAGACCAAAGCTGTTTGACGCGATGATCTGGTCGGGGCCGGGCGTCTCGCCGGGCATGACCAGTTCATCCCCGGTTGCGAGAATCGCGATCACCGGTTTGCGCGTGACCGGGACACGGGCGATGTTCATCGACGCCAGCAGGGCAATATCCTGCGGCGCAAGGATCCTCGGGGCCGAAATCGGTGTACCGCTGGTGAAATCGCCGCCGGCAGGGCGGATATTGGTCTTGGTGCCCGGTTCGTCGGTGATCGTGATAAGGTCGCCGTTGCGGCTGACATCTTCCTGGATGATCACGAAGTCCGTGCCATCCGGAACCGGCGCGCCGGTAAAGATGCGCACCGCCTGACCGGCACCGACCGGACCCTCAAATCGATGCCCGGCGGCGGCTTCGCCGACCACCTTGAACATCGCGTGAAGCTCGACTTCTGTGGATTTGACCGCGTAACCGTCCATCGACGACGCGGCAAAGGGCGGTTGATCGCGCAGGGCGCGGACCTCGCGCGCGAGCACACGCCCCGCCGCGTCGATCAGGTCGACCTCTTCTGCGGGCAGCGGTGCGATCAGGTCGAACAGGGCCGCCCGGGCTTGGGAAACAGGAATCATTCTGCGGTATATCGCCCTGATTTTCCGCCATCTTTCAGGACAACCCGGATGCCGCCGATCCGCATTTCCTTGTCGACGGCCTTGGCCATGTCATAGACTGTCAGCGCGGCCGTGGACACGGCCGTCAGCGCCTCCATTTCAACGCCGGTCTGACCCGTGGTCTTGACGGTCGCCTCGATCGCGACACCGGGCAGGTCCGGCTCAAGCGTCAACTCGACCGAGACCTTGCTGATCGCAAGCGGGTGGCACAGCGGGATCAATTCGGGTGTTTTCTTGGCGCCCATGATCCCCGCCAGCCGTGCAACCCCCAGGACATCGCCCTTTTTCGCCTTGCCTTCGGAAATGATGTCGTAGGTCTCGCGCCGCATGCTGATATGGCCGCGTGCGACGGCCACACGCGCGGTGACCGCCTTGGCGGAAACATCGACCATATGCGCATCACCCTGCGCATCGAAATGGGTCAGCGGCATCTCACATGCCTCCGGGCGTCAGCGGATGGTCAAGCAGCGCACGGGTGGCCGCGGTCACGTCCTGCTGGCGCATCAGGCTTTCGCCGATCAGAAAATCACGCACGCCATAGCGGGCCATCTCGGCCAGTTCCGCCGGGCTGTTCAGCCCGCTCTCGCAGACGATGGTGCGGTCTGCGGGGACCAGCTTGCTGAGGGTGCGGGTCACGTTGAGCGAGGTTTCGAAGGTTCGCAGATCGCGGTTGTTGATCCCGATCAGCCCGCTCTTGAGCTGCGTCGCACGTTCCAGCTCTTGCGCATCGTGCACTTCGATCAGGACGTCCATCTCCCACTCAAGGGCGGTGGCTTCGAGTTCGGCGGCCTGCGCGTCGCTGACGCTTGCCATGATGATCAGGATGCAATCCGCGCCAAGGCTGCGGGCCTCGACCACCTGATAGGGGTCGTACATGAAGTCCTTGCGCAGGGCGGGCAGGGTGCAGGCCTCTCTCGCCTCGGTCAGAAACGTCTTGGCCCCCTGGAAGCTGGGGCTGTCGGTCAACACCGACAGGCAGGCCGCGCCACCGGCCTCATAAGCCTGCGCCAGCGCGGCAGGGTCGAAATCGGCGCGGATCAATCCCTTGGACGGGCTGGCTTTCTTGATTTCCGCGATCAGCCCGTACCCATCCCGGCTCGCCTGTTGCAGGGCGTCGGCAAAGGGGCGCACCGGGCTGGCCATCCGCGCGGCGTTTTCGACCTCATCGATCGGTTGCGCCGCCTTGTCGGCTGCAATCTCTTCAAGCTTGTAGGCCTTGATCTGGTCGAGAATCGTGGCGGTCATGCGGCCTCCTGTGTGATACGCGCGAGCGCGGTGATCTTGTCGCGCGCGGCGCCGCTGTCGATGCTTTCGACAGCCATCGACACGCCATCGCGCAGGGTTTCGGCGGCCTCCGCCACGACCAGCGCAGCGGCAGCATTGAGCAGCACCGCATCGCGATAGGCCGAGGGCGCGCCATTCAGCAGCGCCGCAAAGGCGCGCGCGTTCGCCTCGGGGCTGCCGCCCAGAATGTCCTCGAAGGGATGAACCGGCAAGCCTGCGTCCTCGGGATGCAGTTCGATGTCCTTGACCGCCCCGCCTTCGAGCGCGGCGACCCAGCTCACGCCGGTGATGGTGAGCTCGTCGGTGCCGTCGCTGCCATGCACCAGCCACGCCCGTTCGGAACCGAGCGTGCCAAGCGTTTCGGCCATCGGGCGGATCATCTCGCGCGAGAATGCACCGGTCAGCTGGCGTTTGACCCCGGCCGGATTTGTGAGCGGACCGAGAATGTTGAAGATCGTCCGCGTCCCAAGCTCGGCACGGCTGGGGCCGACATGGGCCATGGCCGGATGATGCATCGGCGCCATCATGAAGGCGATTCCCACTTCATTCAGTGCCTTTTCAACCACTTGCGGGCCGACCATCACGTTGATTCCCATCTGGGTCAGCGCATCCGCCGCACCGGATTTCGAACTCAGGTTGCGATTGCCGTGCTTGGCAACGGTCACACCGGCCCCGGCGACGACAAAGGCGGTGGCGGTGGAAATGTTGAGCGTTCCCTTGCCGTCGCCTCCGGTTCCCACAATATCCATTGCACCGTCCGGGGCTTTGACCGGGTTGCATTTCGCGCGCATCACAGCGGCGGCAGCGGCAAATTCATCAACCGTCTCGCCGCGCGTGCGCAACGCCATGAGCAAGCCGCCGATCTGGCTGGGCGTGGCTTCGCCCTCGAACAGGATGCCAAAGGCGGCCTCGGCCTCGTCACGGGTCAGCGGGCGTTCGGCAGCGGCTCCGATCAGCGGTTTCAACTCATCGCTCATGCCGGGACCTTCAAGTCGTTCAGAAAGTTCTGAAGCAGCGCGTGACCATGTTCCGAGGCGATCGACTCGGGGTGAAACTGTACGCCGTGGATCGGCAGATCACGATGTTGCAGGCCCATGATCGTGCCGTCCTCAAGCTCTGCCGTGATGTGCAGGCAGTCGGGCAGGGTGTCCCGGTCAACGACGAGCGAATGATAGCGGGTGGCCTCGAACGGGCTGGGCAGCCCGGCAAAGACGCCGGCGCCGGTATGGTGCATCTGACCCATCTTGCCGTGGACGATTTCATGACAGCGCACCACCTTGCCGCCAAAGGCCTGACCGATGGTCTGATGCCCGAGGCACACGCCGAGCAACGGCGTGCGGGTTTCGGCGGCGGCCTCGGTCAGGGCCAGGCAGATGCCGGCCTGATCCGGATCGCAGGGGCCGGGCGACAACAGGATGCCTGCCGGCTTCAGGGCCATCGCCTGTTGCACATCCAGCGCGTCATTGCGGTGAATCACGACATCCGCGCCCAGTTCGCCCAGATAATGCACGAGGTTATAGGTGAAGGAATCGTAGTTATCGATCAGCAGCAGCATGGAGCAATCATTCGCCTATGGCGTCCGTAGGAAGCGGTTTTCTCGGTGTACATACATGTTCAGGGTTGCCGGGCAGCGTCAAGTGCGCATAACCACGGGCGGCGCTGCGCGGGCCGGGCGCGGTGGGCGGCGGATCAATCAGACGGAGCAGGACGACATGCGCGGGTTTCTGGGTGGAATTGTCTTGGGGCTTGTCCTGTGCGGGGTGGGTCTTGCGGCGCTCTCGGTCTGGTCGCCTTTGGCGCCCGCGCCCGAACTGATGCCCGTGGCGGTGCAGCCCATGACACCCGCCGGCGCAGAACCGGGGCGCGTTGCTTTGCCAGCGGATCCGGTTGGCCGGCACGAGCCTCCGGTTTCGCCGGCCGCGCACCAGCCGCAAACCGGCGATGTGACCGGCATTGCCGCCATCGAATCCCGGGTTGGAAACCATCCGGCCGCCGGCACGAACGCCGATGCGCCCGCCGCTCCGCAGGCGGATGCGGCGCGGGTCGCGGTGCCGGAACTTTCCGATCCCGTGGTGTCGGGCAACGCCCCGGTCGTGGCCCCGCATCTGCCCGAAAGCGAGCGCGACGGCGAAGCGGATACGGCGGCACCGGCTGGCGTTGGGGCTGCCGACAGGATGGACAGCGCGGAGCGCCTGTTTGCCGGGGGTGGCGATACAGGCCTGCCGTCCGCCATCAGCGTGACCCACGACAGCGTCGTTACCGGCGCGGCTCCGGCGGCGGTCGCGCCGGACACCGTTTCCGATCTGGCACCGGAAGCGCCGGTCCTGTCTGCACCTGTCCCGGA
Organism: Sedimentitalea sp. XS_ASV28; assembly: GCF_041224545.1. Classification (NCBI taxonomy): domain Bacteria; kingdom Pseudomonadati; phylum Pseudomonadota; class Alphaproteobacteria; order Rhodobacterales; family Paracoccaceae; genus Sedimentitalea; species Sedimentitalea sp. XS_ASV28. The sequence goes on along the minus strand of NZ_JBGFGP010000176.1, from coordinate 118,872 downwards.
TATTGCCGACGAACCCGACCTTGTCGCGGATACGGACGTGGCCGCGCCGACCGTGCCGCAGGTTCTGGCGCGCACCGCGGTGGCACCGGCACCACCGATCACTGCCGCGCCCGCGCCGGAGGCCGCGACGCAGGTTGCGGATCAGCCGGAACCGACCCTGCCGCGCATCGCCCCGTTGCCGCAGGCGGGCGTCGAGAGCGACGTGGCCCGCCCGCTCATCGGTACGCCGGTCATCCCGTTGACAGAACGCGCCAAGCCCATATCCTCGCCACAAGGCGAAACCGGGCAGGCCGCCGACATGCCGCCGCTTCGAAAATATGCCGAACCGTTCGCGAATGCCGGGGGCGCGCCGGTCATGTCGATCATACTGACGGATCAGCGCGACGTGCGGCAGGCGCTCGACATCCTGCGAGATCTGCCCTTTCCGGTGAGCATCGCGGTCGATCCTTCGATGCCCGATGCCGCCGCGCGCATGGCGCAGTATCGCGCGGCGGGCCACGAGGTCCTGGCCCGGATCGAGCTGCCGGACTTTGCCACGGCGCGCGATGTCGAGGTGTCACTGGCGGCGAGTTTCGACATCTTGCCGGAAACGGTCGCCGTGCTGGAAAGCGAAAATGCCCGGTCCGGAAGCGATGTCGCGGTGCAGCTTGTCGCCGCCGTCAACGGCAGCGGCAGGGGTCTGGTGATGCGCAATATCGGGCTGAATGCGTCGCTGCGTCTGGCGCAGGGCGACGGAGCGCCGGTGGCCGCCCTGTTCCGTGAGATCGACAGCCCGGGGCAGGAGTCGGCGGCGATCGAACGCAATCTCGATCAGGCGGTCTTTCGCGCCAGCCAGGACGGTCGCGTCGCGGTCACCGGACGCCTCACGCCGGAAACGGTCGCGATCCTGCGCGACTGGGTTGCCGGTCACCGGGCAAGCCGGGTCGCGCTCGCCCCGGTCTCCGCGCTGTTCGGGGCGGCTGCAAACCCGTCCTAGCCGGTGAACAGAAAGGTCGGAAACCGGGTCAGGGCCGTATCACTTGTCAGGGTGATCGCGCCGTCGGTGCCGCTGCTTTCGGAATGGTCGTAGAACCCGAGCATCTCGGCCAGCGCCGCCATCCGCGCCGCGCGCATATCGGGTGCCAGGAACGGCGCGTGCGTTGAGAGGTACAGCGCCGGGCGCTGTGCCCTGAGCCACGGCAACAAGGCGGGCAGAACATCGAATTCCGCGCCCTCGATATCCATCTTGACGAGCGACACGCCCGAGAGATCCACCGATCCGGCGAAATCTTGCCAGCCGATGGTCAGCACGTCCGTACCCCGCGCCCCATCGGCGTTCAGCAGGCTGGTCATGCTGTCCCCCGGCTCGCCGCCAAAGCTGGCCATGCGGGCGACGCCGACCTGCTGGCTCACTGCGGCGGCAAAGGCGCTGACATTGGTGATGTCGTTCAGCGCGATGTTCCAGGCCAGCGCGCGGAACGCCTCGGGGTCGGGTTCGAAACACCACACATGGCGGGCCTTGCGTGCGCCATAGAGGACCGTCGGGCCGATCCATGCGCCGATATCGAGATAATCGTGCTGCGCGTCGAGGATCCTGTCGAGCACCGCAAAGGTCTCCGGTTCCCAGGAACCCGCCGAGGCCTTGCGCCAGAACTTGCTGTGATAGGGATCAAGCCGGAAAGGTTCGCCCGCCAGCGTCCCGTCGTAAAATCCGCGTGCACGGTACATCATCTTGCGCGCCCTGGTTAGCACCGCGCACCTCCTGTCGTGTTTCGCCTGCGAGCCCTTGACCTGCCCCGAACATCACCGCATGTAACGATGAGTACCGATTTCTATCAAAGTGGGGGGCCGACAATGGCTTTTGAACTACCTGACCTTCCTTATGCACATGACGCGCTCGCATCCAAGGGCATGTCCAAGGAAACACTGGAATATCACCACGACCTGCACCACAAGGCCTATGTGGATAACGGCAACAAGCTGATTGCAGGGACCGAGTGGGATGGCAAATCTCTGGAAGAGATCATCACCGGCACCTACGATGCGAATGCGGTTGCCCAGAGCGGCATCTTCAACAACATCAGCCAGCTCTGGAATCACAACCAGTTCTGGGAAATGATGGGTCCGGGCGATGCCGGCATGCCGGGGGAACTCGAGTCGGCGTTGACCGAGAGCTTTGGAAGCGTCGACAAGTTCAAGGACGAGTTTTCGGCCGCCGGCGCGGGCCAGTTCGGGTCCGGCTGGGCCTGGCTGGTGAAAAAAGCCGACGGTTCGCTGGCGGTGACCAAGACCGAAAACGGTGTGAACCCGCTCTGCTTCGGCCAGACCGCGCTCCTTGGATGTGACGTTTGGGAGCATTCCTACTACATCGATTTCCGCAACAAGCGTCCGGCCTACCTGACCAACTTCCTCGACAATCTCGTCAACTGGGAAAACGTCGCCAGCCGCATGTAAGCAGGCCGGATACCGCACGGACGAGACAGCCCCGCGCCCCGGCGCGGGGCTGTTTTCATCTGCGCCGATGATCTTCCCGGCCAGAGATTTTTGTCGCGACATTGCCTTGCAGGATGTCACCCGGTCGTGGCATCCGGCAACGGTCAGCGGCTTGACCCTCGACATCCGGCATGTCACCGCTGGCCCGGAAGCGCGGGGGGGAACGCATGAGCGATACCGGAAAAGGCATCCTTGCGATGATCGGTGCGGCCGGTATCTGGGGGATTTCGCCGGTCTATTACAAGTTGCTGGCACATATCCCCGCCGCCGAGGTCATGACGCATCGCACCGTCTGGTCACTGGTGTTCTTTGCCGGGCTTCTGGCGCTCCAGGGCCGGTTGGGCGAGATGGCGAGGGTATTGCGCTCACCGCGCCGTTTCGGCCTGATCGTTCTGGCCTCGCTCATGGTTTCGACGAACTGGTTCCTGTTCATCTACGCGACACAGATCGACCGTAATACCGAGACCAGCCTTGGCTATTACATCTATCCGCTGGTTGCAGTTCTGGTTGGTCGTTTTGCCTTTGCAGAACGGCTGGGTGCGGCGCAATGGGTGTCGGTGGTGCTGGCGGCGGCGGGCGTTGCGGTGCTGGCATTGGGGCTGGGTTCCTTACCCTGGATCTCGCTGACGCTTGCGGCCACCTTTGCCCTTTACGGCGTCATCAAGAAGTTGCTGCCGGTCGGGCCTATCGTGTCGGTGACCTGCGAAGTCCTGATCGCGGTGCCGGTGACGCTTGCGGTGGCCGTCTGGCTCTACAGGCAGGGTGACATCGATCCGAGCTATTCGGCGCGTGATCTGGTTTTGTTGCTCGGATCGGGTCCGATTACCGCCTTTCCGCTGATCCTCTTCACGATTGCGGCGCGGCGGGTGCCGATGGCGACGGTCGGTCTGCTGCAATATCTCAACCCGACATTGCAGTTTCTCTGCGCCGTGCTTCTGTTCGGCGAGATCTTTACTCCGTATCATCAGGTGGCGTTCCCGATGATCTGGATCGCGCTCGCGATCTATTCGGTTGCCACCCTGCGTCAGGACAGGGCCGCGCGCAGGGCCTCCATCGCGCCGGTCGGGGTGTCGACCCAGGTGATGAACCCGGCCAGCGATGCATCGGCAAAGCCCTGATCGATGACATGGGCGATCAGGGCCTGCAACGGCTGCCAGTAATCCTCGGTGCCAAGCACGACAATCGGTTTGTCATGCAGCCCGAGCTGCCGCCATGTCAGCGCCTCGAACAGCTCGTCCAGCGATCCGGCGCCGCCGGGCAGAACCACCACAGCGTCGGCATTCATGATCATCACCTTCTTGCGTTCGTGCATGGTTTCGGTGACGACATAACGGGTCAGATCGGTCTTTCCGACCTCGCGTTCCACCAGATGTCTCGGGATCACGCCAAAGGTATCGCCGCCGGCCTTTTGCGCGGCGCGGGCGACTTCACCCATCAACCCGACGTCGCCCGCCCCATAGACCAGCCGCCAATCCTCCCCGGCAATCGCCGCGCCCAATGCGCGCGCCGCCTCTGCATAGGCTGGGTGGGTGCCGTTTCGCGATCCGCAATAGACACAGATGGACTTGACGGGCATGATCGGGCCTTTCACGCTGGTTGCCGGGGAAATGACAGGTTTTGACCGGTGATAGCCGGATTGATAGGCTGGCTCAACCGTGCGCGCGGGCGAGGCTGCGCGTGGCCGGGATGAAGGGAAGATCATGGCTGAACAGTCAGCACCGTCCACACAGGGCGCGCGCCGCTGGATACTCGGACTCCTTGCCGGGGCACTGCTCGCCGGCGGGGCATATTTTCTGGCTGAACGCCTCTTTCAGCGAGCGGTTCCGGGCCCCGAAGAGAGCGTCGCGCCCGTGGCCGAGAACCCGACGGATGGGGACGTACCGACGCAGGTCGCACAGGGCATCGCGCCCGAGGCGGACGCGATCTCGGAAAACCCGACGCTGGAGCCGCCGGTTTTCGATGTCGTCCGTGTCGATCCGGACGGCAATACCGTCATCGCCGGGAGCGCCGCACCGGGGAGCCGGGTTGCCATCCTGATGGGCGATGACACGATAGAGACCCCGATGGCGGGGCCGGATGGTAATTTCGTCAGTCTGCTGTCGCTGCCGGTTTCCGACGCGGCGCGGGTTCTGACGCTGCGATCGGAACGGGATGGCCAGACGGCGGTGTCGCAAGAGCAGATCATCATCGCGCCGTCGCCTGCAAACACGGGGGCGGGGTTGGGCGTGCCCGTCGACGAGACGACGCCGGTGGCGGATGCGAGTGCGGCCCGGCTTGGGGTCACCGATAGCGACATCGGGGCGACACCGGCCGCGACCACGGCGCCCCCGGATGCGCCGCAGCCCGCGCTCGCGCCGGTCACCGCGCCGCCGCAGGCATCGGTCACCGTCCTGCGCGCCGATGCCGACGGGGTCGAAGTGATCCCGCCCGCCGCAGCCGATGCCCCCACCGCGTCACAGGTGGCGCTGGATACGATCAGCTATTCGGCGTTGGGCGAGGTGGTGCTTCGCGGCACGGCGCAGGCCGGTGCCGCGGTTCGGGTCTATCTCGACAACAAACCCGTGACGGACATCGATACAAACGCCAAGGGACGGTTCAGGGGCAAGATCGGCGCGGCGGAGCCCGGCGTCTATACCCTACGTCTGGACGAGGTTGGCCCGGACGGACAGGTGCTCAGCCGCCTGGAGACCCCGTTCAAGCGCGAGTCGCCGGATGCCCTGCAACCGGCGAGCGGCGACGTTCAGGACCCCGGATCGCCGGTACGGGCGGTGACGGTGCAGACCGGCGATACGCTCTGGGCGATCTCGCGCGAGCGCTATGGCGACGGGGTGCTGTATGTCAAGGTGGTCGAAGCCAACCGCGACAGCATCAGGAATCCCGATCTGATCTATCCCGGCCAGGTATTCACCATCCCCGACTGATCCGAACCATGCGGTCGGACAGGGCTGGCAAACCATGTCGGCAGGGCCTATGTCAGGCGAAATCTTTCGGGACTTCTCATGCCGCCTTTTCAAGACACAGAAGCGCGCGAGGCGCGATTTTCCGGCCTGCGCACCATCCGGCGCGTCGCACCCTATCTCTGGCCACGTGATCAGGCCTGGGTCAAGCGGCGCGTGGTGCTGTCGCTGATCGTGCTGGTGCTGTCCAAGCTGATCGCGGTCTATACGCCGATCCTCTACAAGGGTGCGGTCGACAGCCTCGCGGGGGAGGGTGCGTCGACGCTGGCGCTCGGGGCGATCGGGCTGACGGTGGCATATGGCGTCGCGCGATTGATGAGCGTCGGCTTTCAGCAGATGCGCGACGCGGTTTTTGCCCCGGTGGGTCAACGCGCGTTGCGACGGCTGGCGCTCGAGACGTTCGAGCACATCCACCGGCTGTCGTTGCGCTACCATATCTCGCGCAAGACGGGCGGCTTGTCCCGGATCATCGAACGCGGGGTCAAAGGTGTCGAATTCCTGCTCCGCTTCCTGATCTTCAGCATCGGACCCCTGATCCTCGAACTGCTGCTGGTGGGGGTGATCCTGACCGTGCTGTTCGATGTCTGGTATCTGGTGATCGTCGCCGTCACCATCGTGCTTTATGTGGCGTTCACCTTTGCGGTGACCGAATGGCGCGTCAAGCTGCGCCGCCAGATGAACGACCAGGACACGGACGCCAATCAAAAGGCGATCGACAGCTTGCTGAACTATGAAACCGTCAAGTATTTCGGTGCCGAAGCCCGCGAGGCCGCGCGGTATGACGTGGCGATGAAGGGCTATGAAACGGCGGCGCTCAAGACCGCCTATTCGTTGGCTTTCCTGAATTTCGGTCAGTCCCTGCTGATCACCGGCGGGCTTGTCGGGGTGATGATCCTCGCGGCCCTCGGGGTGCAGGGGGGCAGCCTGACGGTGGGCGATTTCGTCATGGTCAATGCCTACATGATCCAGATCACCGTACCGTTGAACTTTCTCGGAACGGTCTATCGCGAAATCCGCCAGTCGCTTGTGGATATGGGCGAGATGTTCGACCTGCTGGAACAACCGGCCGAGATCACCGACAGGCCCGGTGCGCCGCCGCTGCGCGTGAATGGCGGCGAGATCAGGCTGACGGACGTGCATTTCGGATACGAGCCCAATCGCGAGATCCTCAAGGGGATCAACCTCACCGTTCCGGCGGGGAAAACGGTGGCCATCGTGGGGGCGACCGGGTCGGGCAAGTCCACCATCGGCAGGTTGCTGTTCCGGTTCTACGATGTGACCGGCGGCGCGCTCTCCATCGACGGGCAGGATATTCGCGATGTCACGCAAGACAGCCTGCACGCGGCGATCGGCGTGGTGCCGCAGGATACCGTGCTGTTCAACGACACGATCCGCTACAACATCGCCTATGGCCGCGATGGCGCCACGCAGGACGAGATCGAACAGGCCGCGCGCGACGCGCAGATCCACGATTTCATCGCGGGGCTTCCCGAGGGGTACGATACCGCCGTCGGCGAGCGGGGATTGAAACTGTCGGGTGGTGAAAAGCAGCGCGTGGGTATCGCCCGCACCTTGCTCAAGGATCCGCCGATCCTGTTGCTGGACGAGGCGACCAGCGCGCTGGACAGTGACACCGAACGCGAGATCAAGGATGCGTTGGACCGGGCAGGCGAAGGGCGCACGGTGATCACCATCGCGCATCGTCTGTCAACGATTGCCGAAGCCGACCAGATCGTCGTGCTGCACCAGGGCGAGATTGCCGAACTGGGCACGCATGATGAATTGCTCGCCCGCGACGGGCGCTATGCCAATCTGTGGAACCGGCAGCAGAACGATCGGGATGCCGCGTGATACGGTCGCATGGCGACGGCGCCGGGTTGATCCCCGATCAACCCCCGGGCCAATCGCGTCGCGCCTGTTCGTGACACGCGAGAGCGCCCCTATTCAGCGGCGCGCAGGGGCGGTGTGTCGCTCGACGCCGGCGTTCGGGTTTCCTCTGACGGTTTGACAGGCCCCTGTGGTGTGGCGTCGGGGTCGGCGACCTCGTCCCAGATGATTTCGTCCAGCCGGATCTTGCGCGCGGCGCGATCCAGTCGCATGTCGCGGGCGGTCTCGGTCTCCGTGCCGCCGGTGATCCGCACCAGCAGGTGGCCGATCCAGGACGCATAGGTCGAGAACCACACGCGCAGGGCCAGGAACGACGGCGTGACGATCAGCGTCAGAAACGTTGCAATCCCGAGGCCGAATACCACCGCAGTTGCCAGTTGCTTCCACCACAGCGCGGTCGGGCTGTTGATCGAGTAGCCGCCATTGATGAAATCAAGGCTCAGACCGAACATCATCGGTGCCAGACCCGCCATCGTGGTGATTGTCGTCAGCAAAACGGGCCGGATACGCGCTTCGGCGGTGCGGATGATAGCCTCGATGCGCGGCATGTACTGGCTGAATTCCTGATAGGTGTCGATCAGCACGATATTGTTGTTCACCACGATCCCGGCGAGCGCGACGATGCCGGTGCCGGTCATGATGATCGAGAACGGCTGCTGCATCACCATCATCCCGATCAGAACCCCCGTGGTCGACATGACCACCGCCATCAGCACCAGCACCGAGTTGTAGAAGCTGTTGAACTGCGCAAGCAGGATGATGAACATCAGGCCCAGGGCACCGAGGAACGCGTTCTGAAGGAAGGTGCTGGATTCCTCCTGTTCCTCCTGATCGCCGGTCCATTCCCAGTCGATACTGGCGGGAAGCGGGTTGGTTCCAAGCCATTCGGTGATTACGGCGATGCGTTCATTGGCATTCACGGGCACGAATTGCACGTCGCCCGAGGTCACCGCGCTGCGCAGGTCGTCAACGCGCACACCGTCGCCCAGTTGCACGATCTCGAACCGATCCCCGGATGCGTTTTCCAGCGTCGCGCCTTCCGAGATCATGCCGCCGTCCAGCGCCCGCACCAGCGCGCGGCGATCTTCGCCGCCGGTGTCGGCATCGCGGGCCACCACCTTGAACAGGGCGCTGCCCACATCGGCCTTGACGTCAAAGATGCGCTGCTGGTCGACGCGGTTGATTTCGGCCAGCTTCGCAACCGGTTTCCTGTTCACGAAGTTGCTCAGCGGCACCAGACCGTCGGCGGTGCGCACCTTCATCGAATCCAGTGTGCTCAGCACCCGGTCCTGTTCTGGCAGGCGCACGCGGATTTCGATCTCTTCGTCGCTGCTGTCGACCCGCATGGTGTCGAGCAGGATGCCGCGTGTGACCAGTTGCACCATGCCGCCGACCGTGGCCACATCCGCGCCATAGCGTCCGGCCTTTTCGACATCGACATCGATTTGCCAGTCGATCCCCGGCAGGGGCAGCGTATCCTCGACCTTGATCAGGCCGGGCAGGGTGTCGAAATAGGCGCGCGCGGTCTTGGTGGCGGCGGTCAGATCGGCCCAATCGTCGCCCTTCAGGCGCAGATGGATCGGTTTGCCCGAACCCGGACCCTGTTCCAGCGGCAGGATCTCTGCCTCGAATCCGGGAATTTTCGCCAGTTCGGCGTTCAACTGGTCGATCACGAAATCGCCGTCATAATCGGGCGCGGTCACGTCGCGTTCCAGCTTGCCAAAGAACCAGCTTTCGCGGGCGGTGGGGCGGTCTTCCCACGGGATGATCTCGAACTGGACCTGACCGACGGTGTCCTGCGGGCCTTGTTGTCCGGGGCCGGCGGTGTTGAGCCCGCCGCTGCCTGCAAAGGCAAAGACGTTGATCACCGCTGGATGGGCGCGGATCACCTCTTCGACCTGGCGTACCATCTCGTCGGTTTCCTGCAGCGAGAGGTTGCCACGCGCGCGCACGAAGACGCTGGCCTGTTCCGGTTCGGATTCGACAAAGAACTCTACGCCGCGCGAGTTGGCGGGGAACAGCACGACCGCGACATAGAACACGGCGGCAAAGACCGATGCGATGGCGACGATCGGCATGATCGGATTGCCGGCGATGAGTTTGATGAAACGGCCAAAGACGGTCAGGCGGTGGCCTGACCGTACCGTGCGCGGTGGCCGTTCGATGCGGGTGGCCCCAAGGGTGACAGAGGCCGCGAACGCCCCGAACAGGAACACCAGCGCACCAAAGAGCAAGCCCGCCATGCCATCGGTTCCCGCAGGCAGCAGGTAGGCGGGGTTCAGCACCTGCATCATCCCGATGAACATCGTGTACATCGCCACCGGCACCATCGCCGCACGCACGACCCAGGGCAGGCGGGCGCGCAAAGTATCCGAGATGCGGCCGAAAAGGCGGCTCATCCGTCCGGTGACGCCCCCCATGACCGGCAGATAGACCAATGCGACGATCAGCGATGCGGACAGCACGAAGATCAGTGTGACCGGCAGCATCCCCATGAATTCTCCGGGCACGCCGGGCCAGAACAGCATCGGCAGAAACGCACAGAGCGTCGTCGCCGTCGACGAGACGATGGGCCAGAACATCCGCTGCGCCGCCTCGACATAGGCGTGCATCGGGCCAACACCTTCCTTGATCCGCTTGTCGGCATATTCAACGACGACGATGGCGCCATCAACCAGCATGCCGACCGCGAGGATCAGCCCGAACATCACGATGTTCGAGATCGTCACGCCCATGATGGCCAGGAACATGAAACACAGCAGGAACGAGGTCGGGATCGCGAACCCCACGAGCAGCGCCGCCCGGCTTCCGAGCGCGCTCAGGACCACGATCATCACCAGCGCCACCGCCGTCAGCACCGAGCCTTCCAATTGGCTGACCATCGAGCCGACGACGCGGCTCTGATCATTGCTGGTGCCGACCTGCACCACGGCCTGCAATTCGGGCGGCCACTTTGCCTCGCTCTGCGCCAGCGTTTCCTTGACCAGCGCAACCGTGTCGATCAGATTGAAGCCCTTGCGCTTGACCACCTGCAGGGCAACCGTGCTTTCGCCATTGAAGCGGGCGGTTCCCTCGCGGTCCTCGAAGGTGAAATTGATCTCGGCCAGTTCACCCAGGGTCACCACGCGGTCGCCGTTGGTCTTGATCGGAAGGTTATAGACATCGCGCGGTTCGTCAAAGCTCGACGGGATCTTGACGCTGAACTTGCCCTCGGCGGTTTCCACTTCACCGGCCGCGATCAGCTGGTTGTTGTTCTGCACCACGTTGATCAGTTCGAGCGCGGTGATGTTGTAAGATTCCAGCCGCAGCGGATCGATCACGACTTCGAGCATCTCGTCGCGATTGCCGGCAATACCGGCTTCGAGAACCGCATCCAGAGCTTCAAGATCGTCCTGTAAAGATTTGGCAATGCGTGCCATTGTCCGTTCCGGAACCGCGCCCGTCAGGTTGACGATGACGATGGGGAATTCCGAAAAATTGATCTCGGTGATGCTGTATTGTTCGGCGCCGTCGGGGAATTCGGCCTGTGCCGAAATCATCGCGTCGCGCACGTCGGCCATGATCGCGGTCTTGTCCCAGCCAAAGTCGAACTCCAGCGCCACGCCCGCATAGCCTTCGGCGGCGGTGGCCGACATCTTGTCGAGCCCATCGAGATCGGCCAGCTCGGTTTCCATCGGCTTGACCAGCAGGCTTTCGGCGTCTTCCGCCGAAATGCCGGGAAACTGCACCGAGACGAAGAGCGCGGGAATCTCGATATCGGGCTCGCCTTCCTTGGGCAGGTTGGCATAGGCAAATCCGCCGATGATCAACGACAGCGCGATAAAGGCCAGCACCATGCGGGCCCGTTCAGAGGCCCAGGTGACGATTCCCCTCATTGCGCCGTCTCCCGATAGGCGGGTTTCACGAGAACGCCCTCGGTCACAAAGTCCTGGCCGACGACGATCACGTCGGTTTCATCCTCGAGTCCGCTGACCCAGATTCCATCGACCTCGTCGCGCAACAGACGAACCGGGCGGAAATCGACCGTGTTGTCCGCCAATACGATGCGCACGCCCAGTTGCCCGTCATTGTTCAGAGTCAGCGCCGAGGCGGGCAAGCGATGCGCCGAGGTTCCGTCCGCCGAAATGGCGATCGCGGCGGTCTGGCCGTCGCGGATGGACATGTCCGGATTGGGCGCCGTGATCTCGACCTCGAAGGTACGTGTCGTTGGGTCGGCGGAACGGCTGATGAACTCCACCGTGCCCTGCACGCGCCGCCCGTCGGTCAGTTCCGCGCCCGCCAGTGCTCCGAGCTCGATGCGATTGACATCGGCCTCGGGCACGTACCCGACCAGCTTGATCGGGTCGAGCTGGATCACTGTCGCGCACAGGCTGCCGGCCTGCATCAGGCTGCCCAGTTCTGCGGTATCGGATTCCAGCAGCCCGTCAAACGGCGCGCGGATGGTCAGGCGGTCGATTTCGCGCTCGGCCGCGGCAACGGCGGCCGCGGCGCTCTGGATGCCGGCCTGGGTGGTTTCCAGCCCGGACCTTGCCGCCGCGAGCCCGGCCTCGGCGGAGCGGACGGCGGCTTGGGTCGAGGCGAGCCGGGTTTCCGACGCGTAACCGCCCTTGGACAGTTTGTCCGCCGCGTTGTTGTTGATCAGTGCCTCTGACAAAAGCGCCTCGGCTTCGGCCAGACGGGCTTCGGTCTCCGGTTGGCGGGCCTTTGCTTCGCTCAGGCGCGCCCGCGCCTCGGCCAGGCTGGCTTCGCGGGTGCCCACGTCAAGCTGACACAGAATATCCGAAGCCTGCACGAACGTGCCCTTGGGCAGCGGATTGGAGACCACGGTCGCCGATGTTTCGGCGCGAACCTCGACCTGACGGTCGGCGGCCGTCTGGCCACGCAGGATCACCGAACTGTCGATCTGCTGCGCCATGCTGCGCAGAACCACGACGCCAACCGCGTCCGCTGCGTCGGCGACGGTAGAGTCATCACCCGACTGCGCCGTCTCGGTGGCATCGTTGCCCCTCGCAAATGCAAACAGTGCCTCGCGTTCGAACACGATCGCATAAAGCCCAAGCGTCACGAGGATGGCGGTGATGACGGGGATCAAACGCATCTTGCCTCTTTCCACTTCAATTGAATTGGCCAAAATCAAAACACCCGGAACGAATGGGCTTTCTGGCATATAGGCGCTTTTACTACTAAACTAACCAGTTCAGATCAAATTTTTTTCACAGGATGCACGGTGCGCGGCAGATTTGCGTCACAGCGGCCACTTGGCTTGTAGCGGTATGCAGGATAAGAGGGGGCCGTTGCCCGATATCCGGGCGGAACAAGGCCCCGCAAACGGGGTATCACCGGGCCGGACAACAGGGCCTAAGACAGGGCAAGGCATGAGCGACAGCGACAGTTTCATCGAAGAAGTGACAGAAGAGGTACGCCGCGACAGGTTGTTCCTGATGTTCCGTCGCTATGGCTGGATTGCAATTGCGCTGATCTTGCTGATTGTCGGTGGCGCGGCGTGGAACGAATACCGCAAGTCGCAGGAGCGCGCTTCTGCCGAGGCATTGGGCGACGGGATCATCGCGGCGCTGGCGGCCAATGATCCCGCCGAACGCGCGGCTGCGATGAAAGAGGTCACGGCGGATACCCCCGGCGGCGCGGCGGTGGTCGATTTCCTGATCGCGGCGGCAGAGGCGAATGCGGGCGACACCGCAGAGGCCGTGGCGCGGCTGAACCGGATCGCGACAAATGTCGATCTTGCCGAGGTCTACCGCCAGATTGCCAGTTTCAAGGCGCTGACCATGCAGGCCGACACCATGCCCGCCGCCGAGCGCCGGGTGCAGTTCGAGGCGCTCGCGCAGCCGGGCGCGCCGTTGCGACTGCTGGCCGAGGAACAATTGGCGCTGATCGAGGTGTCCGAGGACGATACCGATGCTGCGGTGACGCGGCTTCAGGCCATTCTAGACGACGCCGAGGCCACCCCGGACTTGCAACAGCGGGTCTCTCAGTTGATGGTGGCGCTTGGCGCGACACCGCAGGTCCCATCCCGTATCCAGGGGTGATCGCTTTTGGCGTCCGGGCACAGCAAGGGAAAGACAGGCAGGGATTTTAAGATGGCACCGTTTCGAGCATCCCGTTCCGGGTTGGCCCTGCTGGGCGTTTTGCTGATGACCGCAACCGCCTGTTCCGAAAAGGAACAGATTCTTCCCGGACAGCGCGAGGATATCCGCCCGCTCGGGGACGATGCGGTGGCGACCGCAGCCACGGTCGTCAATGAAAGCCGGCCGATCCGGCTGCCGTCGCAATCGGTCAACGCCTCGTGGGCGCAATCCTTTGGCACGCCGGCCTATCGCACCGCAAATGCCGCATTGCGCGCCGCGCCCCAGCGCGTCTGGTCGACCTCGGTCGGTTCCGGCAACAGTCGCAAGCAGCGCATCACCGCATCGCCCATCGTTGGCGGCGGGCTGATCTATACGCTCGACAGCGGTGCCCGCGTTTCCGCGGTTGCTCCGACCGGCGGGGTGGTCTGGAGTACGGACCTGATTCCGTCCAGCGACAAGGAAGGTCAGGCAACTGGCGGCGGCATGGCCTATGACAACGGCACGCTATACGTATCATCGGGATTCGGACGGCTGGCGGCGCTGGATGCCCGTACGGGGGCAACGCGCTGGATTCAGAAACTGGACTCGACCGGCAGTGGCATGCCGCTCGTGCGGGACGGGCTGGTGTATCTCGTCGCGGGGGACAACATCGCCTGGGCGATCAAGGCGTCGGACGGACGCGTCGCCTGGCAGATCGAGGCCAGCCCGAGTGTCACCAATGTGCTGGGCGCGCCGTCGCCGGTTCTCGCGGACGATTTCGTGGTGTTCGGTTTCGGGTCGGGTGACATCGTGGCGGCCTTCCGTCGCGGAGGTATCCGGCGCTGGAACGCAACGGTGGCCGGTCAGCGCACGGGCCGCGCGATCTCCAAGATCGGAGATGTGACGGGCGGACCGGTCGTGGTCGGAAACCGAGTTTATGCGGGCAACCATTCCGGTCGCATCGTCGCACTCGACGTTGCGGATGGCGAGCGTATCTGGACGGCGCGCGAGGGCGCGCTCGGGCCGGTCTGGCCGGCCGGAGACAGTATCTTCTCGGTCACCGACCAGAACAAGCTGGTGCGGATCAACGCGGCCGATGGCGGCGTGATCTGGGCCGTGGATCTGCCCAATTTCGTCAAGGACAAGCCCCGCAAACGGGGGGCAAGCTTTGCCAATTACGGCCCGGTCCTGGCGGGCGGGCGCATCATCGTTGCGTCTTCCGACGGTCAGTTGCGCTTTTTCAGCCCTGACAACGGGGTGCTGACCGCGTCGGTTCCGGTGCCCGGAGGCGCGAGCAGTTCGCCGGTGGTGGCGAACCGCACGCTCTACGTGATGGGCGGCGATGGTGAACTGCACGCTTTCCGTTGAGCGCCGGATGCGTTAAAGGGCGCATCTGATCCGGATCGAAAGCAGAAATCATGTCCTTCACCCTCGCCATCGTGGGCCGCCCGAATGTGGGCAAGTCCACATTGTTCAACCGCCTTGTGGGCAAGCGTCTCGCGCTGGTTGACGACACGCCGGGCGTCACGCGCGATCTGCGCGAAGGCGAGGCGCGGCTGGGTGATCTGCGGTTCACGGTGATCGATACCGCAGGGCTTGAGGACGCGACGGATGACAGCCTGCAGGGGCGGATGCGACGCCTGACGGAACGGGCGGTGGACATGGCCGACATCTGCCTGTTTATGATCGACGCGCGCACCGGGGTCACGCCGACGGATCAGGTCTTTGCCGAAATCCTGCGAAAACGCAGCGCACATGTCATCCTCGCCGCGAACAAGGCAGAAGGTGCGGCTGCGGATGCCGGGGTGATCGAGGCCTATGCGCTTGGCCTTGGTGAACCGATTCGGATGTCGGCGGAACACAACGAGGGACTCAACGATCTATATGCGCAGCTGATGCCGCTGGCGGATGGGTTTGCCGCACGTGCCGCGGCCGAGGCGCCGGTCACGGATGTCGAGCTCGATGAGGCCGGCGATGACATGGCGGTGCCGGTCCCGACGATGGACAAGCCGTTGCAGGTTGCGGTGGTCGGGAGACCGAACGCGGGCAAATCGACCCTCATCAACCGCATTCTCGGAGAAGACCGGCTGTTGACCGGTCCGGAGGCGGGAATCACCCGCGACGCGATTTCGCTGACCACCGAATGGGCCGGGACGCCGATGCGCATCTTTGACACCGCCGGTATGCGCAAAAAGGCGAAGGTGCAGGAGAAGCTCGAGAAACTCTCGGTCAGCGACGGGCTGAGGGCGGTCAAGTTCGCGGAGATCGTGGTTGTGTTGCTGGACGCGCAGATCCCGTTCGAACAGCAGGACTTGCGCATTGCCGACCTTGCCGAACGCGAAGGCCGGGCCGTCGTTGTTGCCGTAAACAAATGGGACGCAGAAGAGAACAAGCAGGAAAAGCTGCGCGATCTGCGAGAGGCGTTCGAACGCCTGTTGCCGCAATTGCGCGGTGCGCCGCTGGTCACCGTCAGCGCGCTGACGGGCAGGGGGCTGGACCGGTTGCATGCCGCGATCCTGCGCGCGCATGAGGTCTGGAACCGTCGCGTGCCGACCGCTGCGCTGAACCGCTGGCTTGCGGGCATGCTCGAACAACACCCGCCACCGGCCCCCCAGGGCAAGCGGATCAAGCTGCGCTACATGACCCAGGCCAAGACGCGGCCACCGGGTTTTGTGGTGATGTGCTCACACCCCGACAAGATGCCTGCCAGCTATTCGCGCTATCTCGTGAACGGTCTGCGCGAGGATTTCGACATGCCGGGCACGCCGATCCGTCTGCATATGCGGGGTCAGAGCGATCAGAACCCGTACAAGGGGCGCAAAAAGAGCGGTCCGAGCAAGCTGCGCAAGCATATTTCGGGCCGCAAGGCCTGATGCGCTGACGGACAAGACAGGTGGTCGCACATATCGTGGCGAGGCACGAATAAAGATGACAGGCAGAGGCTAGCTGCGCGCTCGAAATGAACGCAGGGGTTGAGCGTTTTCATTGTCGAAGGACCGAATACGTGGTATTTTCCATGTATTTAACAAAGGTTTTTCATGATGAAGCGGATAGCGGTTTTTTGCGACGGAACCTGGAATTCTCCGAGCCGGCTGGACTGGACCCACGTGGTCAACCTCTACAATGCGGTTGACCAGAAGCTGGACGTTCAGATTGCCCATTACTTTCCCGGGGTGGGCACTGAAACATCGAATGCCGGGTTCTTCGGCGGGCTGCTGAACCGGACCGGTGGCGGCGCGTTCGGTTGGGGGCTCGACCGAAATATCAAGCAGGCCTACGCCTATGTCTGCAAGGTCTATGAACCGGGCGACGAATTGCTGATATTCGGGTTCTCGCGCGGCGCATATACCGCCCGGTCGCTGGCCGGTATGATTCGAAAATGCGGCATTCTCGAGGATTACAGCGGCCCCGCACTGAGCGCTGCGTTCAAGCTCTACAAGAGCGCGGGAGACGATAATCGCCCGGATTCGCCGGGCGTCATGGCCAGACGCAAGCAGATATCGCCGCGTTTTGCCACGTCCGAAGCGGAACGCGTCGCGCGCAATGACGGCTCTGCCGTGGTCAGGATCAGCTATATCGGCGTCTGGGATACGGTTGGCTCGCTGGGCATTCCCCTGGCCCTGCTCGGCGGGATCGCGAGCCTCTGGAACCGGCGCTACGCCTTTCACGACACCGATCTGTCCAGCATGGTGAAGAGTGCGCGGCATGCGCTGGCATTGGACGAGAGGCGGGCCCTGTTCGAGCCTTCGCCGTGGAATAATCTGGATGACAGCGAGTCCGGCCCGGGGCTGAACAAGGGCGATACCTCGGACAACCGGCCATTTCAGCAACTCTGGTTCGTCGGCGATCATGGTATCATCGGCGGCACAGGTGACAGCGCGAGCCTCTCCGCGATCACCTTGCAGTGGATTGCCGAGGGGGCGCAGAAGGCGGGTCTCACCCTGCGCGCGGATGCCAATATTCCTGCTGTTCCGCCGAACCCGGTTGATGATGTTGCGGTCCTGCGAGACCCGTCGCCGATCTACAATATCTCGCCCGATCTGCTGGTCTGGCGGAACGGGCCGGAGAAACTCGCGGATGCATCGCCGACGGTAAAGCAACGTCTGGATGCGATGAACGGCTATCGCCCCCAGAGTCTGAAGCGCCTGTTCCCAGACCTGTACTGACCCGAATTACCGCTTTTCCGGTATTCGGATCAGACTTTTTGACTGCCCGTCGTAGCGCATGCCAACCCAGCCGGTTTTTGCCGTGCCGGTCGGTCGGGAAACCTGCCAATACGCGGATCTCAGGCAATTCCGCATATTTCGCAGTCATTCCGAAAAACAGCTTATCCGGACCCGAGCCGTCATTTCAATCAACTGACGTGGCTTTCCAGTTCAGCTGCCTCTGGCTGGTTTCGCTCTTCCTGAATGAAATGCGGGCTCTTGAGCAATCTTTCAATCAGGCGCTTTGCTTTCTTTCCCTCTGCAACGGGGCGTGCCGGTTGTTGATCGAATGAGCGGTATTTTTCCGGAATGGGCATTCCTTCACGGTCTCTGAACAGGCCTTGCCTGAGATGATCCCGCGAAAAGCTGCAAAGGAGCATGCTTTCGACATGCATCCCGTCGACCTCCAGGATTTCGTGATTTTCAAACAAGAGATGGATATAAGTGACAGCGTCCCGGGGCGCGTCGGCGGCGATACCGTCAACAGCACACAGCTTTCTGGCGGCGACAAGAACTTCTTCGTTGTCGAACATGCGCCTGGCCACGATTGAACGAACGACAACACGGTGCTGCGGAGAGAGGGTAACGTCTGATTTCGGACTGTCTGGTGCAAGCGCATTCGCGCCAATCCGGATCGGCAATTGATTTGGGTTCCTGACCAGCTCCGCGGGAGTGACCTGGCGCTCGCCGATCCAGAGAACGGGTTGATAGCCATTGTCCAGCGTCCAGACCAGATCGCCGATTTCAAGTTCGTGGGCCGGAACCTTGCCACGTATGGTTTCGACGTTGCAGGTTTCAGTCAGGCAAAGAACCGCATCGCCGGGGGTCAGGGTATTGATCGTCAGGTTCCCCAGGATGTCCCATTGATAGCTCTCTCCGGGTGCAAGATCCCTAAAGTCCATCATGGCCGTGGATGTCGCGTCTGCGGCGGCCCCTTGGGTGGGGACGATCGGGGGCAATGAGGCGGGACTGAAAAAGTCCAGAACACCCCCATCTGGGGAGGTGTCGGTCAGGGCAATTCCACTGCCTTCATTGAAATCGCTGGTGCTGCTCTTCAAGCCGACGGGAATAACGTAAATTGTGTAAAACGCATTGTTTGGATCGGGCGTGCCGGTCAGGCTGGAAAGTGTGACTTCGCCACCGGGAATTCCCGCATTTGTGTGCAGCACCCCGGTATGCCGGTAAACGCTAACAACAAAATCAGCCGGATCTTCATCTGGACCAAGCACGACTTCGACGTATTCGCCGCCACCAACACCTCCGCCGCCTCTGAAGTTGAGTTCAGAAATGAATGCCATGAGCGTTATTCAAATTCCATATATTCGATATTGATTAAATACTGAGCGAATGTGGCCATCCTGTGAAGTGCGCCTTTTGTCTCAACCGGAAAGACACGGGCCGGACCGACCGCAGCGATGGGCTTGACGGGTCAATTGTCCATGAAGCGGGCAGGGTGACGCATCGGAAAACCGGTTTCAACGTAAGGGCGAGCAAGGCGCAAATATGCGAACGTCCGGAATGACCGATCGGACAGCACCCAAGCTCGGCCAATTTCCGCCAATGCCGATTCTGACGTGGAAATGCGATCCGAGGCAAGCCTGCATCATCCAATGGGGCCTGAAATCAAGTGTTTGAACGCGTTAGACGATACCCGATATGACAATTCAATCGCAAAACGCGCTATACCATTGAAGATCGGCGCGAATATTGACAGGAATAGATCAGCGACTCCCGTCGTTTTGCCGTGCAAACGGCCTATCGTCACGTCTCGGGTAGATGACATGAATTTGCGAGAACACACGCGGAAATACTGCGACAAGGACAACCGTATCGCGAGTCTCAGCTTCTTTGGCACGTTCGCGGTCTATTTCACCTCGCTCTGGCTGGCGATCAGCCAGTCCGGTCATTGGTACATCCTGATCCCGGCGATGATCGTGCATGCGTTCTCGGCGGTGCGCCTGTATGTGCTGCAACATGACACGGGGCATCACTCGCTGTTTGCGACACGCGCGCAGAATGAACTGGCGGGCCATGTTCTGTCGCCCTTTACCTTCGCGCCGTTCGAGGTGATGAAACAGAATCACAACCTGCACCATGCCGGGGTGGGCAATCTGGATCATCGCGAAACCGGCGAGATTCACACCATGACCCTGCGCGAGTGGAATGAGGCGGGGGTCTGGACGCGGCTGCAATACCGGCTGTATCGCAATCCGTTCATCCTGGTGCCGGCGGGCGCTCTGTTTACCTATTTCATCCGCTATCGCTGGCCCAAGAACACCATGCGATTTGGCTGGAAAGGGGTGGTTCTGCACAATGTCGCGGTTCTGGCATGGGTCGGACTGATCTACCTGCTCGCGGGCTGGCACGGGCTTGGTATCTACTTTGCGGCCTCGATGCTGGGCGGAATGCTGGGCGTTTTCCTTGTCTATCTTCAGCACAATTTCGAGGACACCTACTGGGATCGCCGTCCGGATCTCGATCCGCAGATTGCCGCCATCCAGGGGTCATCCTGTCTTGATTTCGGGGCGTGGTTCGATCATGCGGTCGCCTGCATCACCCTGCACGACATTCATCACCTGAATTCCCGGATCCCGTCCTACCGCTTGCGTGCCTGTCACTACAGCCTGCCCGACGATGTCGCCCCGCGTCGTATCGGGTTTCTCGAAGCTGTTGCGGCGCTGAACCTCAAACTGTGGGATGAGGAGCAGGGCCGTCTGGTGCCGTTCCCGCCGGCCGATCAACGGGCCGGCCGGGCTGCGGATTCGGCCACCGGCTGAGCGGCGCGTACAAGGGATCGATCGACTTGACACAGCACGACACCAATACGGCCAATGCGATCGCCTTTTACGATCTGATGTTCAACCAATGCAAACCGCGCGAGGCGATCGAGCGGTATGTGGGCGCGGTCTATATCCAGCACAACCCGCATGTGGCGGATGGCAAGGCGGCGTTCATCGACTATTTCGAGCACATGGCCGCCGAATATCCGGGCAAGCACGTGCGCTTTGTCCGGACGGTGGCGGAAAATGATCTCGTTGTGCTGCATTGTCATCAAACCTGGCCGGGCAGTGACGACTATGCCGGAATGGATATTTTCCGGTTCGATCCGCAGGGCAAGATCGTTGAACACTGGGACGTGTTGCAAGTCATCGGCGAGGCATCGCAGAACGACAACGGGTTGTTCTGACGTTCCTCTGGCAAGCTCCTGCCGGCGCTCTGGGTGCTATGCGCGCCGTGACGCCGCCAGGGTCACGCCCGCAACGAGCCCCGCTCCGGTCGCCGCCAGCCATGTCACCACGGTCGCATCGTCCCAGCCCGCAACCGTGATCGCGATCAGCGCCCAGACCACGGAAAATCCGAATTCGGGGAAATTCCCGGCAAATCGAAGGGTCGCCACAGACAGCGCAAGCGCCAGCAGCAGGGCGAGGATCGCCGCAGTCGTCTGTCCCGTGATCCCGTATCCCGCCAGAACCAGACCGACCGATACGCAACTGGCCGCGGTCAGCCAACCGGCGTAGAGCCCGACAGGGGCGCGTGCGAGCAACCGGTCATGTTCCGGCGTGCGCAGCAAGGCAACCATCGCCGTCGCCCACATGATCCAGATCAGCGCGGTCGCGCCGAGCGGGCTGACCATCGCCACCGGCAACCAGGCGGCGCCAATTCCGACCGACAGGGCGAGGGCAGGGCGCATGGGCATCCAGTCGGCCGCACGCGCCCGCGCGAACAATCCGAAACCGGCGCTGACCAGCAGCCAGAGATAGATCACGCCCCAGATGGCAAAGGCATATCCCGCGGGCTGAACCGGGGCGTCGCGCTGCGGCACCGGGAACAGGTCGGGATCGAAGCCGCCGAAATCCGGCACCAGCAGGGGCGAGGTGACGAACGCCAGCGTCGTTGCGGCGACCAGTACCGCAGGCAGCAATGAGAGGCGTTTTATCACGTCAGCACACCGTCTGCAGAGAGCCGGCGGCGACCGCCCAGATAGGGCGCAAGCACGTCGGGCAACTCCACCGACCCATCCGCCTGCTGGCCGTTCTCAAGCACCGCGATCAGGCAGCGCCCCACCGCCAGCCCGGACCCGTTGAGCGTGTGCAGGAACTCGGGCTTGCCGCCGCCTTCGGGACGGAACCGTGCGTTCATGCGACGCGCCTGGAAATCACCGGTGGTCGATACCGACGAAATCTCGCGATAGGCATTCTGACCGGGCAACCATGCCTCGATGTCATAGGTGCGCCGCGCGCCAAAGCCCATATCGCCCGTGCACAGGATCACCGTGCGATAGGGCACCCCCAACCGTTCCAGCAGATCCTCGGCACAGCGCAGCATGCGCTTCTGCTCGGCATCGCTGTCGTCGGGGTGCGTCACCGACACCATCTCGACCTTTTCGAACTGGTGCTGGCGCAACATCCCCGCCGTATCCTTGCCGGCGCTTCCGGCTTCGCTGCGGAAACACAGGGTATGCGCGGTCATCCGGATCGGCAGGACGTTTGCGTCGAGTATCTCATCCGCGACCGTATAGGTCAGCGGCACCTCGGACGTGGGCACCAGCCACCAGCCATTGGTGGTCTGATAGCTGTCCTCGCCGAATTTCGGCAGCTTGTCGGTGCCGTACATTGCCTCGTCGCGCACCAGCACGGGCGAGTTCATCTCGGTCAGCGCGTTCTCGTCCACATGGGTGTCGATCATGAACTGGGCCAATGCGCGGTGAATCCGCGCGACCGCCCCCTTGAGCATCACAAAGCGGCTGCCGGAAATCTTGGCGGCAAGCTCGAAATCCATCGATGCGGCGACGCCCGCGATCTCGAAATGCTCCTTGGGCGCAAAATCGAAGCTGCGCGGTTCGCCCCAGCGGTTCACCTCGACATTGTCGTTTTCATCCGTCCCGTCCGGCACGTCGTCCGCCGGGGTGTTGGCGATCCGGGCCAGCTGATCGGCCAACTGCGCATCCAGCTCCTTGGCCTCGGCCTGCATCGCGGCCACCTCGGCCTTTTTCTCGGCGACCAGCGCGCGCAGCCGTTCGAACTCGGCCTCATCGCCCTTGGCCTTGGCCGCACCGACCAGCTTGGACGCCTTGTTCTGCTCGGCCTGCGCCGCCTCGCTGGCCTGAATCTTGCTCCGCCGCGCGGCGTCAAGTTCGAGCAATGCCGCCGACACCGGCGCATCTCCCCGCCGCGCAAGCGCCGCGTCAAGAGCCTCGGGATTTTCGCGAATGGCGCGGATGTCGTGCATGGGTCTGTCCTTGATCCTGCGAGTCGTTTGATGCGTTATGCCTCAACAATCCCGGTAACGGTAGAGTCCCCTTTGCAAAGTTGACGTTTAAGCGCCCCGTCCGACCTCGCCGTAAGGCGACATTCACGTCGCCAGCACTCTGTGTGGCCAAGGACTGAAACTGTTCCTCTGGGCCAACACTGATCGCGTCCAACTTTTCCACTTTCGAGTATCATGCCCAGCTTGGCACACGGATCGGCAGATCGGATTTCGAGTTCACCGGATTTTAAGATGAGAGACTGGCGGCCCGCTTCAGAGCCGCGAAAGAAACCTCTTGAAAAGGAAGCTGGCGCTAAATCTCAATGGGAACGAACAAGAAAGAATACTGCATTCCCGGCAGAACTCTCTAGACTTCTCGGCTAGTATGCTGCCCCCAAGTGCGATGGCACATCCCAGGTTGCTGGCCGTTTCATGCCCGCAGGAAGTCGCGTTGTGCGGTCCCCCGTGGCGGATTTCAATGCAGTGGTGCTTAGCCCCTCCGTTTCGGTCAGATTTGCACCACGAAGGTTTGCCCCGTCAAAGACCACATCGAACAATCTGCACCCTGACAAGTTGGCATCTTCGAGATCGGCATTTGTCAGATCGGCTCCTGACAGGTCTGCACCCGAGAGGTTCGCCCTCTTGAGCCGCGTTGAATTCATCTTGGCGTATTTCAGGTTGGCAAGCCGGAAATCGACACCATCGGCTTTTGCATGGCTCAGATCAGCATTCTCCAGATTTGCACGGGCAAGCCTGGCAGCACCGACATCCAGCGTAAATGCCATTTTTTCCGCACCCGATCTGATCACTCCGACCTCCAGCGCAGTATAACGTCCAAAGCAGCTTGTATATCAATATCCAACTCCGGCACGTCTCCGTCATACTCCTCGGACTTGTCTGCTTGTCTGTACTTGAGATAAGCATTCAACGTTCTCATTACCATAACATGGTCAACATCTGAATCGATCATTATTCTCTCAAGAGAATGAATCGCACCCATGCGCACCGCGGTGTTTTCGTGCCCCAGTTGGTCGATAGATTTGCTGATCCGATCGGTGATCAAACCTTGTTCCGCCGCCTTCGTTTGTCGGCGTGTGAAATCAATTCGCATCAGCGTGAAGGGCAGCGCAATCGCCGCACCCAGAACCCCGGTCAGTGCGACGATCTGCGCCAACAGAAATCGCCAATCCGAGATTTCGCCTCGGTCTTGCGGTGTCGCCGATAGGATCACCTGCCAGATCACCCAAAGCAGCCCGGCCGTCAGCGACAGGACGATCACTGTCCAAAAGCCCGATGCGAACAAGAATAGCGTCAGGTTCAGCCGTGGCATTCCCAACGCTTCTCTCACCGTGATCCTGTCGTTTCGGACTGAATCGGCTTCGATGGTCATTAGCCAGTTGACGAGGACGGTCAGTACAAGAATGCCGACCAAGACGATTAGCCCCCAGAACAGGTCCGGGCTGATGTTCAGCGTCGTCTTCTCCATTTCACCTCCTGATTGTGCAACGTCACCATGCCGCCCTGCCGCATCCCTGCCAAGCCCGCTTGTTACCAAAGATCCATCGTATGAAATTCGGCTTGCTTCCTACCTTGCAATGCCCAGCCGCTGCGCATAGGTTCCGCCGACATCGCGGGCCGGGGTCCGCCCTTCAATCAAAGGAACATCTCATGGATGGTGGCGCACTCGCCCAGTTTCTCCCGCTCATTCTGATCTTTGCGATCATGTATTTCCTGCTGATCCGTCCGCAGCAGAAAAAGGTCAAACAGCATCAGGCCATGGTCGAGGCCGTCCGCCGGGGCGACCAGATCATCACCCAGGGCGGGCTGATCGGCAAGGTGGTCAAGGTCAAGGACGACAACGAGGTCGAGGTCGAGCTGGCCGAGAACGTCAAGGTGCGTGTCGTCAAGTCGACCATCGCCAATGTCATAAGCAAGACCGAGCCCGCGAACTAGGTTCGCGTTTCACCCCTCGGAAAAGGCAGGGTCATGCTGCAATTCGAATTGTGGAAGAAGGTGCTGATCTGGGCGGTCTGCGCGGCCGGTCTGTGGCTGGCGCTGCCCAACGCGTTCTACACGCGGGTCGAGACGCATAACGACGCGCTGGCGGCGATGGACGTGCAGGGCCAGACACAGGCGCTGGAGGATCAGGCCGCGCTGTGGCCCGGCTGGATGCCGAGCGCGCTGGTCAATCTGGGGCTCGACCTGCGGGGCGGGGCGCATCTGCTGGCCGAGGTCAAGGTCGAGGATGTTTATGAAAGCCGGATGCAGGCCATGTGGCCGGAAATCCGCGACACCTTGCGGCCGGAACGCACGACAATCGGCACAATCCGTCTGCAACCCTCCGATCCGCAGGAGATTCGGGTCAAGATCAGCCAGCCCGAGGGCATGCCCCGTGCGCTCGAGGTGGTGCGTGAACTGGCCCGTCCGATCCAGACGCTGACAGGTGTCGGAGCCAACGATATCGAAGTGCGCGGCGAGGGCGACGTTCTGATCGTGACCCTGTCGGAGGCGGAAAAGCTCGCCAGTGACGATCGCACCGTGCGCCAGTCGCTCGAGATCATCCGCCGCCGGATCGACGAGGTCGGTACCCGGGAGCCGACGATCCAGCGTCAGGGATCGGACCGTATCCTGATCCAGGTGCCGGGCATCGGCAGCGCATCGGAGCTCAAGGACATCATCGGGACCACCGCGCAGCTGACGTTTCAGCCGGTGATCGGACGTGGCAGCGACGCCAATGCCAATCCCGGCGTCGGCAATGTCATTGTTCCGTCGCTGGATGAACCGGGCGTGTTCTATACGCTCGAGGCCGCGCCGGTCGTCACCGGTGAGGAACTGGTCGATGCGCAGCCCGCCTTTGACCAGAATGGCCGGCCCGCGGTGAATTTCCGGTTCAACACCTCGGGCGCGCGCAAGTTCGGCGACTATACGCTGGAAAACATCGGCAGCCCCTTTGCCATCGTGCTTGATGACGAGGTGATCAGCGCGCCGGTGATCCAGAGCCATATTCCGGGCGGTTCGGGGATCATCACCGGCAATTTCACGGTCGAGGAAAGCACCAACCTCGCGGTGCTTCTGCGCGCGGGGGCCTTGCCGGCGGAACTCGAATTTCTCGAAGAGCGGACCATCGGTCCCGAGCTCGGGCAGGACAGTATCGACGCGGGCAAGGTGGCCACGATCGTCGCCTTTGCCGCCGTACTGATCTTCATGTGGCTGAGCTATGGATTGTTTGGTATGTTCGCCAACATCGCCCTGATCCTGAACATCGGCCTGATCTTCGGGCTGCTGTCGCTGATCGGTGCCACGCTGACCCTGCCGGGGATTGCGGGGATCGTTCTGACCGTTGGTATGGCGGTGGACGCGAATGTTCTGGTTTTCGAACGTATCCGCGAAGAGCTCAAGACATCGCGCGGGCCTGCCCGTGCCATCGAACTGGGTTATGAAAAGGCGCTGAGCGCGATTCTGGACGCCAACATCACCACGTTCATCACGGCCGTGATCCTGTTCGCGATGGGGTCGGGGCCGGTGCGCGGGTTCGCCATCACCCTGGGGCTGGGCATCCTGACATCGGTGTTCACCGCGATCTATGTCACGCGGCTCATCATCGTGACGTGGTATGACCGACGTCGCCCCAAGACCATCGAGGTTTGACATGCGCCTGAAAATTGTACCCGAGCAGACCTCGTTCGATTTCTTCAGCCGCTGGAAATTGTGGCTGGGTATTTCTGCGGTGCTGGTGCTCCTGGCCTTTGGGTCGTTCATGGTCCGCGGGCTGAATTACGGGATCGATTTCCGGGGCGGCACGACGATCCGCACGGAAAGCGCGCAACCCGTGGATGTCGGGCTCTATCGTGATGCGCTGGCCGGGCTCGACATCGGCGATGTGCTGATCAGCGAGGTGTTCGATCCGGCCTTTGGCGATGACGAAAACATTGCGATGATCCGCATTCAGGCCCAGGACGACCAGGAGGCGGCGACCGCCGAAACCATTGCAGAGGTCGAAGCCGCGCTGGCGTCGGTCGCACCGGATATCAGGTTTGTCTCGGTCGAATCCGTTGGCCCGAAAGTGTCGGGCGAACTGATCCAGACCGCCGTCATGGCGGTGGCGCTCGCGATCGGTGCGGTGCTGATCTATATCTGGCTGAGGTTCGAATGGCAGTTTGCCCTGGGGGCCGTCGTTGCCCTGATACATGACGTGATCCTGACAATCGGCATATTCTCCGAGGTGCAGATCAAGTTCGACCTCGCGATCATCGCCGCCTTGCTGACCATTGTCGGCTATTCGCTGAACGACACCGTGGTGGTATTCGACCGGGTGCGGGAGAATCTTCGAAAATACAAGAAGAAGTCACTCGCCGAGGTGCTGAACCTGTCGATCAACGAGACCCTCTCGCGCACATTCATGACGTCGATCACCACGCTTCTGGCGCTTGTATCGCTGTTCATTCTGGGCGGCGACGTGATCCGGGGCTTTGTCTTTGCGATGATCTGGGGCGTGGTCGTGGGGACCTATTCGTCGATCTTCGTGGCATCGGCTGTGCTGCTCTATCTCGGGGTCAAACGCGACTGGACGAAACCGAACAACACCTCGGGCAACCAGTTTGCCAATGTCGATGCCTGACCGTGCATCGCCTGTGTCGGGATCGGGCTGAACAGTGGTTGAATACGCGCCGGACAATCGGGCTAGACGCTGGTGCCACGGGCATTGGTATCTGGCCCTAATCATTACGGCATGTTGCGTGCAGACTTCTGCGAATGGACATGCTCGCTTCGCTTCTGACACCCGATTTTCTGCTGCTCGCCTGTGCCGCGATGACGGCGGGCATGGTGCGCGGGTTTGCGGGCTTTGGCACCGCGCTGATCTATTTGCCGATCGCGGGCATCGTGCTTGACCCGGTTTCGGCGATCATCACGCTGGTGACGATGGATGTGCTCGGGCCATTGCCGATGCTGCGGCGCGCAGCCCCCGATACCCATCGCGCCGACCTGACGCGGCTGATGCTGGGCGCGGTGCTCGCGCTTCCCGTCGGGCTGGCGGCGTTGTTCGTGCTCGATCCCGGCGTGTTTCGCACTTTCGTGTCTGTCGTGTCCCTGACCATGCTTTGCGTGCTGATGTTCGGCTGGCGTTACGCGGGTGCATTGCGGCCCCGTGCGGTGTTCGGCACCGGCGCGGCGGCGGGGTTCCTCGGAGGAATTGCGGGCATTCCGGGGCCTCCGGTGATCTTTGCCTACATGGCGAGCCCGCACCCGACACGCGTGATCCGCGCGAATACCACATTCTTCCTGTTCTTCTATGATTGCGCGATTCTGACGATGATGCTGATCGCCGGGCGTCTTGCGACCGAACCGGTGCTGACCGGGCTGGCACTTGCGATTCCGGCGATGGCGGGCAACATACTGGGCAGCAGGCTATTCATTCCGGGTTATGAAAGGCTGTATCGTGGCGTTGCCTATGCGCTGATCTTTGCGGCGGCGGTGGCGGGGCTGCCGATTTGGGGGATGGGACACTGACATGCGGCTGAACGAGATCACCTATAACAACGCGATCCCGGTCGATGGGTACGGTCCGGGATTTTTCCGCATCGGCGGAACGGTCCATGAGGGCGCGGTACTGACCGGGCCGGACGGAACGACCGCGTGGTCCGGGCTAGATGAAACCGCGCCCCTGCTGGCCCTGTCCGGCACGATCGATGTCCTGCTTGTCGGCATGGGCGCTGAAATTTCCCATCTCCCGCCTGCCTTGCGCACGGCGCTCGAAGGCGCCGGCATCGGTGTCGAAGTGATGAATTCGCCTGCGGCCTGCCGAACCTACAACGTGCTGCTGGCCGAGGGGCGGCGTATCGCCCTGGCATTGTTGCCGGTTTAGGCTTTTTTGCCACCGGTCAATCGGTTATTCGCCCTTCATGACCCTGTCTGTTTCGGACCTGTCCATAACCCGCGGCGGCGTACCTGTTCTGCAGGGCGTGCGGTTTGCGCTTGCGCCCGGTCAGGCGCTGGTGCTGCGCGGACCGAACGGAATTGGCAAGACGACGCTTTTGCGAACGATTGCAGGGCTGCAGCCGCCATTGGCGGGGCAGATCGACGGCGCGGAGGATCGCATCGCCTATGCGGGGCATTCGGACGGGATCAAGCCGACCCTGACGGTACGCGAAAATCTCACCTTCTGGGCAAGCGTGTTCGGTGCCGGTGGAATCGGGGATGCGTTGCGCGCGTTTGACCTCGACGACCTCGCCGAGCGTCATGCGGGCAACCTCTCGGCCGGGCAGAAGCGGCGGCTTGGCCTGTCGCGTCTGCTGGTCACCGGGCGACCGGTCTGGGTCCTGGATGAACCGACCGTCTCGCTGGATGTGGCGGCGGTCGCGATGTTCGCCGCTGCCGTGCGGGGTCATCTGCAGCAGGGCGGCAGTGCCCTGATCGCGACGCATATTGATCTGGGGCTTGATGCCGGGACGCTCGATCTTGCGATGTTCAAGGCGACGCCGCGCCCAGTCGATGATTTTGACGGAGATTTCCTGTGATCGCCCTGTTGCTCCGCGACCTGAAACTGGCCTTTCGCGCCGGGGGCGGCTTTGGGCTGGGGCTGGCGTTTTTCCTGATCGTCACGGTGCTCGTTCCCTTCAGTGTCGGGCCGCAATCCTCGTTGCTGGCGACCATCGCGCCGGGCGTGTTGTGGCTGGGCGCGCTGCTGGCTTGTCTCTTGTCGCTTGACCGGCTGCTGGCGCTGGATTGGGAAGACGGATCGCTCGACCTGCTGGCCACGGCGCCGTTGCCGCTCGAAGCGGTGGTCACGGTCAAGGCGCTGGCGCACTGGATCACCACCGGATTGCCGCTGGTGCTGGCCGCGCCGGTTTTGGGGGTGCTCCTGAACCTGCCGCTGCCCGGATTTCCGTGGCTGGTGATCTCGTTGCTGACGGGGACGCCGGCACTGTCGGTCATCGGAACCTTTGGCGCGGCACTGACGGTCGGGCTCAAGCGCGGAGGGCTTTTGCTGTCGCTGCTGGTGCTGCCGCTCTATGTGCCCACGCTGATTTTCGGGGCCGAGGTTGCGCGGCGCGGTGCGGTTGGTATGGAGACATCGACGCCGCTGCTGCTGCTTGCGGGGATCACTGCGGCAACGGTGGCCTTGCTCCCTTTCGCCAGCGCGGCGGTGCTGCGCGTCAATTTGCGTTGACCATTGTCAATTGAGATGCGCACCGACTCGGACTAGATAGGCATCATGTCAATCGCAACCAAAGCCAATGCCCTCTGGGAATACGCCAATCCGAAAAAGTTCCTGACCACGTCGGAACGGGTTCAGCCCTATTTCTGGAGCGCGGCCATCCTCTGCCTCGTCGTGGGACTGATCTGGGGATTTTTCCTTACACCCGACGACTATCGGCAAGGCTCGACCGTCAAGATCATCTACCTGCACGTGCCCTCGGCGCTGATGGCGATCAACGTCTGGCTGATGATGATGGTGACCTCGCTCGTCTGGCTGGTACGACGGCACCATGTGAGCGCGCTGGCCGCGCGGGCGGCGGCTCCGATCGGTGTTGTCATGACGATGATCGCGCTGGCCACCGGCGCGATCTGGGGCCAGCCGATGTGGGGCACGTGGTGGGCATGGGATCCCCGGCTGACGTCGTTCCTGATCCTGTTCCTGTTCTATCTCGGTTATATCGCCCTGTGGGAAGCCATCGACAATCCGGATACGGCGGCTGACCTGACATCGGTACTGTGTCTTGTCGGTTCGGTCTTTGCGATCCTGTCGCGCTATGCCGTGAACTTCTGGAACCAGGGCCTGCATCAGGGGGCGTCGATCATGCGCGCGGCGGCCGTCACCGGTGCCGATACCGAGGAAAAGGTCAGCAACGTCTTCTTCTACCCGCTGCTTCTCTGCATCATCGGGTTTGTCCTGCTGTTCGTGGCGCTGCTGCTGTATCGGACCGGCACCGAGATACGCGCCCGGCGCATCAGGGCGTTGCTGGCGCGGGAAAGGGTAGGGGCATGATGCCCGATCTGGGAAAATACGCCGAGACGGTGATCTCGGCCTACGTGGCGTCGTTGCTGCTGCTGGTGCTTCTGGTGCTGGTCAGTATCTGGCGTGGACGCAAGGTGCGCGCCGAGATGGCCGCTCTGGAAAAACGGATATCGCGCAATGGCTAGGATTTCGCCCCTGATGATCGCTCCGCCGCTGATTTTTGCGGGCTTCGCGCTTCTGGCGGCTGTCGGGATGTTTCGCGAGGATCCCGAGGCGCTGCCATCCGCGCGCAAGGACCAGCAGGCGCCGCCGGTGGTGCTCAGCGAATTGCCGGGCAAGGTGCCTTTTGACGATGCCACCCTGCGTCAGGAGGGGATCAAGCTGGTCAATTACTGGGCGAGCTGGTGCGCGCCCTGCCGGGTGGAGCATCCCAATCTCGAAGCACTCGCCGCAGAGGGCTTGCCGATCTACGGCGTCAATTACAAGGATGAACCGGCCAATGCCATCGCATTCCTGACCGAGCTTGGCGATCCATACGAACGGATCGGCGCGGATCGCGACGGGCGCATGGCGCTGGACTGGGGCGTTTACGGCGTTCCCGAAACCTATCTGATCGACGATACGGGCACCATCCTGCTGCGCATCGCCGGACCGATCACGCAGCGCGTGATCGACAAGACCCTGCGACCGGCAATCGAAGCTGCACAGAACAAGCGCCAAGACTGATTTTCCTTGCTTAACGAATCAATTTCAAATGACTGCGTGACGTTCTGAATGTATCGGATTAACCGCGAAGCACTCTAGAGGCGATAGCCACCCGAGACGGTCAGGACCTCTCCGGTGATGAAATCCGCCGCATCGGAGGCAAAGAAGCGCACGGCCTTGGCGACGTCTTCGGGGCGGCCAATGCGCCCCAACGCGGTTTGGTCCACGAAGAGCTGCGTCAAATCGGCGTCGCGCGGGGTGTCGGGGGCGGTAAAATCGGTCCTGATCGCAAGCGTATCGGGATGTTCGCGCAAGACGTCCGATGCATCGCTGTTGCGGCGGGTGATCGCCAGCGCGTGATCGTGGCCCAGATCCTCGGCAATGGCACGACCGATGCCGCGCGCCGCCCCTGTGACCAGAGCAACGCGCCTCATCGTCGGACCTTTGGGCGGAAAAACGGGCGCCGGATGAGACGCCCGATTTCTGGTTTCAGCGTCAAGTCAACCGGCCTTGGCGAGGTCTCGCAGCACATAGTGCAGCACGCCGCCATGTTCGATATACTCGATTTCGATCGCCGTATCGATCCGGCACTTGAGCTTGATCTCTTTTGTCGAGCCATCCGCGAAGGTGATGGTGCAGGGCACGACCGCGAGCGGAGAGATCGTGTCGAGACCCGAGATCGAGACGGTTTCATCACCGGTCAACCCAAGAGACTTGCGCGTGTCGCCGTCGGTAAACTCGAACGGAATCACGCCCATACCGACCAGGTTGGAGCGGTGGATACGCTCAAAGCTTTCGGCGATCACCGCCTTGACCCCGAGCAGTGCGGTTCCCTTGGCCGCCCAGTCCCGCGACGATCCGGCCCCGTATTGCTCGCCACCGAATATCACCAGCGGCGTGCCCTGCGCCTGATAGTCCATCGCGGCGTCATAGATCGAGGTCTGCGCGCCATCCGGCCCCTTGGTATAGCCGCCTTCGACACCGTCCAGCATTTCGTTCCGGATGCGGATATTGGCAAAGGTGCCGCGCATCATGACCTCGTGATTGCCGCGACGCGAACCGTAGGAGTTGAATTCGCGGACCGGCACCTGACGTTCGATCAGGTATTGGCCAGCGGGCGTGGACTCCTTGAACGAACCGGCCGGGCTGATATGGTCGGTGGTGATCATGTCACCCAGCAAAGCCAGCACGCGGGCACCCTCGATATTGGTGATGACACCTTTGTCCTTGGACATGCCCTGGAAATAGGGCGGGTTCTGGATATAGGTCGAATTTGCAGGCCAGTCATAGGTTTCCTGCTGCGGGACCTCCACACCCTGCCATTTCTCATCGCCCTTGAACACGTCGGCATATTTCGACTGGAATGCTTCACGGGTCACGGTCTGCTCGACCAGTTCGGCAATCTCTTGCGCCGAGGGCCAGATATCCTTGAGATAGACGTCATTGCCGTCCTGGTCCTGGCCAAGCGGCTCCTTGGTGATATCGACGTTCATGTCGCCGACCAGCGCGTAGGCCACGACCAGCGGCGGCGAGGCCAGATAGTTGGCGCGCACATCCGGGCTGATCCGGCCCTCGAAGTTGCGGTTGCCCGAGAGAACCGAGGTCGCCACCAGATCGTAATCGTTGATCGCCTTCGAGATCGGCTCTTCCAGCGGGCCGGAGTTACCGATGCAGGTGGTGCATCCATAGCCGACGAGGTTGAAGCCGATGGCGTCGAGATCCTCCTGAAGATTCGCTGCCTCCAGATAGGCGGACACGACCTGAGAGCCGGGCGCCAGCGAGGTCTTGACCCAGGGTTTGCGGGTCAGCCCTTTTTCACGCGCCTTACGCGCCAGCAGCCCGGCGCCGATCATCACATAGGGGTTCGAGGTGTTCGTGCACGAGGTGATCGAGGCGATCACGATCGACCCGTCGTGCAACTGATGGCGCTCGTCACCGGACTTGTACCAGCCCTTCCTGTGATGGCCGGTATCGCCGGGCACGTCCAGCGGCTCGGGCGCGCCCCCTTCGCCTTCCCAGCGGACCTCGGATTTCTCCGAGGCGTCCTTGCCGCTGCGCAGACCTTCGATATAGGTGCCGAACTCCGACGCGGCGTTGTCGAGGGCGATGTAATCCTGCGGCCGCTTCGGTCCCGAAATCGCCGGAACGATGGTGCCCATGTCAAGCTCGAGCGTGTCGGTATAGATCGGATCATAGGACGCATCGCGCCACATGCCGTTTTCCCTGGCATAGGTTTCGACCAGAGCGATGCGGTCCTTGTCCCGTCCCGTATTGGTCAGATAGCGCAGGGTTTCGCCATCGATCGGGAAGAAACCGCAGGTCGCGCCGTATTCCGGCGCCATGTTGGCGATGGTCGCCCGATCCGCCAGCGGCAGGTTGTCGAGCCCGTCGCCATAGAATTCGACGAACTTGCCGACAACGCCCTTGGCCCGCAGCATTTCCACCACCTTGAGCACCAGGTCGGTGCCGGTGGTGCCTTCGATCATCTTGCCGGTCAGCCTGAAGCCGACGACCTCGGGGATCAGCATCGAGATCGGCTGGCCCAACATGGCCGCCTCGGCCTCGATACCGCCAACGCCCCAGCCCAGGACCGCCGCGCCGTTGACCATGGTGGTGTGGCTGTCGGTTCCGACCAGCGTATCGGGATAGGCGACCTCCTGACCATCCTGATCGGTGTCGGTCCAGACGGTCTGGGACAGGTATTCGAGGTTCACCTGGTGGCAGATTCCCGTTCCCGGCGGCACGACACGGAAATTGTCGAATGCGGTCTGCCCCCATTTCAGGAAGGTATAGCGCTCCATGTTGCGCTCGTACTCGCGGTCGACATTCATCTGGAAGGCGCGCGGGTTGCCGAATTCGTCGATCATCACCGAATGGTCGATGACGAGATCCACCGGGTTGAGCGGGTTGATCTTCTGTGCGTCGCCCCCCAGAGCCTTGATGCCGTCACGCATCGCGGCGAGGTCGACCACGGCCGGAACGCCGGTGAAATCCTGCATCAGCACCCGGGCCGGACGATAGGCGATCTCGCGCGGGTTCTTGCCACGGTTCTTGCCCCACTCGGCAAACGCCTTGATATCGTCCACGCTGACGGTCTTGCCGTCCTCAAAGCGCAACATGTTCTCAAGAACGACCTTCAACGCTGCGGGCAGGTTGGCGAAATCACCCAGCCCGGCCTCGGTGGCTGCCGGGATCGAATAATAGGAAATGGTCTTGCCATTGACGCTCAGTGACTTGCGTGCCTTGGCTGTGTCCTGTCCAACGGTGATGGGCATCTGCGGCCTCCCTCTAAGAGTCGTGGATTGCGGAATTGGCTCACATTTGTCTGCATCAGGAGCGGCGCGGGATCAATAGCGTTCACCGGCATGTTCTCCGCCGCGGATACGCCGGCAGACGGCTCCGAGTCACATTGACGCGAGCCATGCATTGCAGATTCGTCAAGAAACCTTGATTGGCAAATCTGCGCCGACATGGTTAGACCCGTGCACAGATCAGGGAAATCGCTTCACATGAAATTGCTTGCCGCTGCAACGCTCGCCATCTGCGCCACCACGTCCACGGTTCTCATCGCGCAGGATCGCAGCGTCGTCGTGGAATTGTTCACGTCTCAGGGATGTGCGTCCTGTCCGCCCGCCGACGCCATCCTGCATCAACTGGCGGACCGGGACGACGTGATCGCACTGGCCTTGCATGTGGACTATTGGGATTACATCGGCTGGAAGGACGAATATGCGCTTGCGAAAAACTCCAAGCGTCAGCGCCGCTACGCCGATGTCGGCGGGCGTGACATGGTCTATACGCCGCAAATGATCATCAACGGGGTCGATGATGTGGTCGGTGCCCGCGCCGGGGAAGTCATCGGGATCATCGAGCGCGAAAAATCGCGCAAGCCGGTCGTCGAACTGTCGGCGACACGCGAGGGATCACGGTTGTCGATACACGCTGTGCCTGTCGCGCAATCGCTTGCAGCTCCGATGACCGTACAACTCGTGCGGTATTCTCCCCTTCGAACGGCGAGGATCACCAGAGGTGAAAACGCAGGCAATGAACTGGATTACGCCAATGTGGTCGAAGACTGGTCGGTCGTGGGAGAGTGGGACGGCCGCGCACCCTACCGGCAGGACACCGAACTGACCGGCGAACTTCCGGCCGTCATCTTGCTGCAATATGCGGGACAAGGTGAAATCGTCGCGGCGGCGGCGATCGATTAGAGCCGCCTGCGATCACCACGGGACATCTGGGCGTAGTGTGACGCCATGCAGGCGGTTCGTCTGGTGTTTCAGGCCGGCTTCCAGCGCCGGTGTATCCAGAACCACTGGTCCATATGTCGACGCACCACCGCTTCGAGATCGTCGTTGAGTTGCTGCGTCATGGTCGCTGGATCGGAATGGGCAATGGGCTCATGCATCTCGATCCGGAAGTTGAGCCCATCCGGCTGGCGGATCGCGTAGGCGGTGATCAATGCCGCATCCTGTTTGATCGCAAGCTCTGCGGGCACCGTCGACGTGATCGCCGGTTGGCCAAAGAAATCGAGTTCAATGCCTTCCTGTACGTGCAGGTCTCCGACAATCGCGATGATCCCGCCCTGTTTCAGATGGCGCACCATCTCGATCATGCCGCGGCGCCCCTGTTCGAACATCGGGGTGCCGATGGTGGCGAGCATCTTGCGATAATGCTCGTTGAAATACGGGTTGGCCATGCGCCGGTAAAGCCCGCCCATGCCAAAACCCAGCGAAATCAGCTTGGCGCGGGCCGCGTCGTAATTGCCGAAATGCCCGGTCATAAGGATGACGGGCCGTCCCGCGTCGCGCGCCTCCTGCAAGGCGGCAAGACCGGGGCCGCCGATTTCCGCAGAGCGGGCACGATCGATAAATTCCTGGCCGGAATAGAATTCGATGAGCGAGCGCCCGGCATTGTCGCACACCGCGCGGCACAGGCGCTGCACTTCGGCTTCGTCAAGCTCGGGGCAGGTCAGGTTGAGGTTGTCGCGCACCCGGCGGTTGAAACCGGCCAGCGGTGCCATCACATGCGCGACCAGCCAGCCCATCGCCGGGATCCGCATCCTGTAAGGAAGCAGTTTGAACCCGCCGATAAGGGCGCGCAGAAACAGGTTCGCCGTGTAATATTTGATACGCTCGAAGCGGGAAAGTTCAGAAAATTCTGCCGGCATTCGGGACTCTCAGCGGCGAAAGGTCTCGCGGTGCCAGACATACAGACCTGCGCCGGCGATCACAAGGGCACCCAGGATGGTCCAGCTGTCGGGCAGCTCGGCAAAGAAGAGCGCCCCCCAAGCGGCCGCAAAAACCAGTCCGGTATAGGAATAGGGCGCGAGCATGCTTGCTTCGCCCTGGCTGAACGCGCGGATCAGCGCGAGTTGACCCACGGTGCCGGCAAGCGTGATGGCCCCGATCAGCCCCCAGGCGATCAGGTCAGGGGTTTGCCAGACAAAGGGAACGGCAAGCGTCAGCAAAACGGTTCCGACCAGCCCCGTGTAAAACAGCGAGGTCCAGACATCTTCGTCCGGACCAAGGCGTCGCGTCAGCAGCGAATAGGCCGAATAACAGGCGGCGGCGGCGAGCGGCAGTAATGCGGAAAGCGAGAACACCGCGCTCCCGGGTCGAATGATGATCAGCGCCCCGATCAATGCGACGATGATGCCGCCGATCCGCCGCAGCCCCAGCGGTTCGGATAGGAACAGGGCGGCGCCGAGCGTGATCAGGACCGGGTTCAGCGCCATGAGCGCGGCAGCGTCCGACAGGGGAATCATGCTGATGCCGGTGAAAAAGAATGCTGTGGCGCTCATCAACAGGATGGAGCGCAGGAACTGGAGCACCGGATGACTCGTGCGGACGACGCTGCGCAAACGCGGGGCGACCAGAACAAGCACCAGCGCCATCTGGCCGGCGTAGCGTGCCCAGACGGTGGGCAGGATGCCGATGCGTGGCGCAAGCGCCTTGGCCGAGGCGTCCATCAGCGTGAAACAGAAAATCGCCGTTATCATGAGCAGGATGGCCCGCCCGCGCGTATCGTGCAGAGTGATGTCGCTCATCATTGCGCCTTGCCTGGAATTACGCGGACGTCATAGCAACGTGATAGTTGATATGTTCAGCACTGTCCATCGTGCGGGCGGGGCCGGGATCGGAAGCTGCGCAGGTCCGGACACCTGAAATGGCGCTTGGCGGTCGCACCTGTTTTCCGGCGTGTCGGACGGGATATGGATCGGGGCGCGTCGTCGAGTGCGGCTATTCCTCTGCCTCGTCGGGAACGATCAGTTGCAGATCGCCCGACTGCTCCTGCGCCCGGATCGCCGCGATCACCTCGGTCATGGCGGCTTCGCCATCTCGCGCCTTGACCTTGCCCTTTTCTTCGACCTCTTCGCGCACACTGTCCGCGAGCCGGCTCGGCATGTTTCCGAGCAGGAATTCGGCGGAGCGTTGGGTGTCTTCATCGGTTGCGGCAGCAAGAGCGGTCACAAGCACATCCTGTTCCACTGCGCGGACCAAAGCGGGCACGTCGCGAGGCCGCACACGATCGGGGATGTGGGCAAAGATGAAGATCGATTTGCGCACCGTGCTGGCGAATTCCTGATCGGTTTCGTCGAGGCCCGTCAGCATGTCGTCGCGGGTTGTGGCGGCGGACTGGTTGAGAATGGCTCCGATCCGCGCACCCGGCGCGTCATCGAAGGCAACGGGGGCCTTGTGGTCGAGTTGCGAGGCGAGCGACAGGCCGATCCTGTCTACGGCGTCGGGCGTGACCTCGCCGGTTTGCGACACTGCATAGGTGATACGTCGTGCCAGTGGGCCGGGCAGCGCGCCAAGCAATTCCGCCGCCTTGGCCGTGTCGAGTTTCGACAGCAGCACGGCAGCGACCTCGATACACTCGGCCTGCGCCATTCGAACCAGATCCTGGATGGGAAGCGCCCTGAGACGCGCCCAAGGATCGCCCGCCTGTCGCACTCCCGCTTCCTTGCGCAACCGTGCTGCCGTCTGCGGGCTGATTTTTCCGTCCATGGCCGAGATCGCTTCGGCCAGCCCCTTGGGAAAGGACAGTCCGACACCATCCAGAACCCCGGCGAATTCCTCGACCACCGAAAACAGGGTGGTCCGGTCGACCAGACCCATCGAACCCATCTGCTGAATCAGCCGCGCCTGCAACTCGTCGGGCAAATCCTCAAGCGGGAGATCCGCCCCCTCATTCAGCAGCAGGCGCACGACGATCGCCGCCTTTGCCTTGGAATTCAGTCTGCTGGCCGGGGCCGACGCCTCCGCCTGCGGGGTGTCCGTGCCTGTCGCCGCCATCGGCAGCCTGGAAACCTGTGTGAGTTGCTGCATGCTCTGGCCGCGCCTTCATGACCTGATCCGTGAACCGGGTCAGACTAGGGCACAAGCCGTAAACAAAGCCTGAAAATCAGTAGTTATAGGTCATGCCGGTTCGGATCGCGTCGCGCAGGGACACCTCGGCCCAACTGCCGGTGCCTGCGCGCGCGGTGATCTCGCGCCATTGTGCGATGGCCTCGTCTGTCCGTCCTTCCTCGACAAGGCCCTGTCCCATGTAGGAGCGGGCCAGAATATTGTCCGGGTTACGCTCGATCGCGCGCGCATAGAATACATTGGCCAAGTCGGTGTTGCCCATCTTGCGATGGGTAAAACCCCAATAGGTCAGCACACGATCATCCGATTGATCGCGCATCGCACTCAACACACCCTGTGCATCCCCATAGCGACCGGCATAGGCAAGCTCGCGCGCGGCGTCATACAGCGCATCGCTGTCCAGCGAGGCATTGTCGGGGGCGACGCATTTCTGCGTCGCCGGATCCCAGACCTGAACGCCTTTGCAGGATTTGGTCGTGTTGGTCGGTTTCGGTGGCGCATCGTCACTGGCACCAAAGGCCAGCCCCGGGATCGCAACCAGCAAGGAAAAAAGAACGCGTATCTTCGGAGTCAACATGGTCTGCTCAACCGCTTTTTCGGGTGCGCGAACCAAGACCACGCGGAAAGCCCGGTTCTACACGCGCGATTTCGCTGTCGCGTGTGATCAACTGTTGATCTGCGCGACGCAACTTTCAGAGACGGCATCCCATGTCGTGCCGGGAGCGCAGGATTGCGCCTGGTGTTTGCGATCCGAGCACATCGCGAAGGACAGGGCGGGCAGGGTGACAAGCACCAGAGTTGCTGCGACAATCTTGAGGGTCATGAATGATCTCCAGTCAGGTTCCGAGCATCGATCTTGGGCATTCGCGGCAGAGTGTAGCGCGCTATCGTGGTTTCTCAAAACGAAAAGGGCCCGGACTGGCACAACCGAGCCAATCCGGGCCGTGTCTGAATGCGCTGCGGCGCAGCAATCCCGTGGCATTTCGCGATAAACCTGAATCACCCAACGCTGCCTGAAATCAAAGATTTCAACGCGTTAAGTGATGCCAGATGTTTCAAGTTAATCGCGAAACGCTTTAGTCCTTGAAGACGCGCGCGAAAATCGTGTCCACGTGCTTGGTGTGATATCCGAGATCGAATTTCTCTTCGATCTCTTCGGGCGACAGCGCCTTGAGCACGTCCGCATCGTTGAGCAGTTCGGTCTTGAAATCCTTGCCTTGTTCCCAGACCTTCATCGCGTTCCGCTGCACCAGCTTGTAGGAATCCTCGCGCGAGACGCCTGCCTGTGTCAGCGCCAGCAGAACCCGCTGGCTCATCACGAGGCCACGGAATTTGTTCATGTTGGCCAGCATGTTGTCGGGATAGATCACCAGCTTGTCCACCACCTGGGTCAGACGCGCGAGCGCGAAATCCAGCGTGATCGTGGTGTCCGGACCGATATTGCGCTCGACCGAAGAATGGCTGATGTCACGCTCGTGCCAGAGCGCGACGTTTTCCATTGCCGGGATCACAGCCATACGCACAAGGCGCGCCAGACCGGTCAGGTTCTCGGTCAGCACCGGGTTGCGCTTGTGCGGCATTGCGCTGCTGCCTTTCTGACCCTTGGAGAAAAACTCCTCGGCTTCCAGAACCTCGGTGCGCTGCATGTGGCGGATCTCGATGGCGATGTTCTCGATCGAACTGCCGACAACGCCAAGCGCAGCGAAAAACGCGGCGTGGCGGTCGCGCGGAATGACCTGGGTGCTGATGGGTTCGGGTTCGAGCCCCATCTTGGCGCAGACATGCTCTTCGACCGCCGGATCGATATTGGCAAAGGTGCCGACCGCGCCGGAGATCGCGCCGGTCGCAATCTCCTTTCGCGCGGTCTTCAGGCGGGTCATGTTGCGGTCCATCTCGGCGTAGAACCGGGCAAAGGTCAGACCCATCGTCGTGGGTTCGGCATGAATGCCGTGGCTGCGGCCGATGCGCACCGTGTCCTTGTGTTCGAGCGCGCGGCGCTTGAGCGCGGCGAGCAGTCCCTTCATGTCTTCGATGAGGATATCGGCGGCGCGTACCAGCTGTACGTTGAAGGTGGTGTCGAGCACGTCCGAACTGGTCATGCCCTGATGAACGAAGCGGGCCTCGTCATTGCCGATGATCTCGGCCAGATGCGTGAGAAAGGCAATGACATCGTGCTTGGTGACGGCCTCGATCTCGTCGATGCGGGCAACGTCGAACTCGACATCCCTGGCTTTCCAGACCGCTTCCGCGTTTTCACGCGGGATCACCCCGAGATCGGCCTGCGCGTCACAGGCATGGGCCTCGATTTCGTACCAGATGCGGAATTTGGTTTCCGGGCTCCAGATGGCGACCATATCAGGGCGGGAATAGCGGGGGATCATTGGCAGCGGCACCTTTTTGTGATTGTGCGAGACTTGCGCCGCCTCTTAAACCGGTGGTGCAGTGGCGACAAGCCGGGAGAGACAAGATGGGACGGTTTGCCCAGAATCCGATGATCCGCCATGCGTGAACGGGCGCGCAGCCTGCGGGATTTTACCGGCCGATGGAGCTTGCAGCGCGTGATCGAACACGCGGACGGCACGCGCGCGCGTCTTGACGGGCACGCGGTGTGGAGCGAGGATGGAGAGGGCCAGATGCAAGAGGAAACCGGGGCGTTGCGTATTGGCGACGGCAAACCGGTCACGGCAACGCGCCGGTATCTCTGGCGGCCGGAATTGGCGGTCCATTTCGACGATGGCCGATTTTTTCACGATGTTCCCCCCTTTGGGGGCGAGACCGCGCATTGGTGCGCACCCGATCAGTATGACGGTGTTTACGCGTTTGTGTCATGGACGGAATTTCGCGTGACATGGCATGTGTCAGGGCCGCAAAAATCCTATCGCATGGAGAGTATCTATCGCAGGATTGACCGCTGACCCTGTTACCTGCGTCGGCGCAGCGCATCCAGCGCGGTTTTGTTGACACAGTACATCGGAGCGGCATCCAACCGAGAGCTGCGGGCTTGCAGACTGCGGCAATTGGCCTGGGCGGAGCAGCCGCTGCACCTGATCGCCATTGTGCGCATCATCGGTGCATAGCGCTGCGGGTCCCGGGCAATGAGGTCCGGAATTCCCGCGCGCAGGCGTTCGGCCATGCCATTCACAAGATCGGTGCTCATGCCGAGTTTCGAGAGAATACCCATGATCTTTGTCCTTGTCGTGGTGCAGGCGGGCCTGCACTATCCTTGCGATTGTCGCATGATCTTGCCGGCAGCGAATTGACCTGAATCAACCGCAAGGGTTCTGCAGGGGCAAAATCTGCTTGTTGCAGTGCAGCATCTGCGGCATCAAAGGGGTCAGATCGACCACAACACAGGATATTGCAAATGACCCAAGCCGTCCTCACCCAAGCCATCGGGCCGAAATCCGGCACCGCGCTGCGTCTGAAACAGGCTGTTCTCGTGCTCGCGGGGATTCTTGCCCTGGCGTTGGCCGCCAAGATCAAGGTGCCGATGTGGCCCGTTCCGATCACCATGGGCACGTTTGCCGTGCTCTCCATCGGTGCCGCATACGGCGCACGGCTCGGGCTGGTTACGATCCTCGGTTATCTGCTTGTGGGCGCGCTCGGTTTCGACGTGTTCGCCGGCTCTT
Source organism: Sedimentitalea sp. XS_ASV28 (assembly GCF_041224545.1). NCBI lineage: Bacteria > Pseudomonadati > Pseudomonadota > Alphaproteobacteria > Rhodobacterales > Paracoccaceae > Sedimentitalea > Sedimentitalea sp. XS_ASV28. The sequence goes on along the minus strand of NZ_JBGFGP010000176.1, from coordinate 76,378 downwards.
CTGCCGAAACGGCGGGTCTCACATACATGATGGGCGGCACCGGCGGCTATCTCGTGGGCTACGTGCTTGCGACTCTGGCGCTTGGCGCGCTGGCCGCGCGTGGCTGGGACCGGTCCTTCGGGACGATGGCCCTGGCGCTGCTGATCGGCAATGCGCTGATCTACATTCCGGGCCTCGCCTGGCTCGGCCATCTCTATGGCTGGGATAAACCGATCCTCGAGTGGGGCCTGACCCCGTTCCTGGTTGGTGATGCGATCAAGCTGGCGCTGGCCGCCGTGCTTGTGCCGGCGCTCTGGAAACTCGTGGGCTCCGTGCGTCACTGATCCACGGTGTTACAACTTGCCGAACAACGGCCCCGGAGTTTCCTCTCCGGGGCCTTTTTTGTGACTTGTCCAAAACAGATACTGTCGGCGAAGGGTCGAAAGCCTCAATGTCAAGCCTTGTCACCGCAAGATGGTTGCGGCGGATTTGATTTGAGTTCAGGAAACAAAGTTTCAAAAGCAGCGATTTTGTATCAATCGACGAAACCAATCGTCGCGCTGCATTGAGCATTTGCGGACCCGAACCTGCACATCCCGTCACGAAACCCCGACAATTCACCGAAATTGAGGAATTGCCTGATGAGCGGAAATCCGCTCTTCAATTTGCGGCCTACCTGTCGGGTCTGGCGATGTGACCAGAACCGGATGTGGCGGGCAATGCATAACCATCAAGTGGAAGAGAATTATGGATATTACCGGAACCAACAGAAGAGACATTCTGAGCGGCACGACCGATGATGACAACATCCGCGGGCTAGGCGGCAATGACGTTCTGAGAGGACTGGGCGGCAACGATGTTCTGGACGGCGGGAATGGCCGGGATGTCCTTCACGGTGGCGCGGGTGACAATTTCTTTATCGGTGGCGTCGGAGACGACACCTATGTGCTGAGCGGGCGCTACGAAACAATAGAAGTCGGCCTGGGCGAAGATCGCGTCGACCTCAGTTCGTTTTCGCAAGGCGACGGCTATCTGACGCTGGGTGCCCACGCGAACGCGCTTGGTCTGTTCGCGATCATCGATGGCGAAGAGGATTTTGGTGTCCTGCGGATCGACAATGGCGCCAACGATGAGGGGCTGGTCTTTTTCGACGACCTCAACAACGCATTGCAGCTTGATCTTTCCAGGCCCGAAGGCGGCATGGGGCTCAACGGAACGGCCTATGACGACACCTTCCTGATCGATCCCGGCGCGCAGGGCTGGATTCAGATTCGGCCGGGCGAGGGGGAGGACCTGATCCAGATCGAGGGCACGGCTGGCACCGTGCGACTGGACTATTCCGATCAGACGGATGGTATCTTTGCCAATCTGAAATTCGGGACCGTCATCGACGGCAGTCCGGGGTTTGTCATTGATCGCATCGTCGGCGAAGGTCATGTTTCCGAACTGCGGGCCACGGATCACGACGACATCATCTATGGCGGCAGAGAAGACGAGACATTCATCCTGCGGCAGGGCGATGATTTTGTTTCAGGTGGCGGCGGCGTGGATACCGTCAGGTACGACCGCTCGGGTGTCGAGGCGGTGAATGTCAACCTGGGCCAGCGTTCGGCCACCGGCATATGGAACGGTGAAGAATTTACTCACACGCTGAAAAACATCGAGAACATCAGAGGGTCGCGCAGCGACAACGACCGTCTCATCGGGAGCAACAAGGACAATCAGATCGACGGGCGCGGTGGCGCCGATTTCATCCAGGGCAAGCGCGGTGATGACGTTCTGATCGGCGGCGGCGGGAATGACAAGTTCATCTTCCGCAACAACGACGGGGATGATGTCATCGTCGACTTCAATACCGCAAGCAACGCGGAAAAGATCAACCTCAGGGGCGTTTCCGCAATCACCAGTTTCAACGATCTCAGGGCCAATCACCTGACCGAGGTTTCGGTTGAACTCGACGGTTCGCCATCGCCCGTTCCAACCGCCTTTATCGACGACGGCGCGGGGCTGACGATCCTGCTCCAGGGGGTGCGGATGGCCGATCTGGACAGTGGCGATTTCATTTTCTGAACTCATGGCGGGCACCTGTAACGGGTGCCCGCCACCGCGAAGGTCACGCGCCTGATGATGTAGCCGTTCTGTCGTCAGGCGCGTTCATCGTCGCGCGTCTGCGTTTCGATGCGTGCGCCATGTTCAAGCGTCTGATGCACCGGGCATTTGTCGGCGATCTCCATCAGCCTCTGGCGTTGCTCATCATCCAGTTGCCCCTCCAGCGCGATAGTGCGCACGAAGGCATCGATACGGTTTGATTGGTTGGTTTGCGCGTCGCGCACATGCACCTTGTCATGGCTGACATCGACGGTGACATGATCCAGCGGCCATCCCTTGCGGCGTGCGTACATGCGGATCGTCATCGAGGTGCAGGCACCCAGCCCGGCGGACAGGAGCCCATAGGGCGACAGGCCGCGATTGGTGCCTCCGAACTCTTTTGGCTCGTCGGCGTAGATGTGGTTCTCGGGCCCTGACTGAACGTCCTGCAGGAAACCGTCGGGATCGGCCTCGGAAACCCGCACGATTCCCTCGGGCGGGCCATCTGCCTTGGCGGGTGACGTCAGATCGACATAGCGCGTCAACCATGCGGCGATGACATCCGCGGCATATTCTGCGTCGGTGGCGCGTGAAATCAGGTGATCCGCATCGTCAAGGGTGACAAAGCTCTTGGGGTGCTTTGCCGCCAGGAAAATGTCGCTGGCATTCGCGATCCCGACAGTGTCATCGCGCGGCGCGTGCATCACCAGCAGGGCCGCGCGAAGGGATGATATCGCCGGGGCAAGCTGCTCGGCGCAGACGTTCTCAACAAATTCCCTGCTGATGGTGAACGGGCGCCCGGCAAGCATGACATCCGCCGACCCCTTTTGCCGTATCTCGGACAGGGCGCCGGAAAAATTGTGCGTGACGTGGCCCGGATCAAACGGGGCGCCCAGTGTAACGACAGCCTTGACGCCCTCGATTTCAGGCGCGGATTTGAGCACCGCGCTGCCGCCGAGCGAGTGACCGATGAGCACGTCGGGTGCCATGTTCCGCGCGCGCAGCCACTCTGCCGCCGCGATCAGATCCTGCACGTTGGATGAAAACGAGGTGTTGGCGAACTCGCCGCCCGAATGCCCGAGACCGGTAAAGTCGAAGCGCAACACCGCAATACCCATCCCGGCGAGCCGGCCGGCAATGCGGCGCGCGGCCTGAATGTCCTTTCCGCAGGTGAAACAATGCGCAAACAAGGCCGTCGCGAGAACCGGACCATCGGGGAGATCGAGCCGCGCGGCCAGGGTACTGCCATCATGGCCGGGAAAGGTGATGCGTTCTGTGGGCATGCTGTCCTCCGTTTGTTACCCCGACATGGCCGCACTCGCGCCGCCTGGAAAGGGAGGTCACGACAACGTGTTGCCGCGCACGCTTACATTCTAGACGGGCAGGGCGTCAGTGCCCCATCAACGCCGCGTCGAACGGATACCTGGTGAGGTTCTCGTAACCGTCTTCGGTGATCAGCACCTGATCTTCGAGCTTGATCGAGAAATCGCCGCCCACCTCGCCGACGCAGGCTTCGACACACAGCACCATGCCCGGCTCCAGCGCATAGTCGAACGCGCCGGGAACCGCCTTGTCCGGATAGCTCACCAGTGGCCATTCATCACATAGCCCGACCCCGTGCATGAGACAGCCGTATTTCTGGGCCTGATATTTATCATCCAGACGGTGCGCGCGTTCGGTCAGTTCGGGAATGGTCACACCGGGTTTCAGCATTTCCATGTTGGTCATGATATGTTCATGTGCGTGCTGCATGGCATAGATCATGTCGGGCCGGGGCCGCTGATCGCCGATCCACCAGCTGCGCGAGATGTCGATGCAGATGCCATAGCTGCCCACAAGATCCGTGTCGAAGCTTATGATCTCGTTGGGCTGGGCGATGCGGGGGCCGCATTCCTGAAACCACGGGTTGGTGCGGGGCCCCGAGGCGAGCAGGCGGGTTTCGATCCATTCCCCGCCACGCCGGATGTTCTCGGCGTGCAGCACCGCCCAGATATCGTCTTCCGACGCTTCGGCATCGGGCACCTTGGTCCGGGCGAAATCCTCCATCGCCCGCACCGCGGTTTCACAGGCATGGTTGGCGCAGCGCATCGCGCGAATCTCGTCCGGACCCTTAACGGCGCGGGACTTCTCGGTGACCTCTTCGCCTTCCATGATCTCAAAGCCCTGCGCCTGCAGCGCGCGCAACCCGTGCAGCATCATCTTGTCCACCGCCAGCCGCATGTTGCCGGGGGCATGTTCGGCCATCAGCACGCGCACCTCGTTGGCAAAGACATCGGCGGCGACATCAACCTTGTCGCCCCGGTCGAAATAGAACAGGTCTGCACCGCTGCGCCGTTCGCGGACCAGAGGGTTGAATTTGCTGAGAAACGGGGAGTTCTTGTAGTCCCAGATCAGCATGTAGCCATCGGCGCAAAGCAGAACCGCGCGGAACGGATTATGCGCGTTCCACAGCTGCATGTTGGTGCTGTCGGTGGCGTAGCGGATGTTCAGGGGATCAAACATCAGCAGACCGCCATAATCGCGATCGACCAGGTGTCGCGTCAATCTTGCCCAGCGGTATTCGCGCATCGCCGGCAGATCGGGCAGCGCCAGCCCCGCCGCCTGCCATTCGGACAGGGCGAGCCGGGTGGGGCCGATTTCGATACGGTCCTGATCGTTGGGGGTTCCGTCGCCCAGCGTTTCACCCCGGCTGGGATCGATCTTGCGTATGTCGCGGTAATGAGTGTCCATCGCCCACCTCCTTGGGGGAAGGGTGCGGGGCGTCGGGCGGGATTTCCGCTTTGAAAGCGACGGACGCCATGTCGTTTTGCGACCGGATCAACCTGCACGGGCTACACGCCGCCACGTGCTCCGGGCGTCAGCGGTTAAAGGCGATCGGCACGGCAAAACTGTAGGCGGGCTTTGACAGCCCCTTGGGTGCGGCAGGAAATCTCCCGGCAGACCGCACCGCGCGCAAAGCAGCCTCGTCGATATATGCATTGCCGGAGGAACTGATGATGGAGGCCCCCTGAAGCGTGCCCGCCGAACTGACCGAGATGCGTATCTTGACGCTTCCGGATGCGCCGCGCGCGGCACGGGGATAGGCCTTGCGCCGTTCGATCCGCGAGCGAATTTGCGCGCCCCATTGCGACATGAGACTTTGACGCTGTCCCTTGCTCAGCGTCGCGGTGGACTGGCTGTTGGCAAGCCCGGCCTGCTGACCGCCTCCCTGGCCGGCGGCAACCTGTGCCGCGCTCGCCGCTGACGACCTGCTTTTCTGGGGGGCTTGCTCGGTCTGGGTCTTGCGCGGTTGCTGCCTGGGGCGCTCCGGTCGGGATTGCGGCCGGATGTCGGCAATTTCAGGTTGCTCCGCCTCCGGCTCCTGGGTGTCCTGCAACGGTTCGGGCGGCTGAGGCGGCGGCGGTGGAACGGTCGCCTGCGCATCCGGCAGGGTTTCCGGCCGCGGCAGGGCCAGCCCCGCGATACGGGGCAGGGCCGGGGCAACCGGCGCACCGGGGGTGGCCTGCTGCGGCACATCCGGCGTTTCGACTTGTGGCTGCGCCAGCTTTGGCGGCGTGCGCGGCGACGGGGTCTCCGGAGGTTTTTCCCAGGCCTCGACCATCTGCTCGATACTGGCGGTCGACGCCTGCAACGACATCAGCGCCTCGCCACCCTCACCGGATGACGCGATTCCGGCCTCTGACGCCCGCAATGTCAGAAGCGCCAGGTGCATCGCGGCGGCCAGCGCCACGAAAGCCAGAATTTCCGCCAGACGTCTCATTGCTTGACCGTCACCAGCTGGACGACCCGAAATCCCGCAGCGCCCAGTTTCGGCATGAGAGCCGCCAGCCGTGTGGCATCCAGCTTTGCATCCGCGCGCAGGATCAGCGGCGGCGGCGCGTCTTCGGGGCAGGGTTCGGCGGCGCAATAGCTTTCGCGCGCAGCAGCCAGCGCCGCCAGCGCCTCTGCCTCGCCAATGATGTCGAGATAACCGATCTGCCCCTCTGCATCCATGTAGAGCCGGAATTCACCCTCTGCGCTTTCGGTTTCGGCCATCACCGGGGGTTCGACATCAAACGGCTCGGGCGGGGCGATCTGGGCAGACATCAGGAAAAAGATCAGCAGCAGGAAGACGACATTGATCATCGGAACGATGCTCTCGGTCGGTTGCCTGCGTGGGGGAGAAGAGAATTGCACGGGACTACTCGATCAGAACCAGCGCGGAATATCCGGCCGTCGACAAGGTTTCCATCACGGCGATGACCCGTTGCAGATCGGCCGCCGCGGCAGGGCGCAGGATGATGGTGTCATCCGGCTTTTCGGTCAGCGCGTCGATCTGCGCGAGCAGGGTCTCGGGCGACACGGTCACGCCGTTCAGCAGCAGGGCATCGGGCTGGATGTCGATCAACCGGGGCGGGCCGGAATAGCTTTCGCCGCTCGCAGAACCTGCAACGTTCAACGGAATATGCATGTCGATGCCAAAGCGCGAAGCCAGCATGAAGAACACCAGCAACAGAAAGACCACGTCGATCATCGGCGTCAGGCTGGGTTTGCGCCGGGGGCGGTCTTCGGCGAAATCGAACATTATTCGGCCGCGGCGCGGAGGGCCGGTTCGGGGGCGTGAATCGTCGGGCGCAGGAAGATTCGGGTGGCGGCGTCTTCCATTTGCAGGCGCAGGCGATCGACAACGCTTTCGAACCATGTCAGGGCCGCTGCGGCCGGGATCGCCACCGCCATACCCGCCGCAGTGGTCAGAAGCGCTTCCCAGATGCCGCCGGCAAGAGTGGCGGGATCGGCGCTGCTTCCGGCTTCCTGCAGGGCCTGAAACGCCGCGATCATGCCCATCACCGTGCCGAGCAGCCCCAGAAGTGGTGCGATGGTTGCAATCAGTTCAAGCGGGCGCAGGCCGGAACGCGCACCGGCAATCAAGTTGCGGGCGACGCGGGCGGTTTCTTCGCGGGCGGCCTCGTCATCCAGCGTCGGATCGTGTCGCGCGGTCATCGCGGCGCGGGCCAGAACGGCGCGGCAGGTGCGGCGATTGCGCAGCAGGTTAAGCGCGGCGTCTTCGTCGCCCTCCGACCACAGGGCCACGGCGCGCTTGGCCCGGGCACCGCCGGACCACGCCCCCAGAATGGCCAGCCGCCAGATCTTCCAGAGGATCAGCGCGAGCGCCGCGACGCTGAGCGCGGAAATCGCCCAGATGGCAGGGCCGCCGAGCAGGATGAACTCATAGAGCCGGTTCAATGCCTCGGTGCCGAGAACCGTCGATCCGTAAAATTCCATACCGCGTCTCTTTCAGGCCTGTTCGATGAAACATCTCCGTCGCTATTTATACAGAGTGTTTTTGTCAACATTTATCCAGAGTATTTTTGTCGTGTTAAGCTCCATTGCGCGAGGCCGCCGGACGGATCCTGCGCGGTTTATATGCGGATCAATGGAAATCCCGGCTGGGAAACAGGCGCTTGGCCTGCTCGCGGGGATGCCGTGCGCCGCTGCGATCGCGGAGCGGGCGCAGGCCACGGCGGTAAAGCCGGTTGCATCAGGGCACTGACCTCGTGAATGCGGGTCAGGCGCAGGGGAAAACAGGTGTGAAAGGCAGCAGCAGACGTGTATCCAAAATACCTTCGGTGTCCGGCGATGGAAACCGGCTTTGATCCGGATATCTAACGATCCGGATCGATCAGCCCAAGCCCGCGCAGGTAGATACCGATCCCGGTTTCCAGAAGTTCTTCGGGGGGAAAGGGCGAGCGGTTGCCCGGGGTGGCTCGCGCGTAGAGTTCGACGACGCCGTGGCTCAGTGCCCAGATATGCGCGCTGAACATCGATGCGGGCGGGCGCTTGTGCGGCGGGATATGTTCGGAGAGATCCTCTGCCGCCCGTTCCAGCACGTCATGCGCCCTGGCCGAGGCCGCGGCGAGTTCGGGCGTGCGGTTCACCGAAATCCCGCTTTCGAACATCGCGATATAATGTCCGGGATGTTTGCGCGCAAAGGCCAGATAGGCGCGCCCCGTCGCCTCGAACGCCGCCAGCGCCGAGGGTTGACCCGAGTCATAGGCATATTGCATGAGATCGGCGAACATCTCGAACCCCTGCCGCGCCGCTTCGGCGATCAGGTCTTCGCGACCGGCAAAATGGCGATACACCGCCGCCGGTGTGACGCCTGCCTGCTTGGCCGCTTCCGACAGGGTAAAGCCGGTCGGTCCTTTCACCTCGATCAACTCGAGCGCGGCGTCGATCAACGCCTGTCGCAGGTTGCCGTGATGATAACCGCGTTTAGACATCCCAGATGTCCGGGCCACCGCAGATCTTGTCGTCGATATGTCCGAGTGCCTTTGCGCTCTTGCGGTCGTACTCCATGTGGCCCAGCACCACACGGATCGCATTCAGCCGGGCGCGCCGCTTGTCGTCGGATCGGATGATGGTCCAGGGCGCGGCCTTGCTGTGTGTACGCTCCAGCGTTTCGCGGATCGCGCCGGAATATTCGTCCCATTTCCGCAGCCCCTCGACATCGATCGCGCTCAGCTTCCATTGCTTCAGCGGATCCGATTCCCGTGACAGAAAGCGGCGCAGCTGCTCGGCACGGCCGACATTGATCCAGAACTTGAAGAGGAGAATGCCATCTCCCACCAGCGATTGCTCGAACGGTGCGACCTGGCGGAAAAACCGTTCGCGTTCCTCTTCTGTGCAAAAGCCGTGCACCTTTTCGACAACCGCCCGGTTGTACCAGCTCCGGTCAAAGAACGTGATCTCACCGGCAGAGGGCAGGTGGTCGATATAGCGCTGGAAATACCACTGGGTCTGTTCGGCATCCGACGGTTTCGGCAGCGCGATCACCTTGGCGCCGCGCGGGTTCAGATATTCGCGGAATCGCTTGATCGTGCCGCCTTTGCCCGAGGCGTCGCGGCCTTCGAACACGATCACGATCCGCTGACCGCTCGACTTGACCCACGCCTGCATTTTCACCAGTTCGATCTGTAGCGCGCGCAGTTCCTTTTCATAGACCTTCCGTGCCAGCCGCTCGCTATGCGGATAGGTCGGTGACAGGATATCGCCCTTCTCCGCGCGCCGGATCGCGTTTCTGACGTCTTCGGGCGCATCGTTCTTGAAATAGGCACTGATCGCGCCGTCAAACGGGAGTTCCATCGACCTGTCCTTTTGTCTGTCTTTTCAGCACTATGGGATGTTAACAGGTTTAACGCAAACCCGCACGTGACGCGGCGCGGTCGATTGCGGCAACGATCTCGTCCTCGGAGGCGTGATGCGGCATATGGCCGATCCCTTCCAGTCGCGTCAGAACCGCGCCCGGGATCTGATCAACCAGCTTTTCGGAATGGATCGACAGGCCGACAGTTTCATCCGCGGTGCCGTGGACGATCTCGGTCGGTACGGAAATCAGGCCGTAATCATCCACCTGTGCCTTGATCTCGCCCAGCAGATTGGCGCGCTGGTCGGCATTGGCGCGCATCGACACACGCCGCAGCGTAAGGGCGGCGCCGACCTCTTCGGCATAGCCGTCGGGCGGGCTTTGCGGCGCAAAGATCGAACGGATGGTGCGCGCGATACGCTCTTCGCTGATCAGCGCGGTAATCAGCGGCACGATGATGCGGCTGCCCCAGTCGGAGGAGGTCACGCGATAGAGCGGGTCGAGCGGAATGGTCCACGGGTTGGAGGGTGCGGAGATCGGGACAAGCGCAGCGATATCGTCCGGGTAATACACCGCCCAGGCCAGCGCCACCGCGCCGCCATAGCTGTGTCCCACGACGATGGGCTTGCTGGCGCCGAGCTGTTCCGCGGCTTGCCGCAAGAGTGTTGCCTGCTGGTGCAGGCTGGCCCCGGTCGTGTTCAGCCGATCCGTATAGCCCAGACCCGGACGGTCGATGACGAAGACACGGTAATTCTCGGCAAGCCGGGGGGCGAGGGAAAAGGTCATGTCGCGCGTACTGCCGCTGGCGCCGTGGATCAGGACGAGGTCGGGACCGCGTCCCATAACCACCGCATGCACATTGATGTCGCCGACGCGCAGGAACTGACCCTGCGGCGGAAAACGCTGTTCCGCCGCGGCTTCGCGTTCCTCGGCGCGCATCAGCAACAGGACCCAGCCAAGAGTCAGTGCGACCAGCGCCGCGATGAACAGAGCGAGTACCTTGAGAGCCATAGCCATGATCAAGCGCGCAGGTCGGTCGTTTCCAGTCCGATCTTCGCGATGTCAAAAGGCGTGGTCTCGTAGACCTCGTTGATCCAGTTGCCGTAGAGCAGATGCGCGTGGCTGCGCCAGCGGTTCTGCGGCGCCTTGCTCGGGTCGTTGCCGGGATAATAATTGATCGGCACGTTGATCGCGATGCCTTCTGCGACGTCGCGGTCATATTCCTGTTTCAGGGTATCGCTGTCATATTCGAAATGGTTGAAGATATAGAGCGCGCGATGCGCCCGATCCTCGACCAGACAGGGGCCGACCTCGTCGCTGCCCAGCAAGGTGCGCAGACCATCCGCGGCGTTGATTTCGTCCTGGCGCATCTCGGTCCAGCGCGAGACGGGAATCACGCAGATATCGGAAAACCCGCGCAGGTAAGGCGAGGTGGGCGCAAGATTGTTGTGCCCGAAACACCCGAATGCCTTGCGATCCAGCATGTGTTTCCTGACGCCGTGAAAATGATTCACCATCGCCATGCCGCCCCAGCAGACACCCAGCGTGGAGTGTACATTGGTCTGGGTCCACTCGAAGACCCTGGTGATCTCGTCCCAATAGGTGACCTGATCGAAATCCAGATGCTCGATCGGCGCGCCGGTGATGATGAGCCCGTCGAATTTCTCGTCCTGCAGATCCGAAAAGGGACGATAAAAGCTCTCCATGTGATCGGCGGCGGTATTCTTGGCCTGATGTTCGGACATGCGGATCAGGGTGAGTTCGATCTGAAGCGGCGTGGCCCCGATCAGCCGGGCAAACTGGGTTTCGGTCTGGATCTTCTTGGGCATCAGGTTCAGCAGACCGATATGCAATGGGCGGATGTCTTGCCGTGCGGCCTGATCCTCGGCCATGACCATGACGCCTTCGCGGGTCAAAACCTCGTAGGCAGGCAGGTCGGCGGGGATCTTGATGGGCATCTCGGATTTCCTCTTGCTCGAAAGCGGTAGATAGCCCCGCCAGCCCGCGCTGCCAAGAGGGCAGGGCCGCACAATATGGTGTTGTATGTTGTTGGGAATACGCTAACTCCGTGTCATGTATCGTGGGAACATCTGATAATCGACCGGAGGAACGATGCTGAGATTTGCTGCTGTCTTGTGCCTGATGACAACCGGCGCGCTCGCGCAGGAGGATGATCCGATGGCGCTTCAAAGGTGTGTCTGGCGATGCCTGGCGGATTCCCCCGGCGCCGCGAGCGCGGAATACAACGAATGCGTCGCGCGCCTTTGCACGGAAGGCGGATCAACGTCTGACGCCGGAACGACGTCATCATCCCCCACATCGATCGCCGGGACATGGCGTGGCGGCATTGCCGCCGATGGGCGCACCGTCTTCGCCGGTGTCGACAGCCCCGCCGGCGATGGCTCGGGCCTGTTTTACATGTGCGACACGGCGGGGCAGAGCTATCTCATGCTCTATGCGGCGGATGCGCCGCCGGGCGCTTTTCATCTGGATGTGGCTGGGCAGCGATATACCCTGAATTTCGATATGGCGCGCCAGCAATTGACCAGCAATATTGCGCCACGGCAGGGCGTGTTGTCGGCACTGGCCAGCGGCTCGTCGGTTTCGGTCGTCAACCCGCTTGGCGACCGGTTGCTCCAGGTCGGCCTGGGCAATTCCCGTTCGACACTGGAGCAGGCCTATTCCGCTTGCGGCAGCTAGGGCATATCGCGATCCGCCCGGCGGATCCGGCAACACCTGACGCGGCGATCCCTTGGGTTCCGGCGGCGCAAGGTAATCCGGGTTTGCCGCAGAACGCTTTTGCGGGCGGGATCAGGCCACGCTCACGCTGTTGCGGTGTTCGATCGCCGTGGCGATGAGATCGTCGAAATCGCCGGCGTCGCGCAGGCTCGCGATCTGATCGGCGCTGACCGTGACGCCCCATTTCGCCATCGCCTCATAGCGGGGCTGACGATGCGCGAGCGCCTGCGCATAGGTCCAGCGCACAAAGGCATCCGGATCAACATCGCCCTCTTCCAGATTGTTTTCGCTCAGATATTTATCCCACACCCGCGTCAGGAATTCGGGCTGGTACGACATCGGCTTGGGCGCCTTGTCAAAGCGGCGGATCAGGTCCTTCGTATGCGCCTCGTCGCCCTTGATCCAGACCATCAATGTGTGCCGGGCAAGTTCGGACAGGATCGGGTCGTCGGGATCCGCCGGGTCCACCCATTCACAGATCGAGCCACCGGTGTCGCAGATGAAATTGCAATAGCCATAGAGCCGTCGCGCCCGGTCGATGAAATACTCGGTGTCCAGCAGCGCATGAATCTCGGCCTGCCGGAACTGTTCCTGACGGCGGCGGTATTCCTCCATGCTCAGCCCGCCACGGTCCACATTGCCCGGCTTGCCCAGATAGGCCGATACCGGGGTCAGGTTGGCAAAGCTGATATTCGATCCGATATAGATCGAATCCGACAACAGCAGGTCGCGCAGGAACGGCACCTTCATCGCTTCGGCCTTGGCGTTGTCGGCGATGTATTCGCCCATGTAACGTGTGCCGATACGGTAATCGATGCTGTAGTGAAACCAGCCACCGGCATCGCGCAGCATCTGGCTCGCGTGGGTCTTGCCAAGGCCGGACATGCCAAAGAAAAGTATGCGTTTGGAGGGCGCGGCGCGCCAGTCCTGTGCCGATTGGTAGATCATCAAACCCGTTCCCTTTTTGCCTAGCTACTCAGCCGGGCGGGCGGGGTCAATTGCGCCGTTTTCCGATCTTTCCGTTCAGGATCAGCAACCCGAGAGCCAGCAGGGCGAACCCGGCAAAGGCGCGGGGATGCAGCTCTTCCCCGCGCAGCCACGCGCCAAGAACAATGGCAACCGGCGGGATCAGCAGCGTGACCAGCATGAGATTGCCGCTCCCGGCCATGCCCAGTACCCGGTAGTAGAGCAGATAGGCCCCGGCGGTGGCGATCAGGGCGAAATAGCCGATTGCAGCCCATGTAACCGGTTGAAGATCAAAGACGACAGGGCCGTCCATGACGAGGGCGGCGGGCAGCATGATCACGGTCGAGCCGGTCAGCATCCCGGCGGCGGCCACCTGCGGCGGCAGATGGCCCAAACGCGCACGGGCCCAGGCGCTGGCAAGGGCATAGCTGACGGTTCCGGCGAGCACGGCAAGCTGCGCCGTGCTGCGCAGATCAAACTCCGTGAGGTTGCTTATGCCGATGGCGGTCGCCACCCCGGCAAAGCCGATCCCGACACCGGCCGCCTTGCGCAGGGTCAGGCGTTCGTCGGCAAACACGATCGCGGCGACAAGCACGCCGAAAATCGCAGTGGCGGCGTTCAGGATCGAAGTGAGACCGCTTTCGATATGCAATTGACCCCAACTCATCAAACCGAAGGGAATGACATTGTTCAACAGGCCCATGACGAGGAATGCGCCCCAGACGCGCGGGTCGCGGGGGATCGGCAGCCGTGTTGCGACCACGACGATCCAAAGGGCGAGCATGGCCCATCCGGTGCGGTGCAACACCGTGGTCGTCACCGGAACCTCGTCGAGCGCGACACGGATCGACAGGAAGGAGCCGCCCCAGACCAGGCCAAGCAAAAGCAGTTCACCCCAGGCACGCGGGGATATCGTTTTCTGTTCACTCATGCCGCCTTATGTCGGGCGTTGAGCGTCCATTGCGACCCGGATCTTGCGGGTTTCCGACAGGATGTTCAGGTAGTTGGCGACAAAGATCACCGCCGCGCCGACGAATACCCAGACATCCAGCGCTTCGTTATAGAGCAGCATGCCGATCACCGCGATGGTCGGCAGCCGCGCAAAGTCGATCGGCATGACCACGGTTGCGGGCGCGATGGCCAATGCGTTGGTGATGCAGAAATGGGCGAGCAATCCGCCGAGGGCGATCACAACGAGCCACGGCGCTGTCTGCAGATCCGGAAGCGCCACGTCACCGTCGAACCCAGCCGTCAGCAGACCAAAGCCCAGCTGCATCACGGTCAGCCAGAACATGATGCAGCCGACGCTTTCGGTGCGGGTCAGCCGCTTGGTGAACATGCCGGTAAATGCAAAGAAAATCGCTGCGGATGCCGCGGCGATAATACCGACATTGATGCTGTCCGGGCTGGGCCGGGCGACGATCAGGATGCCGACAAAGCCGAGCGCCGCCGCAAAGGCCCGCATCGGCGTCAGACGTTCGCCAAGCACCAGCGGAGACAGAATGATGATCCAGAGCGGCGAGGTGAATTCAAGGGCAAAGACCTGTGCCAGCGGGATCAGGGTGATCGCATAGAACCACAGATTCTGACCGCTGAAATGCACAAGATTGCGAAGGAAATGCAGCCCGAACCGTTGTGTCGACACCTGATGCAACCTGCCGGTCAGGCTCAGAACCGCGACCACGATCACCACGCCGATGGCACTGCGATACATCATGATTTCAAAGGTATCGAGCGCAAAGCTGACTTCGCGGCCGGCCACGGCCATCGACGAAAACGAGGCAATGGCCCCCGTCATCCAGAGAGCGGCGCGAAGGGTTGATGTCATGGCCTGTCGGTCCTTAAATCGTTAACTGCCGCGATCATTGTCGTGCTGACACTATCAACCCCATGACATTGCCGGATTGCAAGGACCTGACGGATAATTTAACCGGCCCTGCTGTTTTACACACCGTAATTTGAAAGGCCGCGCAGACAGGCGCGGGCCACTGGCACATCGCCTGTCAGACAAAGCTGCCTGGGGGCGCCGGCGAGAATGACTGGATCACACCGCGATGGCGCAAAAAGATCGCGTTATTCACCTGCAACGCCGTCTTTGGTGATACACACGTCATCAGAAAACCCGTCAGTGATTTCCTGAATGCCCGGGCTTACTCCCACTCAATCGTTCCCGGAGGTTTGCTCGTGACATCATAGGTGACGCGGTTGATGCCCTTGACTTCGTTTATGATGCGGGTGGCAGTTTCGCCCAGGAAATCGTGGCTGAACGGATAATAATCCGCCGTCATGCCATCGACCGACGTCACCGCGCGCAGGGCGCAGGCATAATCATAGGTGCGCCCGTCGCCCATCACGCCCACGGTGCGCACCGGAAGGATGGCCACGAATGCCTGCCAGATTTCGTCATAGAGACCATGCTTGCGGATCTGGTCGATATAAACGGCATCCGCCTTGCGCAGGATTTCAAGCTTGTCGCGGGTGATCTCGCCGGGGCAGCGAATCGCCAGTCCGGGGCCCGGGAAGGGATGACGGCCGATGAAGCTCGCGGGCAGGCCAAGCTCGTGACCCAGAACGCGCACTTCGTCCTTGAAAAGTTCGCGCAGCGGTTCGACCAGCTTGAGCCCCATCTTTTCCGGCAATCCACCGACATTGTGGTGGCTCTTGATCGTGACGGACGGGCCGCCCGAAAACGAGACGGATTCGATCACGTCAGGATAGAGCGTGCCCTGGGCGAGGAATTCGGCACCCTCAATGGTATCCGCGTATTTCTGAAACACGTCGATGAACAGCTTGCCGATGATCTTGCGCTTGGTCTCGGGGTCGCTGACACCCTCAAGTTCGCCAAGGAATAACGCGCTTTCATCCGCATGGATCAGTTGCAGGTTGTAGTGCTCGCGGAACATCGACACGACTTCGTGCGCCTCGTTCATCCGCAACAGCCCGTGATCGACAAAGACACAGGTGAGTTGTTCGCCGATGGCTTCGTGGATCAGGATCGCCGCGACCGAGCTGTCCACCCCGCCAGACAGGGCACAGATCACCTTGCGGTCGCCCACCTGATCGCGGATTTTGCGGATCATTTCCTCGCGATAGGCGCCCATCGTCCAGTCGCCGGAGAACCCGGCGGCGCGCACAAAGTTCTCATAGAGCGTCTTGCCGTTGGGCGTGTGGTGCACTTCGGGGTGGAACTGCACCGCGTAAAAGTTGCGTGCCGGGTCGGCGGTGATCGCAAAGGGCGCACCGGGCGACGTGCCGAAGACCTGGAATCCGGGGGCGATCTCGGACACGTGATCGCCGTGGCTCATCCAGACCTGTTCGCGACCGGAGCCATCCATGAACCAGCCGTTGAGAAAATCGACGCGCGCCTCGGAGGGCGAGACATAGGCGCGCCCGAATTCCGCGGTGGCGTGTTCGCCGGCTTCGACCCGACCGCCGAGATCGTGCATCATGACCTGCTGCCCATAGCAGATGCCCAGAATCGGCACGCCGAGGTCGTAGACCGATTTCGGGGGGCGCGGGCTGCCCTCGCGCATGACCGAATCCGGCCCGCCGGAAAAGATCACCGCCTTGGGCGCATACTCTGCCAGAAAGGCGTCGGTCACGTTCTGATAGGGGTGGATTTCGCAATAGACGTTCAATTCGCGCAGGCGACGCGCGATAAGCTGCGTTACCTGGCTGCCGAAGTCGATGATGAGAAGGCGGTCATGGCTGGTCTGGGTCATGTGCTGGCTTTAGGATGGAGCGGGCGGACTGGCAAGAGGAATGGCAGCGGCGCGCGGTCTCAACCCATCGAGTCCGAACTTTGCTTGCCCCGCTGTGTGGCACGGCCCACGTCCACGCGATAGCTCCAGAACGCAATGGCGGACCAGGTCAGGATATAGAGGATGCCGGTCAGCACGACCACGACACCGGGCAGGGGGCCGACATCGGCGCGCCCGAGTGCCTCTTGCAATGAGGTCACAGGGGTCGGATGCACCGCCAGTTTGCCGGCAAAGGCGATCGACTGGATCAACAGGATCCAAAGGTAGTTGCGCCGGATTCGCCGCCCGATCGCGATCAGCAACCCGACATGATAGCGCGGGCGCATGTAATCCTGCGCCAGAACCTGCTGCCAGTTATCCTCCATGTGAAGGTCGCCGTCATAAAGCAGCGGGGCGTAGAAATGGGTTTCCAGCCAGCGGGCGCGGGCGCGCCAGACGCTGAAATAGCGGTAGCGGCGGGCTTCCAGCATCAGAAACAGGATGATGAGCACACCGACCAGCACCAGCGGCAGCGGCGAGGCGTCGGGCGAGGCGAACGAGATCGACAATGCGACGCCGAGGGTGACAACCGCCCAATTCGTCGTGGTATCGAGCCGGGTGCGCCAGATCGTGCTTCGATAAATCTCGCCACGATAGAGATGCGCGACCGCGCCGATTTCCGCCGCGTTCAGGGTCTTGCGGGCTGATTCTGTTTCCGAAATGACGCCGCCCTCCCATGGCTGACCGTCATAATGCCCCGCCATTTGCCGCGGGTCAAAGCGTTCGCCAGAGGCGCATATGTCGCTTTTCCCCCGCATGCGCCGCAATCTTTCCCGGCAAGGGTATCCGCTTGCGATAAACCACAGGCGCAGAAGCCGTTTTCAACAGGGGACGAGGGCATGACCGAAGCAAGCACCAGACGCAGGGCAAGAGGTGGCGGCGGCGCGGCGCGACGCGCCGAGCGAACCGCGGTCAGTGTCGAAACGGCAAGGTATATTGAACGCAACATTCCGAACTTCGAGGTTCTGACCCCCGAAGCGATCGAGATCATCGAGGCCAATGCCGAAAAGGTGCTGGCCGAGATTGGCGTGAACTTCGTGAACAATCCGGCTGCGCTGGAACGCTGGCGGGCCGCCGGTGCGGAGGTGGATGGTGAACGTGTTCGGATCCCGCGCGGACTGGCGCGCAAGCTGTGCGAGACCGCGCCATCGCGTTTCGTGCAGCACGCCCGCAACCCCGCGCGTAACGTCGAGATCGGTGGCAAGAGTTTGGTTCTCGCACCGGTTTACGGGCCTCCCTTCGTGCGCGACGCCCACGGTGGCCGCCGCTATGCGACGATGGAGGATTTCCGCAAGTTCGTGAAACTGGGCTACATGTCCAAATGGCTCCACCATTCGGGCGGTACCGTGTGTGAACCCACCGATATACCGGTGAACAAGCGTCACCTCGACATGTTGCTTGCGCATATGACGCTGAGCGACAAACCGTTCATGGGATCGGTGACGGAACCCAGCCGCGCGCAGGATTCGGTCGATATGTGCGAGATCCTGTTCGGCAAGGACTTCGTTCAGCAGAACACGGTGATGACGTCGCTGATCAACGTGAACTCGCCGTTGACTTTCGATGACGTGATGATGGGCGCGCTCGAAGTTTATGCCCGCAACAACCAGGCCTGCATTATTTCCCCGTTCATCGTGGGAGGCGCGATGGCGCCGGTTTCGGTTGCCGGCACTCTGACACAGGTGCTGGCCGAGGTGCTTGCCGGGATCGCCTATTCCCAGCTGATCCGCCCCGGCGCGCCGGTGATCTTCGGTGCCTTCGTGACATCGATCGACATGAACAGCGGTGCGCCGACCTTCGGCACGCCCGAGGCCAGTCAGATCCTCTATGGGGCTGGTCAACTGGCGCGACGCCTGGGCCTGCCATTCCGCTCGGGCGGTGGCCTGTGCGCGTCAAAACTGCCCGATGCACAGGCGGCCTATGAAACCGCGAATACGCTGAACGCGGCGCTTCTTGGTGGGGTGAATTTCATGTTGCACGCCTGCGGCTGGCTGGAGGGCGGTCTGGTCAGCAGCTTTGAGAAATTCGTGCTCGACGCGGATCAGCTTGGCGTCTTGCACAAGCTCGCGCAGGGGGTGTCCGCAGACGAGAATGCACAGGCCCTCGGCGCGATTGCCGAGGTTGGGCCAGGCGGTCATTATCTTGGATGCGAACATACGCAGGCCAATTTCAAGACGGCATTCTGGCGCTC
The DNA here is from genome assembly GCF_041224545.1 of Sedimentitalea sp. XS_ASV28. Lineage (NCBI taxonomy): Bacteria > Pseudomonadati > Pseudomonadota > Alphaproteobacteria > Rhodobacterales > Paracoccaceae > Sedimentitalea > Sedimentitalea sp. XS_ASV28. The sequence goes on along the minus strand of NZ_JBGFGP010000176.1, from coordinate 57,492 downwards.
GGAAGTGTTTGATTACAAACCCTTTGAAACCTGGGAAGAAGAGGGTGCCCGCGATTCGCAGACGCTGGCCTCGCTTCGTGTGGCGCGCCTGCTGGAGACCTACCAGCAGCCGGCAATCGACCCGGCAATCCAGGCCGAGCTTGAAGCCTATGTCGCAGCCAGAAAAGACTCGATGCCGGACGCCTTCATGTAGCGGGTTCCGACCGGGCGGAGCGTAGCAACTCGGCTTCGCCCATCATCGCGATCAGCACATCGACATGCCTTGCGAGCGCATAGCCCGCGTCATCGCTGTTGCGCTGATCGTTCAGGGTACGCTCGATTTCCATCAGCCGCATGATCGCCGCCGCGGGGCGCGGCAGCGTACCGTATCCGAGCAGGCGCTGCAGGTGCCGGTCACGGCGATATTCCCGCGCGCCGAATTGCGCCGCGCGGATCAAAAGCTGTGGGCGGCGCAATGCACTCAACATGCTCATTACATCTTGCATTTTCTGAAATCCCTTTCCCTCGTTTTTCTGGTGACGCCAATCTATTGCACAACTTTTGCGGGTGTTGCGCTCATTGCGATACCAGCGTGCGCGGGTTTCACCACTGTTTATCATTTAAAAACAATGGTGAATGGGAGGGTGTTGCATTAACTCCTGAGTAACAGAATCGCCCATAGGTTGTTGGTTAATGAAGAGGTAACCGACACTGCCCTGGCGATTTCGAGGACGGATCAACATGGGAAATCAAGTTGCAACGGCGCTGCCAAACTGGGTTCCGGAGACCGTTCAGCGGTATCTTGCCCATACCGAGGCTGGCCAACCGATCCGCGATCTTGCCCGGAATGCGAGATGTCACGCCTCGACGGTCCTGCGACAAATCCGCAAGGTCGAGACCCGCCGTGACGATCCGCTTGTCGATGCGGCTCTTGCGACGCTCGCGGACCTTCATTTTTCAATGCCCCGGCGCAACGCAAAGATTTGGCGCGGCCCGGCAACAATGACAAAGGAAATGACATCGATGAGCCATAGCGCAAAAATCCGGGTTCCGACGCCAGATGCGGCCACGCTTGAGATCGAAGCGCGCCGTGTCTTGCGGCGCCTCTGCGAAAACGGCGCCGTGCTGGCGGTTGCAGAGAACATGGAGAAGGCTGTGATCGTGCGTGACGGAGATGGCGTGACAACCACCCGAACCGCAGTTGTGGATTGCGAAATAGCCCAGGCCATGGCGCTGAAAGACTGGATTTCATGCGCCAATCCGGGGCGGGTCAGCCGCTATCGCATCACTGCGGCCGGGCGCGCCGCGCTGGGGCAACTGCTGGCAGAGCAGGAAAACCGCGCCCGGCAGGAAAAAGAGAGCGGTTTTGCGGAAGCCCAGACACCTTTCCTGGTTGCGGGCGAGGCAGGGCCGGCAATGCCCCGTAACGCGGCCACGCCGCCGCGCCGTACCCGGTACAACCTGTCCGAAAGCCCGTTGATCGCATTGGCCCGGCGCAAGGATCGCGATGGCAAGCCATTTCTCGACGATGAACTGGTGCGCGCCGGCGAACGGCTGCGCGAAGATTTCGAAATCGCCCAGATGGGGCCGCGCGTCGCACAGAACTGGGATCGCTTTCTGACCGGCGGTGGGCGCGGCGGATTCGACGCGGGGTGCGATACGACCTCACGCTCCTCGGAAGCGCGCGACCGGGTGGCGCGGGCCCTGTCCGATCTGGGTCCGGGATTGAGCGACGTGGCGCTGCGATGCTGCTGTTATCTCGAAGGGCTTGAAACCGCAGAGAAAAAGATGGGCTGGTCCGCGCGTTCGGGCAAGATCGTGCTGCGCATCGCGCTGCAACGTCTCAAACATCACTATGACGGGCAGAACGAGCCCGACCGCATGATCGGCTAGCGTCCGACCGTGCCAGCCGACGCGTCACAGTTTGCTGTCGGCTTCGTCAACCAGATCTTCCGCTGCGTTATATTTATCCTCGGCGGCCTTGTGCTGATCGGCGACGGATTTGATGAGGCTCTTCATCTTGCCCTGTTCGTTATGCGCTGCGATAAGTTTGGCCTGCTTCTTCTGCGCGATCTGCAAATCCTTGTTGAGGCTTTCGAGTGTTTTCAGATGCTCGGAGGCCTTTTTCAGACAGGATTTGGCAGTTTGCACATCTTTCTCCAGCTTCTTCTTGCCGGCAACATCCGCCGGAATTTTCGCGAACTTGTCGTTGGCACACAGCATGCTCGCGTGACTGGTAAATTTCTCGACATTGCGACCCAGGCGTTTGGCCTTGTTATCGATTTGTTGCCGCTTGGGGTTTTCCAGCAATATGTCCGGCAATTCATCGCCCTTGCCCTCTTTCAGCGCCTTCGTGACCACCACATCTCTGGATTTCCTGAGATCGGCACCGAAAAACGCATCCTTGGCCTGCAATGTGCCAAATGCGTCCCTGGACGCAGTTAAATCAGAGAGGATCGCGGCGGCCTTGTCAGTGCATTTCTTGACCGTCTTGTTCGATCTTGCCGTTTGCCCGGACTTTTTCATATCCTTTTCAAAGTCGTCGCAGGCGCGTTTGAAATCCTGAAACCGCTTTCTGGCGTCGCTACTGAGGTCTTCCAGTGATTTGACGAGTGACTGCTGTTCGTTGAGCGAACTCTCCCAATCGGACAATGCGTTCTTGAAGTCCCTGTCGGCAAGAAAGTCCTTCCATTTCTTGCCGGTAACACCCTTCTTGATCGCCGCCGGGATGCTCTCGGACAACTTGTCCTCGCGATCATAGGCGATCTTTCTGTTGGCTTTAATCTTGGCTTTGAGAGCGGCCGCGCCGGCGGGCGGACAGTTTTTGGCAACCTCCTTTTCGATGGCTGCACATTTCTTTTCGAAGATCTTTGCCTTGAGTTCCCAGGATTCGATATTTGGCACGGGGGCACCTCGCTTTCGCTTTGCATTGCAGCCAGATCCGTTTCGGGCGGTGGTCACACGATCCGGGACTCAGTATTGCGGTGGAGCGGGCCTCCGACAAGGAACTGGTTCACACAAGGGAAGCGGATCCGAATGCATAGCACCCATGTGTCGCTGGCGGTTCTCATGACGCCGCGTTATGTTAGGTAGCATTGCAACTGCCGCAACAGACCGGAACCCACATGACGCGAGACCTGAAAATTCCCGAACAGCGCCATCCGGAGAAGGCGCATCGTCCGGACAATGCACAGCCGAAAAAGCCAGCATGGATTCGCGTGAAAGCACCGGGCGGCAAGGGGTATGCGGATACGCGCAAGATCATGCGCGACAACAATCTCGTGACCGTCTGCGAAGAGGCGGGGTGCCCCAATGTCGGCGAATGCTGGAGCCAGGGGCACGCCACCATGATGATCATGGGCGAGATATGTACCCGAGGCTGCACCTTCTGCAATATCGCCACGGGGCGACCGGATACGCTGGACGCGTTCGAGCCGGGACGGGTCGCGCATGCGGTGGAAAAACTCGGACTGAACCATGTGGTGATCACCTCGGTGGACCGCGACGATCTTCAGGATGGCGGTGCCGAGCATTTCGCCCAGACCATTCGTGCGATCCGGCATCGCAGCCCGAAAACCACGATCGAGATTCTGACGCCGGATTTCCTGAAATGTGACCCGTCGGTTCTGGAGACCGTGGTCGGGGCGCGGCCCGATGTGTTCAACCACAACCTTGAAACGGTGCCGGGGCTTTACCCGACGGTGCGTCCGGGCGCGCGCTATTTCCACTCGCTGCGGTTGTTGCAGCGGGTCAAGGAACTGGACCCCGCGATTTTCACCAAGTCCGGCATCATGGTCGGTCTGGGCGAAGACAGCCAGTCGGTGAAGCAGGTGATGGATGACATGCGCGCCGCAGATGTGGATTTCCTGACCATCGGGCAATATTTGCAGCCGACGCCCAAGCATCACCGGGTGGATCGTTTCGTCACGCCGGAAGAATTCGAGACCTACGAAAAGGCCGCGTTCGGCAAGGGCTTTCTGATGGTTTCGGCCACGCCGCTGACCCGTTCGTCATACCACGCAGGGAATGATTTCGCCCGCCTGCGCGACGCGCGTCAGGCAAAGCTGGGTCTCGCCTGAGCATTTCCGCCCGCACCTTGTTTCCTGAATTCGGGGGTGCTCTCAAGCGTGCTTGCCATCCGCCATCGCGCATGCACTGAAATACAGCCGCCGGATAATGCAGCGGGTTTCAGGGGGTTCACGAAGTGCTCTCGGTGAATCGTACCTTGCCGATATAGGGAAGGTTCCGGTTGCGTTGCGCAAAGTCGATACCATAGCCGACGACAAATTCGTCCGGGATTTCGAAACCGATCCAGTCAGCGCGAAAATCAACCTCACGCCGGCTGGGCTTGTCCAGCAGCGCGATGGATTTCAGGCGGGCGGGCTTGCGGCTGGTCAGCAGGCCGATGACATGGTTCAGCGTGTGTCCGGTATCGACGATATCTTCGACCACCAACACGTCACGACCTTCGATTGCGCCGCGCAGATCCTTGAGAATGCGGACCTCGCGGCTGCTTTCGGTGCTGTCCCCGTAGGATGAAGCCTCGAGGAAATCGACCTCGATCGGCAGGTCGAGCTCGCGCACGAGGTCGGCAATGAAAACAAAGCTCCCTCGCAGCAGCCCGACCACCACCAGCTTGTCGGTGTCGGCAAACTCGCGGCGGATCTTCCGGCACAAATCTTCGATCCGCGCTGCAATCGCTTTGGCGGAAATCAGTTCGTCGATGACATATGGCCGCTCTGCCATGGTCCCCCCTTGATCTTTTGGGCCAATCATACGACACGACGCGCGACTGTCATCCACGAACTGCCGGACCCGAAAACATGCCAAGCCATTCGGAAACCCGACCCATGCCGTACACTGCCGAACAGATGTACGACCTTGTCGCGGATGTGGCGTCTTACCCCCGTTTTCTGCCGTGGTGTGCCGCCGCCCGTGTGCGCAGCGTCAAACCGCAGGGCGACTCCGAGGTGATGGAAGCGGACCTCGTGATCAGCTTCAAGGTCTTTCGCGAACGCTTTGGCAGCCGGGTGACGCTCTGGCCCGCACAAAAGAAGATCGACACCGAATATATCGACGGGCCGTTCAAGTTCATGAAATCGAACTGGGCCTTCCGGGATACGGCAACCGGATGCGACGTATCGTTTCGCGTGGACTTCGAATTCAAGAACGCGATCCTGCAACGGGTCATCGGGCTGGTTTTCAACGAGGCGATGCAGCGTATCGTGCGGGCCTTCGAGACGCGGGCCGCCGAGCTCTACGGCCCCGCCAACCAGAGTTAGCTGCGCGCCGCGTGGCCGTGCGACGGTGCTATGCGCCGCGTTCCGACAACGCTGCCATCAGAAGCGTCAGGGCGTGATCGCGGGCGGCACTGCGCACCTGCGCACGTCCCCGTGCGCCAAACTCGACGGTTTCGGTGACTGTGGCGGACCCCGTCATCGCCAGCCCGAAGCAGACCCGCCCCTCGGGTTTGAATTCCGACCCGCCCGGACCCGCTATGCCGGTGATCGACACCACGAGATCAGCGCCTGACCGCTCAAGCGCACCGTCCGCCATTTCCCTTGCCACCTCTTCGGAGACCGCGCCGACACGTGACAAGGTATCGCCCCCGACCCCCAGCATCTGTTGTTTTGCGCTGTTCGAATAGGTGACAAATCCGCGGTCAACCACATCGGATGATCCTGCGATATCGGTGAGCGCGGCAGCCACCATGCCGCCGGTGCAGCTTTCCGCCGTGGCAACCCGTACGCCTGCGGCGCGGGCCAGCGCGAGCAGGGCGCCGACATCTACCATCCCATCATCCCGTGCCACAATCCGGCGAGCAGCATGACGCCAAGGGCGGCAAACACCCCGGCGATGACATCGTCGAGCATCACCCCGAGCGGATCGCCACGCCGGTCGGCCCACCCCACCAGCCACGGCTTGCCGATGTCAAACAGCCGGAACAGCAGAAACGCCGCGACCCAGCCGGGCCAGAGCCGGGTGATATCCAGCCCCATCGACCAGGTCGCGTAGCTGAGCGGTGCAAGCGCGATCAACTGGCCCGCAACCTCGTCGATCACGATTTCGGAGGGGTCGTGATCGGCACTGTTTCGGGTCATGATCCGCGTGGCCCACAAACCGGCGAGGAATGTCGCGGCGATGGCGATCAGCAACAGGGGAAAACCGCCGATCGCATGAACCAGCCAACCCAGAGGCAGCGCCGCCAGCGATCCCCACGTGCCCGGTGCTGGGCGCAGGTAGCCGACACCGCAGACCGTCGCGATCAGATCCGCCAGCCGCTTCATACCGACACCAGCGTTGCGGTTGCAATTGCGGCAATGCCCTCGCCGCGCCCGGTGAAGCCGAGCCGTTCCGACGTTGTCGCCTTGACCGATACACGGGCGATATCCATGCCCGTGATTTCGGCGAGACAGGCCCGCATCGCCGCAGCATGCGGTCCGATCCTGGGTGCCTCGCAGATCAGGGTGACATCCACATTGCCCGGAGCCAGGCCCATGCTCCGCGCGAGGTCGATGGCGTGACGCAGGAAAATGTCGCTGGCCGCGCCTTTCCACTGCGGGTCGCTGGGCGGGAAATGTTGACCGATATCGCCCCGCGCGAGCGCCCCGTAGATCGCATCGGTCAGCGCGTGCATGCCCACATCGGCATCCGAATGCCCCTGCAAGCCACGATCAAACGGGAGCGTGACCCCGCAAAGCGTGACCGCGTCGCCAGGTCCGAACCTGTGCACGTCGAATCCGTTTCCCAGCCTGATATCCATATGCGCGCCTTTTTTGGTTCTGCGTGCGCCCTCGGTTTCCGGTACGCACCACGCCCGCTGTTTAGGCTTTGGGTCAATCTGTGGCAATCACCCCGGATGCATTGCACAATAATTGTGCAGGCGCATTCCGTTGCGGCAGGATTCCATGCCTGAGCGTTGTATGCCGGAGGGGCGTCCACTAAACCCGGTGCAACTGCACAAGGTTTGGGCATGTGACGCCGCAATTCGATACATCTGTTCTGACGCCGCCGGTCGTGCTTGCGCCGATGGCCGGAATCACCGACCGCCCGTTTCGCGATCTGGTCCGGAGTTTCGGGGCCGGGCTGGTGGTCAGCGAAATGGTGGCCAGCCAGGAAATGGTCCAGTCCAAGCCCGGCGTGCGCGAACGTGCGGAACTGAGCGCGGATGTTGCCAACACCGCGGTGCAACTGGCCGGGCGCGAGGCGCACTGGATGGCCGAGGCGGCGCGGCAGGTCGCCGATCGCGGCGCGGCGATCATTGACATCAACATGGGTTGTCCGGCCAAGAAAGTGACCAACGGCTATTCCGGTTCGGCCCTGCTCAAGACCCCCGACCACGCCCTGCGCCTGATCGAGGCTGTGGTGGGGGCGGTGGATGTGCCGGTCACGCTCAAAACCCGTCTGGGCTGGGATGACACATGCCTCAATGCGCCTGATGTTGCCCGGCGTGCGGAGTCTGCGGGCGTGCAGATGATCACGATTCACGGGCGCACGCGGTGCCAGTTCTACAAGGGCAGCGCCGATTGGGCGGCGATCGCGCGCGTGAAGGAGCAGGTGAACGTGCCTGTCATCGCAAATGGCGACATCATCGACACCGCCACTGCGCGGCGCGCTCTGGCGCAATCCGGCGGCGACGGCGTCATGATCGGGCGCGGGGCGCAGGGCAAGCCATGGCTGCTGGCTCAGGTGGCCCATGACCTGTGGAACGCGCCCGCACCCGACGTGCCGCAGGGGGACGCGCTGGTTGCGATGGTCTCTGGCCACTACCAGACGATGTTGTCGTTCTACGGTGCGGATCTTGGCCTGCGGGTCGCCCGCAAGCACCTTGGATGGTATATGGATGACGCGCGCACACGGTCCTGTCTGCGTCGGCGGCTCCTGACATCGAAAGACCCGAATGAGGTCCTGCGCCTGTTGCCGGATGCGCTTGCCCGCCAGCCGGAGGACGCGGCAGCATGATCACGGATGCGAATATCTGGGCGTCTTTGCCGGTCCCGGCATTCCTGATCGATGCCGGGGACAGGATCATTGATGTCAATTCGGCGGGCGAGGGGTTTCTGAACCTGTCGGCCAAATCGATTCTCGGCGCGCCGGTCTGGGACGTGATTGCCATCGATGCGCCGATCGAGGACGCGTTTGCGCGCGCGCGCGCGAACGGCACCCCGCTTTTTGTCAACGATATCGATGTCGGGTCCGGCAGTCGCGCACCGCTGCAATGTGCGCTGCAAATCGCGCCGCTGATTTCGGATCCGACCACGATGATCATCATGATCTCGCCGCGCGAACTGGCCGGGCGCATGACGCAGAGCCATTCGGTGAAATCGGCGGCGCAGTCTGCCATCGGAATGGCCGAGATGCTGGCGCATGAAATCAAGAACCCGCTGGCCGGGATCACTGGTGCGGCACAGTTGCTGAGCATGAACCTGCCGCCGGAAGAGCTTGAACTCACGGATCTTATCGTCGTCGAGAGCCGGCGTATCGTGAAGCTGCTTGAACAGGTGGAGCAGTTCGGAAACCTGTCGCCGCCAGAGTTTCGCGCGGTGAATATCCACGATGTTCTGGACCGGGCACGCCGCTCGGCCTTGCTCGGGTTCGGGGCGCATATGCGCATCATCGAGGATTACGATCCGTCGCTGCCGCTGGCCTACGGCGATCCGGATCAGTTGTTGCAGGTGATCCTGAACCTTTTGAAGAACGCCTCCGAAGTGGCGGAGCCATCCGGCGGAACAATCCGGATCCACAGCTATTTCGAGCATTCCTTCCGGCTGCGCCGTGCCGATGGCCGTGGCCAGTCCCTGCCGCTTCAGGTCGAGATCATCGATGACGGACCGGGCCTGCCCGAAGATATCCGCGCCGACGTGTTCGATCCGTTCGTGTCAGGCCGCGAGAACGGCACCGGGCTTGGCCTGGCGTTGGTAAGCAAGATCATTTCCGACCACGGTGGCTGGATCTCGGTCACCTCGGTGCCGGGGCGCACGGTATTTCGCCTGTCGCTTCCGCGCGCGCCCCGCAGCCCTGACAAAGAGGAGACTTCCTGATGGACGGCACGGTACTTGTCGCCGACGACGACCGCACGATCCGCACGGTTCTGACGCAGGCCCTGACCCGGGCAGGGTGCAAGGTGCACGCGACCAGTTCGCTGACAACCCTGATGCGGTGGGTCAGCGAGGGAAAGGGCGATGTCGTGATCAGCGACGTGATGATGCCTGACGGGAACGGGCTCGAGATGCTGCCCAAGATCGCCGAGGATCGACCGGGCCTGCCGGTGATCGTGATCTCGGCGCAGAACACCATCATGACGGCGATCAAGGCGGCCGAAGCCGAGGCGTATGATTATCTTCCCAAACCGTTTGACCTTCCCGATCTGATGAAACGGACATCCCGTGCGCTGGAACTCAAACGGCGCGCGTCCTCCGGGGTGGCCGAATCGGCCGCCAGCGAGCGCCCCGAGGATCTGCCGCTGGTGGGGCGCACGCCGATCATGCAGGCGCTGTACCGGCTGGTCGCCAAGGTGATGAATACCGACCTGCCGGTGTTGATCTCGGGCGAAAGCGGCACGGGCAAGTCCCTGATCGCGCGGGCCATTCACGACTTTTCGGACCGGCGAACCTTGCCTTTCATCTCGGTGACCGGCGCCGATCTTCAGGAACTCGAAGGGCCGGCACGGGTTCTGGCGCGGGTCAAGGGCGGCACCGTCTTGATCGACGAAATTGCCGATGTCGATGACGAGATTCAGGCCCGCATCGTGCGGATGATCGATGCGCCCGGCGATCATGTTCCGCGCTTCATGGCGACCGGGCAGGGGGATCTTGCCGATGCGATGGAAAAGGGCAGGCTGCGCAAGGATCTCTATTACCGTCTGAGCGGTGCCACCGTGAATGTGCCGGCGCTGCGCGAGCGCGTCGACGACATCACGTTGCTTGCCGAACATTTCCTGAGCCGGGCCGAGCGGGAAGGCTCGGCCAGACGACGGCTCGGTGACGGGGCGCTGGACCTGTTTCGTGCCTATAGCTGGCCCGGCAATGTCCGTCAGCTTGAAAACACGATTCGCCGCCTTGTCCTGACCAGCCGCGCCGACGAGATATCGCGCGCCGAGGTCGAGGTGGTGCTGGGAAACCAGCCGGAAATGGAGCCCGTTCCGGGTCAGGGCAGTACGGAAAAACTCTCGGCCTCGGTTGCGCGTCATTTGCGCCGCTATTTCGACCTGCATGGTAGTATGCTGCCGCCGCCGGGGCTTTACGCGCGCATTCTCAGGGAAATGGAGATCCCGCTGATTGAGATCGCGCTTGAAGCGACCGGCGGAAACCAGGCGAAATGCGCCGACCTGCTCGGTATCAATCGCAATACTTTGCGCAAGAAGATCACCGATCTCGATATACAGGTGACACGGCGTCGCAAATTGATGTAAAACCGCCACATAAGCGTGGCAGGCCGGTGTCATTCGACGACGATACCGGGACAAGACCACGAAATATGGCGGTACGCCGCGCGAGCGGCACATCAATATGAGGACGACACGTGACAACCCGGTCACAGAACAGGCCGTTCACGACTTTCAACCGGTGGCGCAAAACCAGGCGTGCCAAGAACGCGGGTACGCTGGGTCTGGTGTTGCTGGGGCCTGCGCTGGCGCTGGCCACGTTCATGGTGCTCGGTCCCTTTGACCAGCACGCCTCATCGCCGTCGCTGCGCTTCATCTTTCTGGCCGATCTGGTCTATATCCTCGTCGTTGCGACGCTGGTTCTGGGGCAGGTTGCCCGGCTGATCGCCGCCCGCCGGGCGCGGTCCGCGGGGTCACGTCTGCATCTTCGGCTGACAGCCGTCTTTGCCTTGCTGGCGTTGATCCCGACGGTGATTGTCGCGGTGTTTGCCGGGCTGACCGTCAATATCGGACTCGAAGGATGGTTTTCCGAGCGGGTCCGGCAGGTGGTCGGATCGTCCCTGTCCGCTGCCGAGGCCTATGAAGAGGAACACCGGCAAAACCTCGCACAGGACGCGCGTGCGTTGGCGCGCTATCTGGCAACGACGCGACAGGTCAACGTTTTCATCAACGATGCGGAGCTGCGGCAGTTTCTCGGTCAAGGGCAGGCGCAAATCCAGCGCGGATTGCGCGAAGCCTATGTAATTGACGGTACTGGCGAAATCCGGGCGCGGGGCGAGGGATCGTACCTGTTCGACTTCGAGCGCCCCACATCCGACCAATTGGCCGCGGCGACGGATGACGGTCTGATCGTCATCCAGGACTGGGACAATAACGAGTTTCGCGCGCTGCTGCCGCTCGAAACCTTTGTCGACCGTTACCTTTACGTGAGCCGCGAGGTTGATGGCGACATTCTGAATCTGCTGGACGAGACCAAGGAAACGGTGGTGCTTTATCAGCAACTCGAGAATGAACGCGGCCGCGTGCTGTTTGAATTCGGGTTGCTGTATCTCGGCTTTGCGCTGATCCTGGTGCTTGCGGCGATCTGGTCCGGCTTGTGGTTCGCCGAACGGCTGAGCCGTCCGGTCGGACGATTGACCACGGCGGCGCAAAAGGTCGGTGCAGGCGATCTGGACGTTCAGGTGGATGAAGAGCAGGGGGACGACGAAATCGCCCTGCTCGGACGTTATTTCAACCAGATGACCTATCAGCTCAAGGGGCAGCGTGAGCGGCTCCTGGACAATACCCGCCAGATCGAGCGGCGACGCCGGCTATTCGACTCGGTTCTGACCTCGGTAACGTCCGGGGTGGTGGGGTTGGATCCCGATGGCAAGGTGACCTTCGTCAACCGGTCCGCCGAACGGCTGCTCGACTGGACAGGCCACGAGCAGGATCTTGCCCTGACGGTCGCCGTGCCCGAATTCGGAGCCTTGTTCGAACAGCTCAAGACCGGAACCGGCGAAGTTGCGCAAAGCGAAATCAAGGTGTCGCGCCAGGGACATATGGAAAACCTGCTGGTCCGCATGTCGACTCGTCGCGAGGCCGATGGTAGCCTTGAGGGATATGTTGTCGCGTTCGACGATGTGACCGATCTGGTCAGCGCACAGCGCATGGCAGCCTGGGGCGATGTCGCGCGCCGGATCGCGCACGAGATCAAGAATCCGCTGACTCCGATCCAGCTGAGCGCGGAGCGGATAAAACGCAAGTTCGGTCCTGCCGTTGGCGAAGAGCGCGACAAGCTCGACTCCATGACCGACGTCATCGTACGCCAGACCAACGATCTGCGCCGTATCGTGGATGAGTTCAGCAAGTTCGCACGGATGCCCGAACCCGACCGCCGCGCCGAAGACGTTATCGCGCTGGTACGGGATGCGGTCCTGCTGCAACAGACCGGCCAGCCCGGCGTCAGGATCAGCGCCACGCTGCCCGATGGCGAGATTTGCGCCGATCTGGATGCGACGATGATGTCGCAGGCATTGACCAATTTGATCAAGAACGCCGGGGAAGCGATTGAAACGCTGAAGGAAAAGGGCGCGCCGGAGGATCTCGTGCCCGAGATCAGGGTATCGGTGAGTACGTCGGGTCCAGCCTGTACCATCACGATTGCAGATAACGGAATCGGGTTGCCCGAAGACCGCGCAAGACTGTTTGAGCCCTATGTCACCACGCGCGATCAGGGCACCGGGCTGGGCTTGCCCATCGTCAAGAAGATTATCGAGGAACACGGGGGTACGCTGACCCTCGAGGATGCGCCGGTATTCGAGGGCCAATCCCATTTCGGTGCAATGGCCGTGATACGGCTGGTGATCACCGGCACAACTGAAACGAACGCCACCACGGAAGGCGAGGCAGAGGCAGAAAGAGCAGGAACGATATGAGTGACATTCTGATCGTCGATGACGAACGCGACATCCGGGAACTGGTTGGAGATATTCTGGAGGACGAGGGGTTTTCCACGCGGCTGGCAGGCAATTCCGATGACTGCATGTCGGCCATAAACGCGGAACCGCCCGCCTTGCTGATCCTCGACATCTGGCTGAAAGACAGCCGGATGGACGGGATCGACATTCTCAAGGCGGTCAAACGCGACAACCCCGACATTCCCGTGGTGATCATTTCGGGCCACGGCAATATCGAGATCGCGGTCGCCGCGATCAAGCAGGGGGCCTATGACTTTATCGAAAAACCCTTCAATATCGATCAGTTGCTGGTGGTTATACGCCGCGCGATGGAGACATCGCGGCTTCGACGGGAGAACAGCGCACTGAAACACCGCGACGGTGTGGGGGCCGAAATGATCGGTGCAAGTTCGGCGTTCCGCACCCTGATCGGCAATCTCGACAAGGTGACCAAGTCGAACGGGCGGGTGATGCTGACCGGACCGGCTGGATCGGGCAAGGAAATTGCCGCGCGCTATATCCACGCCCATTCCAACCGCTCGAACGCGCCGTTCGTGACGGTGAATTGCGCCAGTATCGAGCCTGAGCGGATGGAAGAGGTGCTGTTCGGACGGGAAACGCCCGAACGGGGGGTCGAGCCCGGATTGCTCGAACAGGCTCATGGTGGCGTCGTCTATTTCGATGAAGTCGCGGATATGCCGATCGGGACCCAATCCAAGATCTTGCGGGTGCTGGTCGACCAGCAATTCCAGCGGGTCGGCGGAAATGACAAGGTTCGCGTCGACCTGCGCGTGATTTCCAGCACCAACAAGAATCTGGAACAGGAAATCCGCGCCGAACGTTTCCGGCAGGAACTCTATCACCGGCTGAACGTGGTGCCGATCGCGGTGCCGTCGCTGGAAGAGCGCCGGGAAGACGTGCCTGTGCTGGCCGGGCATTTCATCGAATCCTGCCACAAGAGCCAGGGCCTGCCGCTGCGGGAGATTTCGGAAGAGGCCATTGCGCTGATGCAGACAATGGTCTGGCCGGGCAACGTGCGCCAGCTCAAGAATCTGATCGAACGGGTGCTGATCCTGGGCGAGGGCAACGGGCCCATCGAAGCCCGCGAATTGCCCGGTGACGAGGTGAAATCGGCCGATGAGGGCCGCGTGGTCCTGTCCGGGGCGCTGGCAACCCTGCCGCTGCGCGAAGCGCGCGAGGCGTTCGAACGCGAATACCTGCTGACCCAGATCAACCGGTTTGGCGGCAATATCAGCCGCACCGCGTCGTTCGTCGGGATGGAGCGCAGTGCGTTGCACCGCAAGCTGAAGTCGCTGGGCGTGGTCACATCGAGCAAGTCGGGCGCTCGGGTCGCGCATGTGGAGCAGGAGACAACCGAAGCAGCCGAATAGGTGTTGTCATAAAGCGGTCCAGAGCGCCAGCGCACCGACACTGATCAGGCTCAGCGCCCATAGCACATCCATGTTGAACCAGGCCCTGGACAGGAATTTCAGGCCAAGCCAGGCGTGAACCCCGATTGCGATCACCCCGCCCGCCACGGTCATCGCCGCGGTGTGAACAGCCGCGACCGCCAGCGCGATATCGAGGTTGCCAAGCATCAGTTCGGCGGCGGCGCGATGGCCCGGCTCCGCGTCCTCGATCCCGCACAGCCCCAGATAGATGGGCAGAAGCATCAGCCCCGCGCCATGCGCCATCGCGGCAAGAAACGACCAGAGGGCAAGCCGTGTCGGCCTGATCCGTGCCAACCCCCGCGGGTGACGGCGATTGATCAGAAGATAGACGCCGGCAGCGAGGACGATAAACCCCGTACCGATGCGTATTTCGCGCTGCCAATCAACCAGCGCATAGATCAGCGTGAATGGCAGAAGGATCGCGGACATCGCCAGAAAATGTCCGAGCGCCAGCAGCATGAGCGCCTTGCCAAGCGCCGCCCGCCGCCCTTCCATCAGTGCGGCCGAGACTGACAGGGGCCATCCCATCCCCGGATTCACCCCGTGATAGATGCCCGATGCGATGACCGCCCACCAAAGGGCCACCGCCGGTGTCTGATCCACGTCTAGCTGTTCGGATAGCAGAAACTGTCGGTCGAACAATCCCCGCCCTCAAGGCGGATCTGGTGGCAGCGATAGCCCTCGGGAAACTCGACCCAGAACGACTCGTCCAGCGTCAGGCCGCCGGTATCGCCGACATTTGCCATCACCATCGCCGCACCGCGTTCGCCGGGGTAAAACTGGTCATCCCACGTCGAATAGAGCGAGTTGGTCCAGTAGACCCGTTTGCCATCGCGGCTGATTTCGACCATCTGCGGGCCATAGCCGAATGTCTTGCCGTTGGGATGTGGCGTTTTCCGGACGATGCCGCCAATCTCGACCTTGCCCGCGAGCACCGGATTCATCGGGTCGGAGACGTCGTATTGGTGCATTTCGCCGATCCCCCAGCAGGACACGTAAAGAAACCTGTCATCCATGCTGAGGTCGATATCGGTGATCAGCGGCGGCACCGCGCCAAATCCCTTTAGCAATTCGGGCAGCTCGTCCGCATCCGCGGGCTGCGGATCGATCGTGACGGTTTTCCTGGCGTCGAACGTGCCGTCGTCATTGCGCCACCAGGTAAAGATCGCGCCTTGCAGGTTGGTCGTGTCCACGACGATGCTGCAAAATCCGTATTGTTTGGCCGGGTCGTGCGCGGGCCGGATCTCCAGCGCCATCTGATGGTTTTCGCCCAGGTCAATGGTCTGGACGTTGCGACGTCCACGCAAATCCCAGAAATGAATGCTGTGGCCGTATTTGTTGGCAAGCAGATCCTCGGCCACGACGCCGTTTTCATATTGCGGCGGCAGCGCCCATTCGGAACTGATCATGTAATCGCGCGGCAGGTTCCACCAGAAGTCGTAATGCTTGTCCTGAACCCCACGATCCATTTCGTAGCGACCCAGAATGTCAAATGTCTCGCAATCCATGATGAAGATGCCCGGCGGGCCGTCCATCCCGTCCTTGCCGCCACCGCCCAGGGTCGAAACATAGATGCCCTCGGGCCCGCAATGGATCGTGTGAGGGCGGGAGTACCCGGTTTTCTCAAACAGCTCTTCGGGTTCGATGATCTTGTGAATCCTGGCCTTGAGCGGTTCCTTGACATCGATGATGTAGATACGGCTCGAACGGATTCCGGGAATGATGAGATAGCGACGTTCAAGAAAGGCATGTCCCGTCAGCGGGCTGAGCGCGGACGAGCAGGCGTTCCAGCCGAAATGGTGAAATTCGTCGCCCGTGTTGGGCATCATCAGCGAATGAACGATCTGCCCATAGGTTTCCGACGTGGCATCGACATCGATCACCGCCAACCCGTCGGGCTGTGATCCGTCGGGACTGAGCATAAGCGTGAAGGCGAGTTTTTCGACAGGCGCGGCCATCGCGAGCTTCGGCGTGGCGTGGAATGTCGGATCCGGTCTCAGGTTCATGATTTTCTCCCAGAATGCAAATATTGTCGAACAAGCGGTTGCATCGCTTCCAGAACATGGAACGCGACCGTCAATCGGTAACATTCTTTCGCGCCGCGTGATCGCCAGAGGCGGACATGCCCCTTTGCCGGTCTACTCCGACGCGGTCGACACCTGCGGTGTCACGATCTGCCAACTGCCATCGTCATAGCGGATCGCGCAGGAGTTTCGTGCCAGCGCGGGCAGCGTCGATGTCGCCGCGCGCGGTGCGGACGCGCTTACATTGGCTGGGCAGCGCGGGATGCTGACCGGCTGATAGCCCTTGTTCGCCATGCAGATATCCAGCACCCGGCGGCGCAGATCCTGGTTCACGTCAACGGTGTACAGGCCGCCATCGACCCAATAGCCGGGATTGTAGTAGCATCCATTTCCCGTACAGAATCTGTTGCCGGGGAAATAGATCGGCGGGCGCTGGCGTATCTGGTTGGCAACCGGCGCATCCCTGAGCGCCTCGACCTCGCAGTTGGTCGCGTCGGTTTGCATCCGGCTGACCTCGACGCCGGGCCGGTAATAGAGGGACAGCGGCCCGCAAGCGCCAACCATCAGTCCTGCCACGAGAATCCGCATCACGAGTTTCATGGCAACAGTTTGCATCAACCAGCGGCGGGTGACAATTGAATTGACCCTTCTGGGGGCTTCTGTCATGCAAATGAACGCAGAACACCGGACCAAGGGTCAAGAGCGCATGAAGGTCATCATTTGCGGTGCCGGTCAGGTAGGCTGGCAGATCGCACGTCACCTGTCAGGCGAATCGAACGATGTCACCGTTGTCGACAGCAACCCCGATCTCGTGCGGCGGGCCACCGATACGCTGGATGTGCAGGGAATCGCGGGTTTTGCCAGCTATCCGGACATCCTGGACAGGGCAGGAGCGCGGGATGCTGACATGATCATCGCGGCGACCCATTCCGACGAGGTCAACATGGTGACCTGCCAGGTGGCGCATTCGGTGTTCTCGATCCAGCGCAAGATCGCGCGTCTGCGGGCGCAATCCTATCTCACGGCGATTTACTCCGATCTCTACCGGCGCGATCACCTGCCGATCGATGTGGTGATCAGCCCCGAACGCGAGGTGGCGTCGGCGGCGATGCAGCGGCTTGCGGCACCCGCCGCCTTTGACACCGAGACCTTCATGGAGGGCAAGGCGCAGCTTCTCGGTATCGCGCTGGATGAGGACTGTCCGGTGCTCAACACGCCGCTGCGGCAGTTGACGGATCTGTTCTCGACATTGCGCTCGATCGTCGTCGGCGTGCGCCGGGACGGCAGCCTGTTCGCGCCGGAACCGGACGATCAGTTGTTTGCCGGGGACGAGTGTTACGTCTTTGCCCATGTCGATGATGTCGGTCGCACGATGGAGATTTTCGGCAAGGAACAGCACAAGCAGGAACGTCTGGTGATCGTGGGCGGCGGCAATGTCGGGCTGACCGTCGCCAAGACGCTGGAAAAGCGCCAGAAACGCACGCGGGCAAAGGTGATCGAGCGGAACCGGAAAAGTGCGGAGGTGGCCGCCGATGCCCTTGAGAGAACCATTGTCCTGCATGGGGACGGGCTCGACGCGGCACTGTTGCGCGAGGCGGGCATCGACCGGGCCGACGCCATGCTCGCTGTGACCGATGACGACAAGACCAACATGCTGGCGGCGGTGCGGGCCAAGTCCGAGGGCTGCCCTTATGCGATTGCACTGATCAATGATCCGACTTTGGTGCCGATGATGGCGCCGCTTGGAATCGACGCCTATATCAACCCGCGCTCCACCACGGTCAGTTCAATCCTGCGCCATATTCGCCACGGGCGGGTGCGTGCGGTCTATTCCATCGGCGACGCCGAGGCCGAGGTGATCGAGGCCGAGGTGATGTCGACCTCGCCTCTGGCCGGGCAGCGGATCCGCGACATCGATTTCCCCGAAGGTGTGCTGGTGGGGGCGATCATGCGCGAAGGCGAGGTGATGCGCCCGACCGGCAGCCTGCGGATCGAGGAAAAGGACGTGATCGCGCTGTTTGCACTGGCCGATGACGTGCCCGAGGTCGAGCGGCTGATGCAGGTCTCGATCGACTTCTTCTGATCATGCGGCTTGAGCAAACCCCAAAAGGTCCGCTTTGGCGTCTGCCGCTTTCGCTGCTGATCTGGGGCGTATTTTCGGCGTCGATGTTCGTGCCGGCCGCCTATGCAGTGGTGCGCGACAACCACCCGGCGTCGCAGTCGTTTTTCTATTCCGGTCTGCTTGGCCTGATCTGTGTCGTTCTGATCGCCCTGGCGCTTGGCGACCGCAAACCGCGTTACGCGACGCTTGGCCAGCTTTTGTCGCTGCTGTTCACCTTCGCGATCCTGCCGGTCTTTCTGGCGATTCCGCTGCATGATGCGTTGCAGACCACGTCTTTCCTGAACGCCTATTTCGACATGGTCAGTGCGATCACCACGACGGGCGCGGACCTGTTTGCCGATCCCGAGCGGTTGTCGCCACCGCTTCACCTGTGGCGGGCGCAGGTGGGCTGGATGGGCGGCATGCTGATGTGGATCGCGGCCTCGGCGATTCTCGCGCCGCTGTCGCTCGGCGGTTTCGAGGTAACCACGCGCGGCGAACCCGGACGTGCGGCATCGGGACCCAGCATGATTGCCCGCGCCGATCCGCGCAAGCTGCTGCTGCGGTCGGCGGCGATGCTCGCGCCGATCTATGCCGGGCTCACGCTGACGCTCTGGGTGTTGCTGCTGATGTCGGGTGAACGCTCGCTGACGGCGCTTTGTCACGCCATGTCGGTGATGGCGACATCCGGGATTTCCCCGGTTGGCGGTCTCGAAGGTTCGACATCCGGCCTCGCCGGCGAGGCGCTTTTGTTTCTCTTCATGTTCTTCGCGCTGTCCCGGCTGACATTTTCCAGCGACACCACCAACACGACCGGGTTTCGCCGGCTTGAGACCGATCCGGAATTCCGCATCGGCCTTCTGCTGGTCTTTGCCCTGCCGACCCTGCTGTTCCTGCGCCACTGGATCGCGTCGCTCGAAGTGACCGAAGGCGAGAATTTCCTGCTTGGCCTGCGGGCGTTCTGGGGGTCGATGTTCACGGTGATTTCCTTTCTGACCACCACCGGCTTTGAAAGTGCCGACTGGGAAGAGGCGCGGCGATGGTCCGGGCTGGGCACGCCGGGGCTGCTCTTGCTGGGGCTTTCGATGATCGGCGGCGGCGTTGCGACCACCGCAGGCGGGGTCAAGCTGCTGCGGGTCTATGCGCTGTATCTCAACGGGCTGCGCGAGATGGAGAAGCTGGTCCACCCGTCATCCGTCGATACCGTGCACCGGGAGACGCGAATCCAGAAAAACGGCGCCTTCATCGCCTGGGTCTTCTTCATGCTCTTCGCGATGTCGCTGGCGGTGATCAGCCTCGCGCTGGCGTCGCTCGGAGTGAGCTTTGAGCATGCCATCGTGCTGAGCATCGCGTCGCTGTCGACAACCGGCCCATTGATCGATGTTGCCAGCGAAACCCCGATACGTCTGGTCGAACTTGGCGGCGCGGCCAAGATGATCCTCTGCGCGGCGATGGTTTTGGGGCGTCTTGAGACTCTGGCGATCATCGCGCTTCTGACGCCCGGTATCTGGCGCAATACGTGACTCTTCGCGCATCACGAACAACACGCTTTTTTTGGGTGGAAGTTCCCTGCGCGGCGCGACATACTCGCCCAGGGGCAATGCCGGTCCGCGGCATACGGCAAGAACAATGGCGAGAATTTCAAATATGGCATCTGACAGACAGAATCTTCAGGACGCATTCCTGAACCATGTGCGCAAGACCAAGGTTCCGGTTACAATTTTCCTGATCAATGGGGTGAAGTTGCAGGGTGTCATCACATGGTTTGACAATTTCTGCGTGTTGTTGCGCCGGGATGGGCAATCCCAACTGGTTTACAAGCACGCGATCTCGACCATCATGCCAGCCCAGCCGATCAGCCTTTACGAGGGCGAAGACGCTACTTGATGGATCATGAGAGTGTAAGCACCCGGGCCTGGGTGCTGCATCCAGACATTCGTACCGACCCCGACCGCCGCGACTCCGGCCCGGCGCTTGAGGAAGCCGTGGCGCTGGCCGTGGCGCTACCGGATCTTGAGGTCATCGGCAGCGATATTGTGCCCTTGCCCAAGGCGCATGCCGGAATGTTATTCGGCAAGGGCAAGATCGAGGAACTGAAGACGCGCTTTGCCGACGCCGATATCGAACTGGTCCTGATTGATGGTCCGGTTTCGCCCGTGCAGCAACGCAACCTCGAGAAGGCCTGGGGAGTCAAGTTGCTCGACCGGACCGGGCTGATTCTCGAGATCTTCAGCGACCGCGCCCGCACGCGCGAGGGTGTTCTGCAGGTCGAGATGGCCGCATTGTCCTATCAACGCACACGTCTGGTCCGGGCCTGGACACACCTTGAGCGTCAGCGCGGCGGGCTGGGATTCGTCGGCGGCCCCGGTGAAACCCAGATCGAGGCCGACCGACGCGCCATCGACGAACAGCTGGTGCGCCTGCGCCGGCAGCTGGACAAGGTCGTCAAGACCCGTGAGCTGCATCGCAAGGCCCGCGCCAAGGTGCCGTTCCCGATTGTCGCGCTCGTCGGCTATACCAACGCCGGGAAATCAACGCTTTTCAACCGTCTGACAGGGGCCGAGGTGATGGCAAAGGACATGCTCTTTGCCACGCTCGACCCGACCATGCGCCGCGTGGTTCTGCCCGAGGGACCCGAGATCATCCTGTCGGATACGGTGGGATTCATCAGCGACCTGCCCACCGAACTCGTCGCGTCGTTTCGGGCCACTCTGGAAGAGGTGCTCGCCGCCGACCTGATCGTGCATGTCCGCGACATCAGTCATGCAGAGACGGACGCGCAGGCCCGCGATGTCGAAAACATCCTGAATTCACTCGGGATCGACGAAGATCGCCAGATGCTCGAAATCTGGAACAAGCTCGACCTGCTCGGACCGGATGAACAGGACGCCTTGCGCGCCCGCGCCGACCGAGATGACGGGCTGTTCTGTCTCTCGGCACTGACCGGCGAAGGCATTGATGAACTGCTTGCCGCGATCTCCGGCGCCTTGCAAGGCGCGCGCTTTGCCGAAGACCTGCATCTCGGTTTCTCGGACGGGCGGAAACGGGCATGGCTGTTTGAACAGGACGTGGTGCAATCGGAAAACCAGACCGAGGACGGTTCTGACATTTCGGTGATCTGGACGGCGCAGCAGCAGGCAAAATTCAGGACGTTGTGATCATCCGTTTCACCCGGCGCCACCGCTGATCGCGGTATCGCACGAAGGCCGGGGTGCCCCGTTCAGAGATCGCCGTCACGCCGGATGCCATGTCATTCGATCCTGGGGGTCAGGATCGTCGTTCCCACCGCTGCGGCCCGCGCGAGTTCCTCGTCCAGGGACATAGGAATATACTCTCCCCGACGCCAAAGCTGCGCGAGGTCGTCATAGTAGCGCGACAGGAAATGGCCTGATTGGCCGGTGGAGATGATAAAGACCGAACTGTCGGGATCGGCAAAGTCATAGACCCCGCGATAGCCCGCGCCGTGGACATTCTCGAACGGGGCGGGGTCCTCGCCAGAGGTCAGCCCGCGCAACAGGGTATTGTCGCCGCCGCTGGTGGACTGGCGAATATTCACAAAGTAGCGGAGGATCGGAACATCGCCGAGCACCGGGTGATCCTGTGTGGCCTGATGCGCATCGCCCCAACGCAGGCTTTCCAGCGCCGTCCCATACGTATCGGCGATCCAGTAAAGCGCGTCATCCAGCGCCAGCCGCGCGATGTCGGTGCAGGTTTCAACCGGCGCGCTCTGGCGTATGTCACACCAGATGCTTGCCCCGTCGATGTCGCGATAGACGCGTTCGATAAAGACCGGATCCGCGCGTTTGAACTCGTCGGCGAGGGGCCCAAGCTCATCGCGGATCAGCCTCTGGTTCAACGCCCGCAGCCACGCCGCATAGATCAGCGGTTCCGGCAGGTGTTCGTTCATTTCGCCGTTCCAGTCTGCCAGCAGGGACAGGGCGATCTGACGCTGTCGCTCCTGCGTGCCTTCGGGCGCGGATTCACCGGTAAACCAGAGATCCGCACCGATCAGCGGTAGCAACGAGCGCGCGGTAAAGCTCACCGGGTCAAGCTGCGCCTCGATAAAGCTGTCGCGGGTGTGGACCTCGCGCGACTGCATGAGCCGCTGCCAGCGATTGATCCGCTGGGTGTCGCCCCAGACGAATGACAGGTGGTCGGGGAAGGGGCGGTCGACGATCTTGTTGTTGGTGTTGCCAAGGATGCCCCCGCTCGGCGACACGAACTCGGGGTTGGTGTCATAGGGCATCCGCCCTTGCCAGCGATTTTCCTGCCGCCAGCCTTGTGACGGCATGCGGCCCTGGCTGTTATGGCGCGGATCGCGGCGTGGCACCGCGCCGATCAGTTTCATCGCAATGGTGTCCTTGTCGATCAGCGACAGGTTCTGAGCCGGGGCAATATACCCTTCGGTCAGCTTGATCGCCTCTTGCACCGACGTCGCCTCCATCATCGCCATAGCGGCAGACAAGGTCGTGTCCTGCGGGCTGAGCGCGGTCCAGCCCAAGGCGACCACATGGCCCGGCGGCGTGATCGCGTCGAGATTGAACTGTCTCCGTGGCAGAACCGGTCCGTTCTCGGTCCAGCGCAGGGTCAGGGTAATGGGCGACGCGCCCTTGATCTCGATGATCGACGGGCGGCTTTCAAACGGCTTGAACCCGTCCGGCGTTTCGTATTCTTCCGGATTGTCGGGATTCAGACGTTCGATGAACAGATCCTGATCGTCCACGTAAGCCGAGGTCAGCCCCCAGCCGAGCGTATCGCTGCGCCCGGTCATGACCACGGGAATGCCGGGAATGGTGCCACCGATCACCCCGCCGCTGGCAAGTTCGAGCCGCGCGAGATACCAGAGTGACGGGGCCGAAAAGCCCAGATGCGGGTCATTCGCTAGCAGGGTGCCCCCGGCGGCCGAGCGGAATGGCGCCGCCGTCCACGCATTCGAAGCACCTGCCATGCCGCGTTTTGCCACCGGCGACAGCGGCGAGCGTTCATCCTCCTTGACCTCTGCATAGCGGGGCAGGCCGGGAAACAATGCCGAATATTCGGGAAGTGCAGCAATACCGGTGCCCGGCGCCTCGGGCAGGACGTCGGCGATCCGTGCAGGATCGTCGAGCATCAACGACACGCGCGCGCGCAGAACCTCATCCACCACGTGGCCGGACAATTTCAGCGCCATCAACTTGACCAGCGCAAGCGAATCCGCCGGGGTCCACGGGGCAACCGGCGCATTGAACAGGAACATTTCAGGCGCACCTCGCCCCAGTGCGTCCTTGTTGATTTCGGCGAGCCGTGCGTTGACACCCGCCGCATAGGCATTCAGGGCCTGCAAGGTCTGATCATCCTGCGCGCCCACCGATTGCGCCGCCAGCCGATAGATGTCGAGCCGACGCATGAGGCGGTCATCCGCCACGGTCTTCTGTCCGAACACCTCGGAAAGCCGGCCCTGGGCCGCGCGCCGCATGGTGGTCATCTGCCACAGGCGATCCTGCGCATGCGCATATCCAAGCCCGAAGAACACGTCCGGATCGGTCTCGGCAAAGATATGCGGCACATCTGCATTGTTGCGGACGATCTCGATCGGTGCGGTGGGGCCTTCGACCTGCACGGTGCGGTCATAATCTGGCAGCGACTGGCTGGCGAGGTAATAGACCAGCGCAACCACCACCACGACCAGCCCGACCAGCCCGGCGGCGATGCGCAACAACCAGCGAAAAACGATGCTCATACTGTCCTCACGAAGATCGTCGGCGCGTGGCCGGCAATTGGCGATTTTGTCTGGCAGAGATGCCTGTTAGATACGGAGGCAATCTATTTGAAACGGGTTCGGAGGGAAAGCAAATGGCAAAGCTCGCGTTTCTGGGTCTCGGGGTGATGGGATACCCGATGGCCGGGCATCTGAAGTCGGCCGGACATGACGTGACCGTATACAACCGGTCGCCCGCCAAGGCCGAATCCTGGGTCGCGGAACATGGTGGCGCGCGTGCGGATACGCCGCGCGAGGCGGCGCAGGGCGCGGATTTTGTCATGTGCTGTGTCGGCAATGACGACGACCTGCGCAGCGTCTGTCTGGGCGAGGATGGCGCCTTTGCCGGAATGGCGGAAGGATCGGTGTTCGTCGATCACACCACGGTTTCGGCGAAGGTGACACGCGAGCTTTATGCCGCTGCGCATGAGGCCGGGCTGGGATTCGTCGATGCGCCGATTTCCGGCGGTCAGGCGGGCGCGGAAAACGGGGCCCTGTCGGTGATGTGCGGCGGAGATCAGCCGGTATATGACCGGGCGGAAGAGATTATTGGCGCTTATGCGCGCATTTGCCGGCGCATCGGCGAAAGCGGCGCCGGACAGATGACAAAGATGTGCAACCAGATCGCCATCGCCGGGCTGGTCCAGGGGCTCTCCGAAGCGCTTCACTTTGCCGAGAGCGCCGGGCTGGACGGGCGCGCGGTCGTCGAGGTGATCAGCCAAGGCGCTGCAGGGTCCTGGCAGATGTCCAACCGCTATGAAACGATGCTCGACGATCATTTCGAGCACGGGTTTGCCGTCGACTGGATGCGCAAGGATCTCGATATCTGTCTGGGAACGGCGGATGAAGTCGGTGCATCGCTCCCGGTCACGGCGCTGGTCGATCAGTATTACAAGGACGTGCAGCAGATGGGCGGCGGCCGCTGGGATACCTCAAGCCTGATCCGGCGGTTGCGCGCGTTCAAACGGGATGGTGCGCAGCGTTGAACTGAACCCGTTTGGCGATAGTCGACGGTCAAGGTCCGGCCCGCCCGAGCGCGGGCGGGACCGTATTTCGGAATCAGGGAATGATGCGGGTATATTTGGCGCCTTCCAGCGACGCCCCGGCATAGAGCCCGGCCTGACCGAAGATTGCAGCAAGGATCGGCGCGGTCAGAATATTGGTATCGGTCGACGCGGACTCGCCGCCTTCGGGCGTCACATAGTCGATCTCGGCCCCGGCAGTCCAACCGCTGGCGCGGCGGAACCCTTCCAGCGCGTCATGCGTCATGAAGAACAGGACATGCGCATATTGCTTGGCCCCGATCTGGAAACCGGCGCTGGCCTTGGTGTTGGAATAGTAATCGACCGTCACGTCGTTGACCCGCAAGGCACCGCGGCCATAGCCGCCGCCAAACCCGAATCCGGCCTCGGTCACCAGTGGCATGACCAACATGCCATTGGCTTTTGCGGCAAGATCGCGGGTGTTCGGATAGGTGCGATACATCTGGGCCAGCGTCGCATCGACGCGCGCGTCGATCGTGGCCGCGCCATTGCTGCCGACGCCGTTGCCGCAGGCCGCGATCAATGTCGCACCCGCCAGCGCGCCAAATGCAAATCCGCGCCGGGTCAGACCCAGGGGGGGCGTGTGTTTCGTGGTGAAGCTGCTCATGTCAATACTGCCTGTAAATGTTTGCCTGAGTTGGCCGTTTTCATCGGCCTTGGCGCGAAACATACGCAGGAATCCCCGGTTTGTCACGCCGCAAGGACAATGATTCGGCGACTTATCGCTGGCAATTCCAGAGCTCTTGACAAAAAACCCCCGTTTTCCGGATCGCCCGAGCCGCGCGCATCCGCGCCCCGGTGATCAGCGGTTCAGCATGCGGGCGACATCGGGTGCGAAATAGGTCAGGATACCGTCACACCCCGCACGCTTGAACGCCATCAGGCTCTCGAGCATCACGCGATCGCCGTCGATCCAGCCGTTGTGCTGCGCGGCGCGGATCATCGCGTATTCGCCGCTGACCTGATAGGCAAAGGTCGGGGCGCCGAAGGTCTCTTTGACGCGTTGGCAAATATCGAGATAGGGCAGGCCGGGTTTGACCATGACCATGTCCGCGCCCTCGGTCAGATCGCGCTCGATCAGACGCAGCGCCTCGTTCGAATTGGCCGGGTCCATCTGATAGGTCTTCTTGTCCCCGATCAGCGCCGCCGACGCTCCGACCGCATCGCGGAAAGGGCCATAGAACGCGCTGGCGTATTTGGCGGCATAGCTCAGGATCATCACATTGTGATGTCCGCCATGTTCAAGCGCGGAACGGATCGCGCCGATACGACCGTCCATCATGTCGCTCGGGCCGATGATGTCCGCGCCCGCCTCGGCCTGCGCGACGGCCATTTTCACAAGCGCCTCGACGGTCTGGTCGTTGACGATCTCACCATTCACCACGAACCCGTCATGACCGTTGATATTATAGGTGTCCAGGGCGACGTCGGTCATGATCGCGATCTCGGGGACCGCGGATTTGATCGCCCGGATGGCGCGATTGGTGTGGTTTTCGGGATTCCAGGCGCCGGCGCAGTCCGCGGTGCGCTCATCAAGACCGGTATAGGGAAACAGGCAGATTGCCGGTATTCCAAGGTCTGCCGCTTCGCGGGCCGCCTCGACCGTCTTGTCGACGCTGCGCCGCATGACGCCGGGCATCGAAGACACGGGTTCTTCCACACCGTCGCCGGAGCGCACGAATATCGGCCAGATGAGGTCTTCGACCGACAGCGTATTTTCACGCACCAGACCGCGCACTGCCGGAGACTGGCGCGCGCGGCGCAAGCGAGCCGCAGGAAAAGAGGCAACGGTAGGTTTCATGACGCAGTCTCCTTGAACAATCCGTCATGGGGTGGCATGGAATGCCGTCATCGGCAAGAGCAACACGGCACCGTGTGCAATTCCAGCCGGAAGTCGAAACCGGGGACGGCGCGTGGAATGGTATTCATTCATATTCGAACTGATCGACATGCGGTCCTTTTCGAACCTCTGGTACTGGATCGCGCTGGCGGTCTTCTGGTCCTCGGCGAGCCATTGGGTGCTGGGTATTCCCTTTGACATGATCCAGCGGGCGCGGCGTGTCGGCGGGCAGGCGGCGCTTGACCTCGAGATCATCACGCGGGTGAACGTCAACCGGCTGCTCTATATCTGGCGGGTGTCGGGCATGTGGCTGATCGGTTTCGCCTGTTTCCTGCTGTCCACGCTTGCGGTGCTGGGCTTCTGGTACTGGATGGAATTCGCCCAGGCGGTTCTGTTGCTGATGTTTCCCATGATGGTGATCGGCGCCATGAGCCTTGTCACCGCCCGCCGTATCGAACGGCAAGCTGCCTCCGGCGAGACCCTGCGTAAAATCCTCGCCCGGCACAGGTTCGTTGTGCAGGCGATCGGGATGGTCGCCATATTCTTCACCGCGCTTTGGGGGATGTACCAGAATCTTACCATCGGCGTTCTGGGCCACTGAGACAAGACAACCAATCGGAGCAAGACAGATGAAGCCATCGGGCCATATCACCGTCGGCGGAGCACCCGAAGGTTTCGATGCGCGCCTCATCCTGAACGAGGTCGCGCGCGAACAGGCCCCGGTGATCCACATCGCCCGCGATGACAAACGCCTCGCGGCGCTGCGTGCGGCGCTCGCGTTCTTTGCGCCCGACATGCCGGTTATCGTTTTTCCCGGGTGGGATTGCCTGCCCTATGACCGGGTGTCTCCGCATGCGGACATCTCGGCGGCGCGCATGGCCACGCTGGCGGCACTCGTGCATCAGGTTCCGGGCCAGTTCGTATTGCTGACCACGCTGAACGCCGCGACACAGCGGGTGCCGGCGCGCGACGTGCTGCGCGATGCGGCCTTTACCGCCCGTGTCGGTGATCGCATCGACGAAACGGCCCTGCGCCAGTTCCTCGTGCGGATGGGATTCAGCCAGAGCCCGACAGTCATGGAACCGGGCGATTATGCGATCCGGGGCGGGATCATCGACATCTTTCCACCGGGCGAGGGCGGTCCGGTGCGGCTCGACCTGTTCGGCGATCTGCTTGACGGTGCGCGCCGGTTCGATCCGGTCAGCCAGCGCACGACGGAAAAGCTCGACATGGTCGAGCTTGCGCCGGTTTCCGAGGTTATTCTCGACGACGCGGCGATCACCCGGTTTCGCCAGAACTACCGGATCGAATTCGGCGCGGCGGGCACTGACGATCCGCTTTACGAAGCGGTCAGCGCGGGGCGCAAGCATCAGGGCATCGAACACTGGCTGCCGTTCTTTCACGACCGGCTGGAAACCCTGTTCGACTTTCTGCCCGGCGTGACGGTGACACAGGACGATCAGGTGACGCCGTCGCGCCTGTCGCGGTGGGACGGCATCCGGGATCAGTATGAAACCCGCAAGCTGGCGATGCAGGCGAAATCCAGGATGGACAGCGTCTACAAACCCGCGCCGCCCGACCTGCTCTATCTGAACGATGCCGCATGGCAAGACGCGGTTTCCGACCGTCGCGTACTGCAATTCCATCCCTTGCCTCAGGCCACGGGCCCCGGCGTGATCGACGCGGGCGGCCGCATCGGTCGGAATTTTGCACCGGAACGCCAGCAGGAACAGATCAGCCTCTTTGGCGCGCTGGCCGATCATGTGCGCGACCGGCTGCGAGCCGGACCGGTGGTGATCGCGTCCTATTCCGAAGGCGCGCGCGAGCGTCTGTCCGGGTTGATCGAAGACGAGGGGCTGGCCGAAACCATCGCCATTCCGAACGCCACCCGCATCGGCAAGCACGGGTTGCATCTCACGGTCTGGGCGCTCGAACACGGGTTTCAGACCGACGATCTGACCGTCATCTCGGAACAGGACGTGCTGGGCGACCGGCTGATCCGGTCCGCCAAGAAGCGACGCAAGGCCGAGAATTTCCTGACCGAGACTCAATCCCTGTCTCCCGGCGATCTGGTGGTGCATGTGGATCACGGGATCGGCCGCTATCAGGGGCTCGAGGTGATCACCGCCGCCGGTGCCGCCCATGAATGCCTGCTGCTGGAATACGCCGAAAGCGCGAAACTCTACCTGCCTGTCGAGAATATCGAATTGCTGTCGAAATACGGTCACGAAGAAGGCCTGCTCGACAAGCTCGGCGGCGGCGCGTGGCAGGCGAAAAAGGCGCGGCTCAAGGAACGCATCCGCGAGATGGCGGACCGGCTGATCCGGGTGGCGGCGGAACGTGCGCTGCGCAAGGCGCCTGTGCTGGAACCCGAACGCCACGCGTGGGAAGCGTTCTGCGCGCGCTTTCCCTATCAGGAAACCGACGATCAGCTGGCCGCCATTGCCGATGTGCTGGGCGACATGACCAGCGGAACACCGATGGATCGGCTGGTTTGCGGCGATGTGGGGTTTGGCAAGACCGAGGTGGCGATGCGCGCCGCCTTTGTCGCGGCCATGTCCGGTGTTCAGGTGGCGATCATCGCCCCGACAACCCTGCTGGCGCGCCAGCATTACGCCAGTTTCGCCGAACGGTTCCGTGGCTTTCCGTTCCAGGTGCGGCAATTGTCTCGTTTCGTCCCGGCCAAGGATGCGCAACAGACACGCGACGGCATGGCGCGCGGTACGGTCGATATCGTCATCGGCACGCACGCGCTGCTGGCCAAGGGGGTGCGCTTCAGCAATCTCGGCCTGTTGATCATCGACGAGGAACAGCATTTCGGGGTGACGCACAAGGAGCGCCTGAAACAGCTGCGCAGCGATATCCACGTGCTGACCCTAACCGCCACGCCGATCCCGCGCACGCTGCAACTGTCGCTCTCGGGCGTGCGGGATCTGTCGATCATCGGCACACCGCCGGTCGACCGGCTGGCGATCCGCACCTATGTCAGCGAATTCGATGCTGTCACCATCCGCGAGGCGCTTTTGCGCGAACATTATCGCGGCGGGCAGTCCTTTTACGTGGTGCCGCGTATTTCAGACCTGCCCGAGATCGAGCAATTCCTGAAGGATCAGGTGCCCGAAATCAGCGTGATCGTTGCCCATGGGCAGATGGCGGCAGGCGAGCTCGATGATCGGATGAACGCATTTTACGACGGCAAGTACGATGTGCTGCTGGCCACGACCATCGTTGAGTCCGGACTCGATATTCCGACCGCCAACACAATGATCATCCACCGCGCCGACATGTTCGGTCTGTCGCAACTCTATCAGATCCGGGGACGGGTGGGGCGCTCCAAGACCCGCGCCTATGCCTATCTGACGACGAAACCCAGGACCAGGCTGACCCCCGCCGCCGAAAAGCGTCTGCGCGTGCTCGGCTCGCTCGATACATTGGGGGCCGGGTTCACCCTGGCCAGCCAGGATCTCGACATTCGCGGTGCCGGAAACCTGCTGGGCGAGGAGCAATCCGGCCAGATGCGCGATGTTGGCTACGAACTCTATCAATCGATGCTGGAAGAGGCGATTGCCAAGATCAAGGCCGGCGAAATGGAAGGGTTGTCGGAGTCCGACGATCAATGGGCCCCACAGATCAACCTGGGTGTGCCGGTTCTGATCCCCGAAAGCTATGTGCCCGATCTTGACGTGCGCCTTGGACTGTACCGGCGTCTGTCGGCGCTGTCGACCAAGGTGGAACTCGAAGGATTCGCGGCGGAGCTGATCGACCGGTTTGGCACGCTGCCCAAGGAGGTCAACACGCTGTTGCTGGTCGTGCGGATCAAGGCGATGTGCAAACGCGCCGGTATTTCCAAGCTGGACGGAGGCCCCAAGGGGGCCACGATCCAGTTCCACAACGACAAGTTCGCCAGCCCCGAGGGCCTCGTGGCGTTCATCCAGGACCAGCGCGGCATGGCCAAGGTCAAGGACAACAAGATCGTGGTGCGCCGGGACTGGCGAAAGGACGCGGACAAGATCAAGGGGGCCTTTGCCATCGCCCGCGATCTTGCCGAAAAGCTGGTCCGCAAGAAAAAGGCCGGTTAGGGGCGTCGGCATTCCACCCGCAGCCCCTTGCCTCGGGACCGGCCAATGTGGCACAGCGATGCGACACGGGACCGAACGATGGCATGGCGCGGGGCAATCTGCCGCCATGCCTTGAAAATAAGGTGTGAGAGCGA
Source organism: Sedimentitalea sp. XS_ASV28 (assembly GCF_041224545.1). Lineage (NCBI taxonomy): Bacteria > Pseudomonadati > Pseudomonadota > Alphaproteobacteria > Rhodobacterales > Paracoccaceae > Sedimentitalea > Sedimentitalea sp. XS_ASV28. The sequence continues at coordinate 26,282 of NZ_JBGFGP010000176.1, read as the reverse complement.
TGAAATTCCTGGACCTCGCAAAGGTCTATATCCGGTCCGGTGCCGGCGGAAACGGCTGCATCAGCTTCCGCCGCGAAAAATACATCGAATATGGCGGACCCGATGGCGGCGATGGCGGCAACGGCGGCTCGGTCTGGGCCGAGGCGGTCGAGGGGCTGAACACCTTGATCGATTTCCGCTATCAGCAGCATTTCTTTGCCAGGAACGGTCAACCGGGAATGGGTCGGCAACGCACCGGCAAGGATGGTGACGACATCGTGCTGCGCGTGCCCGTGGGCACGGAAATTCTGGACGAGGATGAAGAAACCGTGATCGCGGACCTGACCGAGGTCGGCCAGCGCGTACAGTTGGCGCGGGGCGGCAATGGCGGTTTCGGCAACCTGCATTTCAAGTCTTCGACGAACCAGGCCCCGCGCCGCGCTAATCCGGGACAGGAAGGGGTGGAGCGCACGCTCTGGCTGCGTCTCAAGCTGATCGCGGATGTGGGTCTGCTGGGGTTGCCCAACGCGGGCAAATCCACCTTTCTCGCGGCCACGTCCAATGCGCGCCCCAAGATTGCCGATTACCCTTTCACCACGCTGCATCCGAACCTTGGCGTGGTGGGCGTGGACACTGTCGAGTTCGTGATCGCCGATATTCCGGGCCTGATCGCTGGCGCCCACGACGGGCGCGGTATCGGGGACCGGTTTCTGGGCCATGTGGAGCGCTGCGCCGTATTGCTGCACCTCGTCGATGGGACGTCCGAAACGATTGCCGAGGATTATCAGACGATTATCCACGAACTCGAGGCCTATGGCGGAGAGCTGGCCGACAAGCCGTGCGTCACCGCGCTCAACAAGGTGGATGCCCTTGATGACGAGGAACGAGTCGCGGCGGTCGCTGAACTTGAAAAGGCCAGCGGTGGTGCGGTGATGACCATGTCCGGGGTCAGCCGCGAGGGGGTGCAGGATGTGTTGCGCGCGCTGCGCTCGCAGATCGACGCGGACAGGCTGCGCCAGAAACCCGACGCCGGGGCGGCATCGTGGAGTCCCTGAAGCGCGCCCGGCGTGTCGTCGTCAAGATCGGCTCGGCGCTGCTGGTCGATCGGGAGTCCGGCACGCTGCGGGCGGATTGGCTCAGATCGCTGGCGGAGGATGTTGCGTGGCTGAAGCGGGGCGGAGCCGATGTCATCCTCGTGTCGTCGGGCTCCATCGCGCTCGGGCGTGGCGTTCTTGGCCTTCCGATGCGCGAACTCGCGCTGGAACAGTCCCAGGCTGCGGCCGCGGTCGGGCAGATCCGTCTGGCCCGCGCCTATGAAGAGGCGCTGACCCCGCATGGCATCACCACTGCGCAGGTTCTTGTAACACTGGAAGACAGCACGAATCGGCGACGTTACCTGAATACGCGGGCGACGCTCGAAACACTGATCGCGTTGCAAGCGGTGCCGATCGTGAACGAGAACGACACCATCGCCACCGACGAAATCCGCTATGGCGACAATGATCGCCTGGCCGCACAGGTCGCGGTGACCGTGGGGGCGGACCAGTTGATCCTGCTCTCGGATGTCGATGGCTTTTACACCGCGAATCCCGCGACCGATCCGCAAGCCAGACGCTATGATCGCATCGATGAGATCACACCCGAGATCGAGGCGATGGCCGGTGACGCGGGCTCGGGCCTGTCCAAGGGCGGAATGAAGACGAAACTGATGGCTGCCAAGATGGCGACCGCTGGCGGCTGTGCTATGGCGATTACTGAAGGATCAAAGTATAACCCCCTGCAATCTCTTGAGAATGGCGCAAACGCCACCCGGTTCACCGCACAGCTGGACCCGCAGACCGCGCGCAAACGCTGGATCAACGCGATGAAACCGCGCGGTGTGGTCACGGTTGATCCCGGTGCCGCCGATGCTCTTGGGCGCGGCAACAGCCTGCTGCCGGCGGGTGTCATCGCAGTCTCGGGCAGCTTTGGGCGGGGCGACCCGGTCGAGATTCACGAACCCGGGAATCACCGGATCGGGCAGGGGCTCAGCCGCTATACGGCCAGCGAAGCGCGCTCGATCATGGGATGCAAATCGTCGGACATCGAGGACAAGCTCGGCTATCCCGGCCGCGCGGCTTTGATCCATCGCGACGATATGGCATTGTAGGTTTCTCGCCGATATTCCCTGTTGCGAGGCAGGGACGCCGGCGACGCACAGAAAAGGGCGCAGACGATGAAAGACATGGATAACATTCCCGCACTGATGGCCGAAATCGGCTCACGTGCCAAGGCCGCCAGCCAGACCCTCGCCTTTGCCAGCCCGGAGAGCAAACGCGCGGCACTGCTTGCGGCGGCGGACGCGATGTGGCGCGACCGTGCGGGCATCATCGCTGCAAACGGTCGCGACCTGGACTATGGCCGCGACAAGGGGCTGTCCGCTGCGATGATGGATCGGCTCATGCTGGATGAAGAGCGTATCCGTGGTATTGTCGACGGGCTGCGCACGGTCGCCGATCAGCCCGATCCCGTCGGTGAAGTCATCGAAGAATGGGACCGGCCCACCGGCCTGCATATCAGCCGCGTGCGCACCCCGCTTGGGGTGATCGGCGTCATCTATGAAAGCCGCCCAAACGTGACGGCGGATGCCGGGGCGCTGTGCCTGAAATCGGGCAATGCGGTGATCCTGCGCGGCGGTTCGGAGAGTTTCCATTCGTCCGCAGCCATCCATGCCCGTCTCGTCGAGGGGCTGCGCAGCGCGGGTCTCCCCGAAGACTCGATACAGCTTGTACCGACGCGCGACCGTGCCGCGGTCTCGGAATTGCTGACCATGACCGACACGGTCGACGTGATCGTGCCGCGCGGCGGCAAGGGGCTGGTCGGGCTGGTGCAACGCGAGGCAAGGGTGCCGGTCTTTGCCCACCTGGAAGGCATCGTGCACATCTATATCGACAAGGAGGCCAACCCGCAAAAGGCGCTTGATGTCGTGCTGAACGCCAAGACGCGCCGGACGGGCACCTGTGGCGCGGCGGAATGCCTTCTGATCCACGAGGATATTGCCGAGACCATCGGTGCAGAGGTGATTGCAGCCCTGGTGGCTGCCGGGGTCGAGGTGCGCGCGGAAGGTGTTCTCGCCAAGATCGCCGGAACGGTCGCTGCCAGCGACGAGGATTGGGGCCGGGAGTATCTCGACATGATCATCGCCGCCAGGCCCGTCGCCGATCTGGATGCGGCCATCGCCCATATCCGCCGCTTCGGATCGAACCACACCGATTGCATCATCACCGAGAGCACCGGGGCTGCCGCCCAGTTCTTTGAACGCCTGGACAGCGCGATCCTGATGCAGAATGCATCGACACAGTTCGCCGATGGGGGAGAGTTCGGCATGGGCGCGGAAATCGGCATCGCGACGGGCAAGATGCACGCACGCGGACCGGTCGGCGCCAAGCAACTGACCAGCTTCAAATACATCGTGCGCGGGGACGGTACGGTGCGCGCCTGACGCAAGTTGCAATGCAACCCGCTCCTCTGACGTGGCCTGAAATCGGAGATTTCAGCGGGGCAGGTGCTGCCCGGTGATCCGAATTGATTGCAAAACGCCCTGAAACGCGCGCCGTCTCAGAACCTTATGATGATGTGGCCGTTCGCCTGTTCGGTGGAAATCGTGCGCCCCAGATCGGCCGCGACAGCCGGCATCAGCGGAAACTGCACCTGCGCCGGGGTGATCTGATTGAGCGTTTCCGGAGCCGACAATCCGGCCCAGAGCGCGTGATCGACATTCAGCTTGCCCGACACGCCGGCGACGCTCCACTGCTCACCCTCGACGGTCACCGTGACGGTGCCGCCATAGGGCATTGCGCTTTCAAGGCACTGGATTGCCAGAAATGCGAGGCGCACGTTGCCGCGACTCTGCGGTTCGACCGGGGTCCAGTGTAGCTGCAGGCGCCCGCCTCGGCTGACATCCTCCAGCACCGACATGATTTCGGTGCGCCCGAGCATCTGATCGCCGGATGCACCATAGGCGATGCGAAAGAACCGGATGCGCGCGCCGGCATTGCCAACACTGTCGCTGATCAGCTCGAACTCGGGGCCATGGACACCGCCGGCCATGTCGAGCAGTTCGAGACCGTTGGTGATCGCCCCGATCGGACTGATCAGGTCATGGCAGATTCTGGAGCCTATCAAAGACGCCAGATTGTGGTTACTCTGTCCCACATAATTCCTCCGTTTCAGGGGCTGTTGTGAACGATCTCAACGCGATACTTGAACCCGGTATGCTTGTACGCCACCCCGATTTCAATGATTGGGGCGTCGGGCAGGTGCAATCCAATGTCGGCGGCAAGATCACGGTCAACTTTCGCGAGCAGGGAAAGGTGGTCATTGACGGCACACGCGTGTCGCTGGTTCCGGTCTTTGATTCCTGAAATCGGTTTACGAATGGTTAATTTCCCGCAAGGCCATTGCTTTTGTTGCCATTGCGCATCAATGCGCGCTATGGGTCGTCAACTGAATTCCGGATAGATGACCACTGCCGAAATGCCTGGACCCGAGCCCGAATTTACCGTCAGGCTGGCGCGAGATGACGCCGAACTGCGGGCCGCACAGGCGTTGCGCTATGACGTGTTCGTCCGTGAATTGGGCGGCGGCGGTCCGCTCGTCGATCACGAGAACGGGTTGGAAAAGGACCGATTCGATCCGTATCTCGATCATCTTCTGGTGCATCACGAACCGACAGGGCAGGTGGTCGGCGTCTATCGTCTGATGCGCGAGGATCAGGCGATCGAGGCCGGGCAGTTCTATTCCGAGAGCGAGTATGATCTCACGCCGCTGCGCGCCACCGGCCGACGGTTGCTCGAACTGGGACGATCCTGCCTGCACCGCGACTTTCGCGGCGGGGTTGCGATGTTTCATTTATGGACAGGGCTGGCGCGCTATGTCGAAGCGCACGGGATCGATATTCTGTTCGGAGTGGCCAGTTTTCGCGGAACCGACCCGCAAGCGCTCGCGCAGCCGCTTGCAATGCTGAACCATGCGCATCTCGCCCCGCCCGAATTGCGCGCGCGGGCGCGGCCCGATCACTTTCAGCGCATGGACCTTGTCGCGCCGGACGAGATCGATCGACGGCGGGCCATGATCGAGATGCCGGCCTTGATCAAGGCATATCTGCGGCTTGGTGGCTTTGTCGGTGAGGGGGCCTATCTCGATCACGCTTTCAACACGACGGATGTCTGCCTCGTGCTTGACACGGCGCGCATGAATGCGCGGCAGAGGCGTCTCTACACGGGCGAGCGGGCGCGATGAACCCGACCTGGGACAGCGACGCCGAACCGGATCCGTTTCACATAGGTCCGGGAGGATGGCTGCGCATCGCCGTGCGCGGAACGGTTCTGGCGGTCCTGGTCTTCGGTTGCCTGCTGCTGCTGCTCCTTGTGCGCCTGATCGAGCGACCGCTCTATGGCCTTAGACGTCCAGTGACGCCTTACATCACACAATTTGTCTGTCGCAATGCGTTTCGCATTCTGGGCATGGGCTTTTCAACGTCCGGTCAATTGATGCGCGACCACGGCGCCGTTGTCGCGAACCATTCCTCCTGGCTCGACATCTTTGCGCTGAACGCGCGCAAGCGGGTGTATTTCGTGTCGAAATCGGAAGTCGCGCGCTGGCCGGGGATCGGTTGGCTGGCCCGGGCCACCGGGACCGTCTTCATCGAGCGCAACCCGGCCCGCGCGCGCGAACAGACAGACCTGTTCGAGCAACGGCTGTTGGCGGGGCACAAGCTGCTGTTCTTCCCGGAGGGAACATCCACGGACGGATTGCGTATATTGCCATTCAAAACAACACTCTTTGCGGCATTCTTTACAGATCACCTGAAGGATGTGGTTCATGTGCAGCCGGTGAATGTGATCTATCATGCGCCACAGGGAGAACCGGCGCGATTCTACGGCTGGTGGGGCGATATGGCGTTCGGCGAGCACCTGATCAAGACGCTGGCGGTGCGTCGTCCGGGATCGGTCGAACTGGTGTATCATCCGGCGGTGCGTGTGGCCGATTTCACCAATCGCAAGGCGCTGGCCGCACATTGCGAAGCGGTCGTGCGCGCCTGCCACGAAGCGCGGCTGGCCGATCAGCGGGCCGACACCCGCTGACCCGAGGCATCAAAGTGTATTTCGCGCGCCGGGGGCCAGTCGATGCCGCAATGCTCGCCCGGATTGCGACCCGGCATGCTTCCTTCCTGGCGCACGGTGAATTGCTCGCCCGAGGGCAGGGCGAGGTGGATCAGCGTCTCCGCTCCAAGTGCCTCGGAAAACGTGACGATGCCAGTGGCATGACCCTCGCCCGAATGAACGATCCGGGCATGTTCCGGACGCACCCCAACCGTTGTACAGCCGCTGCGCGGCGTCGCCAGAGAGGTCGCGGGAACAAAGTTGGTGGCTGGCGATCCGATGAAACCCGCGACGAACTGCGTCGCCGGATTCGCATAGACATCGAGCGGCGCGCCGATCTGGTCGGCGACACCGTCATGCATCACGACCATGCGGTCCGCCAAGGTCATTGCCTCGACCTGATCGTGGGTCACGTAGAGCGACGTGATCCCAAGTTCCTTTTGCAACGCCTTGATTTCCAGACGCATCTGCACCCGCAGCTTGGCATCGAGGTTGGACAGTGGCTCATCGAACAGGAACACCGAGGGTTTGCGCACGATCGCGCGCCCCATGGCCACCCTCTGGCGTTGCCCACCCGAGAGCTCGCGCGGTTTGCGCTGCAAATGGGCGTCCAGTTGCAGCATGCTGGCCGCGGTGGCGACCCGTCTGGCGATTTCGTCCTTTGCAACCCCCGCGATTCTGAGCCCGTAGGAGATGTTTTCATAAACGCTCATATGCGGATAGAGCGCGTAATTCTGGAACACCATCGCGATATCGCGATCCATCGGTTCAAGGTCGTTGACCCGCTTGCCGGAGATTTCGATATCGCCTTCGGTCACGGTTTCCAGCCCCGCCACCATCCGCAGCAGGGTGGACTTTCCACAGCCCGACGGCCCGACGATCACGATGAATTCGCCCTCCGCAATGTCGATATCGACGCCGTGGATGACCTCGGTCTTGCCAAAGCGTTTCTTGACGGAGTTGAGCTTGAGGGTTGCCATGGCTTATTTCTCACTGTCCACGAGACCGCGGATAAACAGGTTCTGCATGCTGATCACCACGATGATCGGGGGCAGCATGGCGAGGATGGATGTGGCCATGATGACCGGCCAGTCGGCGGTGTCGTCACCGGAGGGGAACATCTGCTTGATGCCCATGACGATCGTGTTCATCGACGGGTCCGTGGTGATCAACAGGGGCCAGAGATACTGGTTCCAGCCGTAGATGAACAGGATCACAAAGAGCGCGGCGATGTTGGTGCGGCTCATCGGCAGCAGGATGTCCCAGAAAAACCGCATCGGGCGCGCTCCGTCAACGCGCGCCGCCTCGGCCAACTCGTCCGGCACCGTCAGAAAGAACTGCCGGAACAGGAAGGTGGCCGTGGCGCTTGCGATCAGCGGGAAGATCAGGCCGGAATAGCTGTTGAGCATGCCAAAGCCGGCAACAACCTCGTAGGTCGGCACGATCCGCACCTCGACCGGCAGCATGAGCGTCAGGAAGATCAGCCAGAAGAACGGCCGCCTGCCGGGAAACCGGAAATAGACGATGGCAAAGGCCGAGAGGAGCGAAATGACGATCTTGCCCAACGCGATCCCCATGGCCATGACCAGAGAATTTGCCAGCATCCGCGCGACGGGCGCGTTGACCCCGGACACAAGGGCGTCGCGGTAATTCTCGACAAAGCGGTCACCCGGCCAGAGCGGCATCGGCGGTTGCGTGATCTCGGTCTGCGTCACGGTGGACGCCACGAAGGCCAGCCAGATCGGAAAGAAGATGATGAGAACCCCGACGATCAACCCGGCATGTGTCAGCCAGAGACCCGTGCCGCGCGACTCGACCATGCCCGTTCGTTCCGTCATCAGTAATGCACCCGTCGTTCGATGAATTTGAACTGGATCACGGTAAGCAGGCCGACCACCAGCAACAGGATCACGGATTGCGCTGCGGAACTGCCCAGATCCTGCCCGACGAACCCGTCGGAATAGACCTTGTAGACCAGGATGGTTGTCGCCTGCTGTGGCCCGCCGCCGGTGATCGTGTGGATCACCCCGAAAGTTTCAAAGAATGCGTAAACCACGTTCACCACCAGCAGGAAGAAGGTCGTCGGTGAAAGCAGGGGCCAGACAATCGTGCGAAAACGTGTCCAGAAGCGCGCGCCGTCTATCGCGGCGGCCTCGATGACCGACCGGGGGATGGCCTGCAATCCGGCGAGAAAGAACAGGAAGTTATAGCTGATCCGCCCCCAGCTTGACGCCGCCACGACAAGACCCATCGCCTCGGTCTGGTTCAGTACGTGGTTCCAGTCATAGCCGAGCAGACCCAGATACCATGACACGACACCGACGCGCGTGTTGAACATGAAAAGCCACAGAACGCCCGCGACCGCAGGCGCGACGGCATAGGGCCAGATCAGCAGCGTGCGATAGGTCCCCGCGCCCTTGATCAGGCGATCCGCCAGCAGGGCGAGATACAGCGCGATGCCCATCGAGAAAATCGTGACCAGCCCCGAGAAGATCGCGGTGGTGACAAAGGACGCCCGGTAATAGGGATCGCCCAGCAGGAACTCGAAATTTCCCAGCCCGACGAATTGCGATTTGAGGCCGAAGGGGTCAGGGATGAACAGCGATTGCCATATGGCCTGTCCCGCCGGATAGAAAAAGAAGACCGCCGTGATGATCACCTGCGGCATCAGCAGCAGCAGCGGCAGAAACCAGCCTTTGAAGATTACACGCTTTTCCATTCTGATCGTTCGGTTCTGGGGCGGATGGGTCAGTCACAGCCCGAAAAAAGGTCCTGCGCCCGGACCTTCCGGGCGCAGGGTCGTATCGACCAGCAGTTACTGATTGGCCTGCTCAAACCGGCGCAGCAACTGGTTGCCGCGCTGCACGGCATTGTCGAGAGCGGCCTGTGCATCCTTGTCACCCGCCCAGACAGCTTCCAGTTCTTCATCGATGATGCCCCGGATCTGGTCAAAGCTGCCCAGTCGCAGGCCCCGCGAATTCGGTGTCGGTTCGGCACCGGTCATCTGCTGGATGGCAATGTCGGTGCCGGGATTGGCCTCGTAAAACCCTTCCGCCCTGGTCTGTTCGGCGGCGGCCAGGGTGATCGGCAGATAGCCGGTATCCTGATGCCACTTTGCCTGGACGTCCGACGTCGAGAGGAAGCTCAGGAATTCGGCCACGCCCTTGTATTCCTCCGGCTCATGTCCCGCGAGCACCCAGAGCGAGGAGCCGCCGATGATGGTGTTCTGCGGCGCGCCATCGACACCGTCCCAATAGGGCAGGGGACGGATTTCGAAATCGAAATCGGCCTCGGCCTTGATCCCGGCGTAGCCGGCGGAGGATTCGGTGAACAGCGCGCATTCGCCGGCGCGGAAATTCGCACCACCTTCGTTGCGGCGACCGTTATAGATGAACTTGCCCTCCTTTGCCCATTCGCCCATCTGCGCGATGTGCTGCACTTGTGCCGGACCATTGAAGGTCAACTCGGTGCCAAGCCCGGCATAGCCATTTTCCAATGTCGCAAAGGGCTGGTTGTGCCAGGTGCTGAAATTCTCGAGATGGATCCAGCTCTGCCAGGCCGTGGTCAGGGGGCAGGAACTCCCCGCTTCCTTGAGCGCGTCGAGCGCCTTGTCGACCTGTTGCCAGGTGGACAGATCCATGTCGGGATCGAGTCCGGCCTCGGTGAACGCGTCGCGGTTGACCCACAGAACCGGGGTCGAGGAGTTGTAGGGCAGCGACAGCATCTCGCCATCGGTTGTGGTGTAATAGCCCTTGACCGGGCCGAGATAGCCGTCGGGATCAAAGGGCGCGCCGCCCTCGGCCATCACTTCATAGACCGGTTTGATCGCCCCCTCGGCGGCCATCATCGTCGCGGTGCCCACTTCGAACACCATCAGGACATGCGGCTGCTCGCCGGCGCGGAAGGCGGCGATCCCGGCGTTGAGGGTCTCGGAATAGTTGCCCTTGTGATTGCCAATGACGACATAATCGGACTGGCTGGCGTTGAAGGTCTCGATCTGTTCGGCGAGAAGTTCGCCAAGACGGCCGGTGAACGCATGCCACCATTGGATTTCGGTCTGCGCCCAGGCGCCTGTCGCAAGGGCCACGGTTGACGCTGCGGCAGCTAACAAGGTTCTGATTTTCATGGCTTTCCCCCAAGGAAACGAGTTTGGTGCAATGTAACACAGCCTAGTCACCTCGGTGATTCTAACAACAGTTTTGCGACAGTCCGGCAAATTCCTGTATGAGTTGAGCGTGGCCGGAGCCCGGCGCGCGCACCGGTGCCGGCCAGGTGCCGCGGACCCGTGTGGCGAACCCGGTCGGTTCAAAAGGGGTTGCGCCCGGCATCCTCCTGCAGTATGGCCCCAGCACTCAACCCGCAGGTGGGGTTGGGCCGATGGGAGAGACATCCCCATGGGTCCGCCGGTTGGCGCAATTGCGTCGAGACCCCCGCCGAGGACAAAACCGGAAAGGAAAACGAGCATGGCTCTTCCCGAGTTCACCATGCGCCAGCTGCTGGAAGCAGGCGTTCACTTTGGTCACCAGACTCAGCGCTGGAACCCGCGCATGGCGCATTACATATATGGCGCGCGCAACGGCATTCACATCATGGATCTGACGCAGACCGTCCCGATGCTGGACCAGGCGCTGCAAATCATCCGCGACACGGTTGCCAAGGGCGGCCGCATTCTGTTCGTCGGCACCAAGCGTCAGGCCAGCCAGCCGATCGCCGAAGCCGCCGAGAAATCCGCGCAATACTACATGAACCATCGCTGGCTGGGCGGTACGCTGACCAACTGGCAAACCGTTTCCAAGTCGATCCAGCGCCTCAAGCACATTGACGAGCAGATGGAATCCGGTGCCGCCGGCCTGACCAAGAAAGAGCGTCTGGGCATGGAACGTGACCAGGGCAAGCTGCAGGCGTCTCTGGGTGGTATCCGCGAGATGGGCGGTACGCCGGACTTGCTGTTCGTGATCGACGTCAAGAAAGAAGCCCTGGCCATCGCCGAAGCCAACAAGCTGGGTATTCCGGTCATTGCGGTTGTCGATACCAACTGCTCGCCTGACGGCGTTGATTTCGTGATCCCCGGCAATGACGACGCCGCACGCGCGATTGCGCTTTACTGCGATCTCGCCGCGCGCGCTGCGCTGGATGGCATGTCTGCACAGCTGGGTGCCGCCGGCGTCGACCTCGGCGCGATGGAAGAAGCCCCTGTCGAGGAAGTCGTGGCCGAGCAGGCGAGCGAAGACAAGGCGCCCGCCGCCGAAGAGGCCGACAGCTCGGGTATCGACGCCGCCGCCAAGGCGCTGGAATCGGCCTCCAAGGCCTGATCCGCGCCCGTCATTCAATTGACACGCAGCGCGGGCATATCCCGCGCTGCACCTGTTGAACACTTCCGTGAAGGAGAGCCGAACATGGCAATCACCGCATCTATGGTAAAAGAACTGCGCGACAGCACCGGCGCAGGCATGATGGACGCCAAGAAGGCGCTGACCGAAACCGATGGCGACATGGAAGCCGCTGTTGACTGGCTGCGGACCAAGGGCCTTGCGAAAGCGGCCAAGAAGTCGGGCCGCGTCGCTGCGGAAGGTCTGGTTGCCGTTGTCGTGGACGGTGGCAAAGGCGTTGCCGTCGAGGTCAATTCCGAGACCGACTTTGTCGCCAAGAACGCCGAATTCCAGGAAATGGTGAGCGGTATCGCACGCGCCGCCCTGGGCGTCAGCGATGTCGAGGCACTGAAATCCGCCGACATGGGCGGCAAATCCGTGGCTGACGTCATCACCGACAAGATTGCCACCATCGGCGAGAACATGTCGGTGCGCCGCATGTCCGGGATCGAAGGTGACAGCGTTATTTCCTATGTCCACAACGCGGCCACCGCAGGCATGGGCAAAATCGGTGTTCTGGTTGCAATGTCCGGCGGCGACGAAGCCTTTGGCAAGCAGGTTGCCATGCACATTGCCGCTGTGAACCCCGCCGCGCTGAGCGAAGACGACATGGACCCCGCTGTTGTCGAGAAGGAAAAGCAGGTCCAGATGGACATCGCCCGCGAAAGCGGCAAGCCCGAGCAGGTCATCGAAAAGATGATCGTCGGTCGGATGAAGAAATTCGTCGCGGAATCCACGCTGCTGAACCAGCAATTCGTGGTGAACCCGGATCTGACCGTTGGCGATGCCGCCAAGGAAGCCGGCGCAACCATCACCGGGTTCGTGCGTCTCGAGGTTGGCGAAGGCATCGAAAAGAAAGAAGAGGACTTTGCCGCCGAGGTAGCCAAGGCCGCGCAGGGCTAAGTCCAAACATTTTTTTAAAAGGCCCGTCCGGAATGCTCCGGGCGGGCCTTTTTTAATGCCGGTTGCTCTTATTGGAATAGCGGGGTGGCAGAGTGAATTGGAGCCGCGCCTTTTCGGGCACGGCTCCGATCAATTGAACGCCCCGTTTATTTGGGGATGGGGAGGGCGATTCAAAGGTTCCGACCCGATACGCGGAACAATACACGCACGAGCCGGACAGGTAGGAGAGCCTTGAAATTACAAGGATCGTTTCCCGATGTTCCCAGGCCAAAGCCACCACTCACGGAACAATTACACTTTGCGATTTAAAGCGCTTTTGTAAAAGTAGTGTATTCCTTACCCGGGGTAAACGGCCGCTCTGGATCATGAAATATTCAATTAAAATCACGACTCAGAAGGCATCGTGAACATCTGGTTGAGCAGCGCCGCCTTGAGCACCGCCTGCGCCGATGTTTCGACCGACAGCGACTCGCGCGCAAGGCGCAGATGTTTTTCGACAGTCGCCGCGGTAAGCCCCATCAATATCGCGATATCCTGCGTCGTCTTGCCGTCTCCGACCCATTCCAGGGCCTCGCGCTGCCGCTTGGTCAGCGCCCGGTTGGGGGGTGCGTAGGGCAGGGTGAGGATACGCAGATGCGCGATGTTGTTCATCAGGTGAATATCCGCCCCGTGCTCGGCCCAGACCTGGTCGATCTCTTCCTGCGACATCTCGGCGCGTGCAGCCAGTGAAATTGCGCCCTTGGACCGGGGCGAGATCGACTTGAAGCTGATCGTGTAGCCGGATTTCACCTTGAATGTCAGGTTGAACTCGACCACCTTGATCTGCTCGGGCGTCAACTTGCCAAGATCGAATTTTTCATAGATCTGCCGCCAGCTGCCCGCGCCCTCGTTTTCAAGCGCCCAGTTCAGCATCGGCGCATTGAAATACAGGCCACGATGCAGGAAACCCTCGATATATTCCGGGCAGTGATTGCTCAGGATGGTGAAATCGTCGGGATCTCCCAGCGATGTTTCCGTGCGATAGCGCGTGAACCCGTAGATCAGCCGGTCAAACCCGTATTTCGCCATTTGCGCCGTATGTGCCGGCCAGAGCTCTTCGAGGCTTTGCGCGTTGGTGATAACGTTCAGATATTCGCGCAGTTCCATCGCGGTCATGCCCCTTCCAAGTGAACCTTGAGCGCATCCAGCGCCATGATATAGCCCTGCGGTCCGAAACCGCAGATCTGTCCGAGCGCGACCTTGGCCAGGTATGAGACGTGGCGAAAGGACTCGCGCGCGTGAATATTCGACAGATGCACCTCGACCGCCGGCAGCTCGACCGAAGCGACCGCGTCCATCAGCGCAATGGAGGTATGGGTATAAGCGCCCGCATTGATGACCAGACCGGCCTGTACGCCCCGCGCCGCATGGATCGCGTCGACCATTCCGCCCTCGTGGTTGGTTTGCAGGCAGGATACGCGCAGCCCGATCGCTTCGCCATGCGCGCGGCAGGCCTCTTCGACCATCGCCAGAGTGGTCGTTCCGTAAACTTCGGGCTGGCGCGTGCCGAGCAGGTTCAGGTTCGGTCCGTTCAGGATCAGAATGCCAGTCATGATGCCAGTTCCCCATTAATCGCTAGCTCATAGGCACGAATGGCTGCTTCTGTCCAGTTCAGAGGGCAATTTGCCCAAAAATCATTCAAAAACCGCCATTCCCAGCCACTGCGCCACCAGCGCGGGCGTGTCCTGGCTTTCTATTTCGATGGTCAGGGTATTCTCGCGCAGCAGCTCGCGCGCGTTGCGCTTGGTGACGGCGGCCAGCACGAACCGTCCGCGCAACCGCGATCCGGCGCGCACCGGCGAGAGAAAGCGCAGCTTGTTGAACCCGTAGTTGATGCCCATGACCTGTCCCGGCAGCATCGGGAAACAATCATAGGCAAAGCGGCTCGCCAGAGAGAGCGACAGGAACCCGTGCGCGATGGTGCCGCCAAACGGGGTCTCGGCGGCCGCACGTTCGGGGTCGACATGGATCCACTGGGTGTCGTGGGTCACATCGGCGAAGCGGTCGATCATCGTCTGGTCCACCGTAATCCAGTTCGACACGCCGACTTCCGTGCCCAAAAGCGCTTCGGCGTTCTGCAGTGCTTCGTCTATTGCGGTCATGATGGCTCCTTCCTGTGCCGGATTTTTTTCAGGGGTCGGGACCGACGCGCACCATGCGCTTGCCCCTGTTTTCGCCTGCAAGCAGACCGATCAGAGCGGCAGGCGCGTTGTCGAGCCCGTCGACGATGTCTTCGAAAACCTTGATCTGCCCCGAGCCGACCCATCGCTGCAATGCGCGCAGGGCGGTGGCGTCCTGTGCGGCGAAATCCATCACGATAAAGCCTTCCATGCGCAACCGTTTGACAACCACCAATCCCGGCAGGTTGCGCGGCCCGGTGGGGGCGTTGGTGTCATACTGGCTGATCGCACCGCAACAGGAAATGCGGCCCCGTTCGTTCATCACGGCAAGTGCGGTTTCGAGCACCGCGCCGCCGACATTGTCGAAATAGACATCAACACCATCGGGACAGGCCGCGCGCAAGGCCCTGTAAAGGCCGGGGGCGCGATAATCGACGCAGGCGTCAAAGCCAAGCGTCTTTACGACCCAGTCACATTTTTCCGCGCCACCGGCAATTCCGACAACACGGCAGCCCAGCGCCCTGGCGATCTGACCGACATATCCGCCTACCGATCCTGCGGCGGCAGAGACCAGAACCGTTTCTCCGGCAATCGGTCGTGCAACATTCACCAGCCCATGAAACGCGGTCTTGCCGGCGATCCCGTAGACCGACATGAGGTTCGAGAGAGGGCGCACCTTCGGCATCTTCTGCACCTTGTGCGCAGGCCGCGTCACGTATTCGGCCCAGACCGACTCGCAGGCCACCACATCGCCCTTTGCAAGCCTTGGGCTATGGCTTTCCATGACTTCGCAGATGGCATATGTGGGCATGATGTCACCCGCCTTGACAGCGTCGCGGTAGGTCGCGCCCTGCATCCAGCTTCGGTTCGCGGCGTCGATCGACATCAGGATCGTGCGCAGCAGAACCTCACCGTCGCCGGCGATGGGCATCTCACCGTCCGTGGCGGTGAAATGCGCCTGTGTCAGTTCGCCTTGGGGCAGTTCTGAAATCGCGATCATTCGGTTGGTCATGCTCATGTCCTTTGGTCGGGCAATTGTCGGGGTGTCACCCCCGGCAAAATCCCGTTAATGGTTGGAGAAATTGGCGACGGCAGAGGTGCGGAGAATGAGTGAAGAATACCATCAGACCAAGTTTTCCCCGCCACCGGGCGCGGCCGATTTGCTGCTGATCCGTCATGGGCGCACCGAAGCGGCCCGGCCGGGCGTGTCGTTCCCCATGAAAGACGGCCACGGGGATCCCGCGCTGCATCCGGAGGGAGAGGAGCAGGCGCGGGCGTTGGCGACAAGGCTTGCGCATGAACCGCTTGCGGCGATCTACGTCACCAACCTGCGCCGCACCCATCAGACCGCGGCACCGCTGGCGGCGCGTCTCGGCCTGGTGCCGCGTGTCGAGGCTGACCTGCGTGAAGTCCATCTCGGGGATTGGGATGGTGGTCTGTACCGGATCAAGGCCGCCGAGAACGCGCCAGAGTTCCAGCGCGCCTTTGCGCGGCAGGAATGGGGCGAAATTCCCGGAGCCGAGACCACCGCCGCCCTGCATGCACGTGTACGGGCCGGGTTGCTGCGCATTGCCGCGGCGCATCCGGACGAGCGTGTGGCGGTTGTCGTTCATGCGGGCGTGGTCGGCGCCGCCATGGCAATCGCCAGCGGATCGCAGCCCTTTGCCTTCAACCGGGTTGCCAACGGATCGATCAGCCGGATCGTGATCCGGGATGAGCAGATGATCGTGCAGGGGTTCAATGACGTTTGCCATCTGAACTGAGGATCATTCCATGGTCACGACGACTTTGCCCATCACCTTGCGATCCTGCATCATGACGAGCGCATCTGCGGCCTGCGCCAGCGGAAAACGCGCGCTGATGCGGGGTTTGATCTTGCCTGCCGCATAGAGTCCGAACAGGTCGCTGACATTCTGCATGTGTCCCTTGGGGTCGCGCATCGTCGAGGCCCCCCAGAACACGCCAACCACCTGGCACCCCTTGAGCAGCGTCAGGTTCAAAGGCAGCTTGGGGATGCCGGCAGGAAACCCCACGACGAGGAAACGGCCCTCCCAGGCGAGCGCCCGCACAGCAGGTTCGGCATAGGCACCGCCGACCGCATCGTAAACGACGTTGACGCCATCCGGACCCGCGATTTTCTTGATCTCTGCGGAGAAAGCCTTCTGCGCATCGCGGTCCATGTCGCGCGGGTAGATCAGCGCATCGTCCGCCCCTATGGATTTGCAGAACGCGGCCTTTTCCTCGCTCGATACGGCGGCGATCACCCTGGCGCCAGCGGCCTTGCCAAGCTCGATGGCCGCGGCGCCGACGCCGCCGGCAGCACCGAGGATCAACAGGCTCTCGCCTTCGCGCAGATGCGCGCGATCCTTCAGCGCATGATACGAGGTGCCGTAGGTAAAGATGAAACAGGCCGCTTCATCATAGGGCATGTCATCGGGTATCTTGACCAGCCGCGCCGGCTCGACCGCCAGATGGGTGGCAAACCCACCATATCCGGTGAGTGCCAGGACACGATCACCGACCGCAAACCCGGTTACATCCTTGCCGATACTCGCAATCTCGCCCGCTATTTCGCCACCGGGCGCGAAGGGGCGCGGGGGCTTCATCTGATAGAGATCGCGGATCATCAGGGTATCCGGAAAGTTCACACCAGCCGCATGAACCCGAACGATCACTTCCTTGTCCTTCGGTTGCGGATCCGGAAGCTCGGTCAATTTCAGCGTTTCCGGGCCGCCGATGTCATGGCTCAGCATTGCGTGCATGTGATCTCTCCCTGATGTCGTGGTCGCGGGCCACGCTTTTGCCGGGGGACTGTTTCGCCGCAGATCGCTGTTGTCAATCGAAATTCGAAATGCAATTCTGCACTGCGGAACGCGAGTGAGCATTGGAGAGACATCATCATGACACCTGATATCCTGTTTTCCCTGAATGGGAAGACGGCTTTGGTTACAGGCGGCGCAACCGGCATCGGGCGTATGGCGGCAGAAGCGTTGGTGCGCGCAGGCGCGCGCGTATTGATCGCGTCTCGCAAGGGTGATGCCTGCGAAGCGGTGGCAGCGCAGTTGAACGCGCTCGGCGCTCCGGGCTCGGCCGAAGGGTTTGCCGGCGATGTCGGCAGCGAAGAGGGTGTCGATGCGCTCGCCAAGACAGTGTCGGAACGCACCGAACGGCTTGATATCCTGATGAACAATGCCGGCGTGACATGGGGCGCGCCATTGGGCCAGTTTCCGTTTGCGGGCTGGGAAAAGGTGCATGCGGTCAATGTCGCGGGTCTGTTCCACCTGACTCAGAAACTGATGCCGATGCTGATTGCGTCCGGGACGCAGGAAGACCCGGCGCGGGTGGTCAATGTCGGCTCGGTCATGGGCGAGGTGCCGATGGGCGATGGTGCCTATAGCTATTCCGCCTCAAAGGCCGC
The DNA here is from genome assembly GCF_041224545.1 of Sedimentitalea sp. XS_ASV28. NCBI lineage: Bacteria > Pseudomonadati > Pseudomonadota > Alphaproteobacteria > Rhodobacterales > Paracoccaceae > Sedimentitalea > Sedimentitalea sp. XS_ASV28. The sequence goes on along the minus strand of NZ_JBGFGP010000176.1, from coordinate 8,311 downwards.
CGTGCTACACCTGAGCAAGATCCTTGCCAAGGAACTCGCCGGTCAGCATGTCACGGTCAATGCACTGGCACCCGGACCGTTCGTGTCACGCATGACCGCCTTTGCGACCGGAGAGGAGGCGCTGCGCGAAAAGGTCGGGGCGGATGTACCGCTTGGCCGTGTGGGCCGCGACGAGGACATTGCCGGGTGCATGCTGTTTCTCTGCGGACGCGGCGGCGCTTATGTCACCGGGGCAGTCATCCCCGTAAGTGGCGGAATCAATGTGATGACCGCGCCGAATATCTTTGCAAGCGCAATGGAATAGAAAAGGGCATTGAAGCATGGCAATCCGATTTGATGACCGTGTGGCGATCGTGACCGGTGCCGGCACGGGGCTCGGCCGCTCGCACGCGCTCGGGCTGGCGGCGCGCGGTGCCAAGGTCGTTGTGAACGACCTTGGCGTGGCGACCGATGGCACCGGAACATCCTCTGACGCGGCGCTGGCAGTGGTCGAGGAGATCAAGGCAGCGGGCGGGCAGGCAATCGCCCATGGTGCCGACGTTTCGGACGCCGAGGCGGTGGCCGACATGGTCGCAAGGACCATCGACGAATGGGGGCGCATCGACATCGCGGTGAACAACGCCGGCATCCTGCGCGACAAGACCTTTGCCAAACTGAGCCTCGCCGATTTCCGCAAGGTCGTCGATGTGCACCTCATGGGCAGCGCGACGGTCTGCCACGCCTGCTGGCCGATCATGCGGGAACAGGGATATGGCCGGATCGTGCTGACCTCTTCGGGCAGCGGGCTATACGGCAATTTCGGGCAATCCAACTACGGCGCCGCCAAGGCCGCGATGATGGGGCTGATGAACGTGCTGCACATGGAAGGGGCGCGTGACAATATCCGGGTCAACGTTCTCGCCCCGACCGCAGCCACCCGGATGACCGAATCCCTGATCCCCGCCGAAGCACTGGCCCTGATGGCGCCCGAGACGATCACGCCCGGATTGCTCTATCTGGTAAGCGAGGACGCCCCGAGCCGGGTGATGCTGGGCGCAGGAGCGGGCTGTTTTGCACAGACGCGGGTTTACGAAACACCGGGAGTCACCCTGACCGGTGAGATTACCCCGGAAACCGTTGCGGAGCACTTTGCCGAGATCACCGACCCGGAGGGCCAGCAAGAGCTTGCCAGCGCCTTTGATCAAACCAAGAAATATGTCGCCAACGCATCCCGGGCCCGTGGCCTGTCGGTGGACTGGGGCTGAGAGGACACGCACATGCCCGATATTTCCGTAGACCGGCCTGGCAGACGACACACGACACCCTCCGACCTGTCAGGAGCGTTGTCATGGTAACCTGGAAACGCGACGAAAGCCATCTGCCCGCCGCGCTGCGGGGTCTTCGCCTGCCGCTCGTGGGGTCACCCCTGTTCATCGTATCGTCTCCCGACCTGGTGATCGCCCAGTGCAAGGCGGGGATCGTCGGGTCGTTTCCCGCGTTGAACGCCCGAGAGGCCGAGGGCGAGCCACCGCTTCTCGAAGCGTGGCTGCAACGGATCACCGAAGAACTGGACCGGCACAATCAGGCGAACCCGGATCGTCCCGCCGCGCCGTTTGCCGTAAACCAGATCGTGCATCGTTCGAACGCGCGGCTGGAACGGGATCTCGAGATTTGCAACCGCTACAAGGTGCCGATCTGGATCACCTCGCTTGGCGCGCGGGTGGAAGTGAATGACGCGGCGCATGATTGTGGCGGTATCGTTCTGCACGACATCATCAATAATACATTCGCCAAGAAGGCCATTGAAAAAGGCGCTGACGGGCTGATCGCGGTGGCGGCGGGCGCAGGTGGCCATGCCGGGCCGCAATCTCCCTTCGCCCTGATCCGCGAAATCCGCGAATGGTTTGCCGGGCCGCTGCTGCTCTCGGGGGCGATCGCAACCGGAGACGCGCTGTTGGCAGCCCTGGCGGTCGGCGCGGATTTCGGCTATGCGGGATCGCCTTTCATCGCAACAACCGAAGCCAACGCGCAGCCGGCCTACAAGGACATGATCGTGGCAAGCGGTGCCGAGGATATCGTGACCTCCACGCTGTTCACAGGCGTATCCGGCAATTACCTGAAACCGTCGATCACCGCAGCCGGGATGGATGCGGACAACCTGCCTTCCGCCGATGCGAGTTCGATGAATTTCGGCTCCGGCTCGTCCAAGCCAAAGGCGTGGAAGGAAATCTGGGGGTCGGGGCAGGGCATCGGCGCGGTCAGTGAAATCACCGGCGCTGCGGAGCTTGTCGACCGCATCGAGCGGGAATTCCTCGATGCCGGTGCCCGGATCGCCAGCGAGTTCACCGGCTAGATGGCAGAGCTTCTGGTCATCCGGCACGCGCAGGCGAGCTTTGGTGCCGACAATTACGATCGGCTGTCGGAGCTTGGCCACCGGCAGGCGGAAATGGCCGGAGAGGCGCTTCGGGCGTCGGGCTGGGTGCCGGACCGGCTGGTGACTGGAACGCTGGTTCGCCAGCGGGAAACCCTGTCATCGATGGGGTTTGACAACCCGCCCGAGCAGCACGCGGGATTCAACGAATACGATTTCCACGACCTGCTCTCCGTGCGGTTCAACGGCGATGTTCCCGATCCGGTGCGCCATGATCGCAAGACGCATTTCCGCACGCTGCGCGAAACCATTCTGGACTGGCAGGCCGGGGGGCTGTCCGGGGCGCGCGAAAGCTGGAAAGACTTCTCGGAGCGGGTCGAGAGCGCACGACAGTTTGCGACAGACGGCCCGGCACGGCGGGTGCTGGTGATCAGCTCGGGCGGGCCGATTGGCGCCCTGGTCAAATCCTGTCTGGACGCGCCCGATGCGCAGATGATCGCACTGAACCTTCAGGTCAAGAACACCTCGTGGACCCGCTTTTTCTTCAACTCCGGCACCTTTCTGCTGCATGAGTTCAACGCAACCCCGCATTTTGCCACCCCCGAGCAGGCAAAACTGCTGACCTTCAGCTGAGGAGCGATCATGACACATGAAACGCAGACACTCGACCTTGACGCCGTAAGTGCCTATCTCGGCCAGCATCTTCCGGACTTTGCAGGCCCTCTGACCGCGCAGAAGTTCGAGACAGGGCAAAGCAACCCGACCTTCCTGCTCAAGACGCCCGAGCGGAACTATGTGCTGCGGCGCAAGCCGCCGGGAACGCTGCTGAAATCCGCACATGCGGTGGACCGCGAATTCCGTGTTCAGAAGGCATTGGCGGACACCGACGTTCCGGTGGCCCGGATGCACCTGTTATGTGACGATGAGAGCGTGATCGGATCGATGTTCTACGTGATGGATCACGTGGACGGGCGCAATTTCAACGAACCCACCATGCCGGATGTCGCGAAAGACGTGCGCAGCGGCGTGATCGACGACATGAACCGGGTGCTTGCGGCGCTTCACATGGTCGATATCGACGCCGTGGGCCTGTCCGATTACGGGCCTCCGGGCAACTACTTTCAGCGGCAGGTCGAACGCTGGTCAAAACAGTACCGCGCCTCGGAAACCGATCCGGTTCCGGCGATGGACGCCTTGATGCGGGAGCTGGTCGAGAAGATGCCGGAAGACGACGGGCAGCGCAGCCTCGTGCATGGCGATTATCGTCTGGACAACATGATTTTCGACAAGAACGGTTCGACATGCCTGGCGGTGCTCGATTGGGAGCTATCGACGATCGGACACCCGTTTGCGGATCTCGCATCGGTCATCATGCAGTGGCAGATGCCGCCGGGGCGCGAAGGGCGCGGGCTGGCCGGTGTGGATCGCAAGGCCTTGGGTCTGCCATCCGATGCCGAGTTCATCGCCCGTTATTGCGAGCGCCGCGGATTGCCCGGGATCGACAATTTCGGCTTTTACCTGTCTTTCTGCTTCTTCCGCATGGCGGCCATCATCCAGGGTGTTCTGAAACGGGCGCTGGACGGCAATGCCAGCAATCCGGAACGCGCCATGAAGGTCGGACAATACGTTCCCGTTTTTGCAGATCATGGTCTGAAGGCGCTGTCGACATAGGATGTACCGGTAGCGATTGGGAGAGGGGGCGACATGCCGGAAACGGAATTCAGCGCAAGTCTCGACGAAGACAAGGACAGGAACTTTGTCACCGCCCTTGCGCGCGGTCTCGACGTGCTGCGGTGTTTTCGCCCAAACGAAACCGACCTGACGAATACCGACATCTCGGAACGCACCGGCCTGCCGAAACCGACGGTGTCGCGCCTGACGCATACGCTGTGCAAGCTGGACTATCTTGTCGCGGACCCGCGCACAGGCAGCTATCGGTTGAGTGCGGGCGTGCTGCAATTGGGCTATGGCGTGTTGTCGGGCATGGAGATCGGCGAGCGTGCGGCGGATGCAATGCGTGAACTGCGCAACGGGCCGAATTCCTACATCACCTGCGCGTTGGCGGAACGGCATCGGATGGATGCGGTCTATGTGGCGGTGCAGCGGTCGCGCGAAGAGATTTCGCTCACCATGCATGTAGGGTCGAGACTGCCCCTGTTTCGCTCGGCGATGGGGCGGTCGATCCTGGCCGGGATGAGCAGCGAAGACCGCGCAGCGGCACTGGCCGAGGCCGACCGGCTGGATCCGGACGGGCAGGAGGCGCGTCACGCCAGCCTGGAACGCGCTCTCCAGGAATACGAGTCAAACGGATACTGCACCGGCTACGGTGACTGGCGCCCGGATGTGAACGGTATCGCGGTTCCGGTCTATTCTCTGAATGGCGCGCGGGTCTACGGGTTGAACGTCGGAGGACCGGCATTCCACGTCAAGAAGAAGCAATTGGAGCAACATTATGCGCCGAATCTGATCCGTGCCGCCGAGGCTCTGAGTTGCCGCCGCGCGCCATAGCAAGGGGTCGAAGAATCGGGGCGAAAAGAGTGGAATATAGTTTTGCATTGCGGAATACACAGGCCATGAGCAACAAGCAGTGATTGTGTGATTCCCAGCCGAACTCGCCCCATGTTTGCAGCCCTGACTTGTCGTACGGCTGATCATCAACCGGACCGATTGCGGTTTCAAAAAATGATCACCGCCCCGAAAGGTCACACGCAAACCAATATATTAATACCTTTTTTACAACGCCTTATTAGCAATTTATAAAGCAAACATTGAAGCCCGGAGTGTGGATTTTTGGCGCTTAAATTATGTGCACATCACTCCATTGCGGCGCGTATTTTAACCATTCCGTCTCATCGCTCATGACGTGACGTGATGCGGCGCAGAACGCTTGACTTTGACTGATGATATGCAACTCTTCGATCAGTGCCTGACTCAAGAAAAAGAAGAAATGGAAACATCAGGCCGTGTGATAGGGAGGAAATTACATGCGCATAACCACCAGGATAGGTGTGTCCAGCGTTCTGGCACTGGCCATCGGTGCAGGCGCGGCATTTGCCGAGAATATCAAGATCGCGTTCATCGACCCGCTGTCGGGGCCATTTGCGAGCACCGGGACGAACGGGCTGAACCAGTATGAGTTCGCGGCGCAGTATCTCGTCAACGACAAGGGCGGCGTGCTGGATGGCGACATGTTCGAGATCGTGGGCTTTGACAACAAGATCAGCCCCAAGGAATCCCTCATCCAGCTTCAGGTCGCCATCGACCAGGGCATCCGGTACATCGTTCAGGGCAACAGTTCGGGCGTTGCCAACGCCCTGACGGAAGCCATCGACAAGCACAACAGGCGCAATCCCGACAGCCGCGTGCTGTTCCTGAACTATTCTGCGGTCGATCCGGCGCTGACCAATGACAAGTGCAATTTCTGGCATTTCCGGTTCGATGCCAATGCCGACATCAAGATGGATGCGCTGACCGACGTGATCGCGCAGAGCGACGACATCACCAAGGTCTATATCATCGGGCAGGATTATTCCTTCGGCAAGGCGGTCGCATCTGCCGCCGTGGAGATGCTTGGCGAAAAGCGGCCTGACATCGAGATCGTCGGCAACGAGCTGCACCCCATCGGCAAGGTCAAGGATTTCACGCCCTATGCCCGCAAGATCGTCGCGTCCGAGGCGAATGCGGTGATCACCGGCAATTGGGGGTCGGACATGCTCGGCCTGGGCAAGGCGGTGATCGAGAACGGCTATACCGGACCGATCTTCAACTATTATGCCGGTTCGGATGGCATCACCGCGGCCTTTGGCGAAAGCGGCAAGGGCATCCTGATGCAGGTGTCCGAAGGCAAGCTGAACCCGCCCGAAGAGAAAGCGATCGAATATTTCACCGCGTTCCGGGAAAAATATCCCGAGTCCGATGTGTCGCAACCGCGTATCACCAACGTGATCGAAATGCTGGCCAAGGCCATCGATCAGGCAGGCACCGCAGATGATGTTGTCGCGGTCGCAAATGCCCTCGAGGGGATGGAGCACGACTCGATCTGGGGCGGCAAGGTCTTCATCCGCCCGCAGGATCATCAGGCCATCCAGGATGTGCATATCCTGGCGCATACCAATGAAGGCGTGCAGATCGATCTCGACAACTCCGAATTCGGTCCGGTTGCGGTCAACACCGTCGAAATGGCGGCCATGGACAGCGCGACCACCTGCAAGATGAAGCGCCCCTGACGCGGGGATCAAGCCAACCCTGCTCCCGGATGTCGGGGGCAGGTATCGTTCATCTTGAAATGACCCTGCATTCCCCAAGTGGCGTGTCGTTTGAGGTGAAGATCGCCTGTATCCGAGCGCTAGACAAGGATTTTCTGCCGCAAGCGGCACCTGCGGTCGCGCAGACTGCTGGATCTGGACGGATCAGACCGCGAAGCCGCTGTTTCCTTGCCCAGGGGCGGCGTTTTTCAGCGCAGCGGACAGATCTGTCCAGCCGCTTTCGTTCAGTTTGAGCGTGGATCGCGATCATGCGCATAGCGGTGGCGCTCGCAATCGGCGGATAGCGGCGAGGATGGCGCGTACCATCGTGCCGGTGACAGCGACCTCGGCCAGCTGGAAGGTGATGGTGCGGGCGTGACGGACCACACGTGCCCCGATCTTGATCAGCTTCAGTTGCAGGCTGGTCAACGACCAGTCGGCCATGGCCTCGGGCAGCTCGATGCAGCGCAAGAAGGTGGCCAGGTTGTACGCCAGGGCGTGCAGTTGCAGCCGCACCTCATTGTCGCGGAACTTCCGGCACGACAGCCGCGTCCAGCGAAAGGCGTATTTGCCCTCTTTGATGTGCTGCTCGGCGGTGCCGCGCTGGTTGTAGAACCGCACCACCCAGTCCGGCTCCATCGGCAGGTTGGTGACGATGAAGCCGAAACGCGGGAACAGTTCGCCCGGATGCCATTCGATCTTGGCGATCACCCGGCGTTCCTTGTCCCAGGACGCCGCCTGATACTCGAATTCCTCGAAGAACCGCTTGACCTTGGTCAGTGACGGCCGCCCGACAGGGCGCGTTAGCCGATGCGCGATCTTGTCCTTGAGGACCGCGTTTGCGGGCAGCCGGATGGCGTAGAAGAACCGCGCTTCTTCCAATCGCTCATAGATCGCCGGGATCGCGTAGGCAGCATCGGCCCGGAAGAACCTGCCACCAAGGTCGCGCTCCGCGTAGCGCGCAATGACGGGGTCGAGAACATCACGCCAGCCATCGGCGCTGTGGACGTTGCCATGGCGCAGGGCGCAGCGTTCCAGCATCCCGAACTGGTTGAACAGAAAGTTGGGGTGATAGCAGCTACAGTCGAAATGGCCATTCCAGGCGGACCCTTCCTGGTCGCCATGGGTCGGGCTGACCGAGCTGTCCATGTCCAGAACGATGTACTTCAGCCCGTTACGGTCATGGAACCGGTCGATCCATTGCCCGTTCAGGTCGGCCAGCGCGGCACGGTTCCCGGCCAGAGCCAGCGTCTCGGTCTCGAACCGTCCCATCTGCGATGCCGAGGCCGCTTGTGCATCGACCGCTCTGCCGCCGACAACTTGGCGCATGACCGGATCGCAGGCGAGACGGTTGGCGTCGTTGACATCCTCGTATCCGGCCAGCCGCCCAAAGACTGATTGCCGGAACAGGCCGTCGAGCCGATGGACCGTGTTCTTGCCAGAGCGAGTATCGCGCAGCGCCGCTGACGCCAAATCGGACAACCCGAGCGCGTCATCAAGCTCGCGCATCACCAGAAGGCCGCCGTCGGAACTGAGCTGCGTGCCGCGAAATTCCAGCCGCACGCGAGGGTCGAAATCCACCCGATCTGCCCGTTGCAAGCCCGCACCCTCTGGGTGATCCATAAAACGCGCCCCTCGCAGCCTTCAACACCATGTTTTATATAGGAAATATAATGGTCAGGACAGCGAAATCAGCGCCTTACTTGGGAAATGTGGG